>CAYRZM010000188.1:0-4366 GCA_964428685.1 uncultured Devosia sp. | reverse complement strand
CCGCGCGCGGTCGAGCTCGTGCTCGCGCCGCAGGATGAGCACCGGCTGCTCCTGTCGCTGATCCTCCGGGACAAGCCGGCCAACCGCATGCCCGAGGCGAGCTTTTTGAGCTTTGCCCCACGCGGCGCATCGGGCTGGCGCTACCGGAAGATGGGGGCGTGGCTCGACCCCGAGGGCACCGCGCCGCGCGGCGGCGGCCAGCTGCAGGCGGTCGAGGCCGTCTCGGGCCAGGCCGGGAAGGTGAGGTTCACGCTCTCGCCGCTCGATACGCCGCTGGTCGGCCCGCTCGACTGGCCGTTCATGGCCTTCAATCCCGCGCCGCCGTCGCTCTCGGCCGGCATCCGCTTCAATCTCCACAACAACAAGTGGGGGACCAACTTCCCGATGTGGTGGGGCGGCACGGTGGTGCTGCGGTTCGTGTTGGAGTTGGCGGCCGCCGGAGCCTAAAAGCGGACATGGACGCGCAAGGCAATGAACTCGTCATCGCCGTCGATGTGGGCGGCGGCAGCGTCAAGCTGGCGCTCACCAACGCGCAGGCGGACGAACTCCACACCGCGGTCGTCGACGAGGTGCCGCGCTTCGACCGGCCGGGGCTGCTCGACGCCATCGGCCGTCAGGCCGAGGCGCTGCGCGATTTCGGCGCCGCCCAGTCGGGCCGCGTCATCGGCACCGCCATCGGCGTTCCGGGCTTTCTTGCGCCCGACCGGCGCGGCTCGCGCAACAGCAATGTGCCGGTGCTCGACGAGATCGATCTTGCGGGCCACTTCGAGGACCGGCTCGGCTTCCCCGTGCTGCTCGAGAACGACGCCAACCTTGCCGCGCTCGGCGAGTGGTCGTTCGGTCCGTCGCGCAGCGCGGCGCGGTTCATGATGCTCACGCTCGGCACCGGCATCGGCGTGGCGCTGCTCGACAAGGGCGCGCCGGTCGGGGTCGTGGGCGGAACGCTCGGCGATGCCGGCCACATCATCGTCGATTCCGCCGGCACGCGCGCCTGCCGTCTGGGCTGCCGCGGCTGCCTCGAATCCGTCGCCTCGGGCGTTGCGCTCGACGAGATGGCGGCCGAGCTCGCGGAGCGGCATCCGGAATCGCCCCTGGTGCGTGGGTCCACCATCAGCGGCGCCGACGTCGCCCACGCCGCGGCGGCGGGCGATCGCGGCACGCTGGCGCTCTTGGCCGAGATCGGGCGGTGGCTGGGCATGGGCATGGCCTCCTACATCAATGCCTTCGCGCCCGAGGTCATCGGCATCGGCGGCGGCATGAGCCGGTTCCGCCCCTACCTCGAAGCCGCCATGCTGAGCGCGGCGGAAGAGGGGCGGATCAAGAACCGGCCGGGTCCGCACACGATCTACTTCTCCGCCGATTTCGAGCGTGCGGCGTCGCGCGGCGCCGCCACGCTGTTCTTCGGCCGAAAGGAGGCGCGCGCATGAGCGAGGGCTATCTCGGGGAAATCTTCGAGCAGCCGCGCATCCTCGCGGCGCTCGCGCAATCCTTCGCGGCCGATCATGCGGCGGATCTCTCGCGCCTCCGCCCGATGATCGAAACGGGCGCGATCGGCAAGATCGTGCTCACCGGCATGGGCGGCTCGCACCACTCGCTCTACCCCATGCTGCTCGCGCTGAGCCGCAGGATGCCGGTGCCGGTGTCGCTTTGGGACTGTTCCGAGCTCATCCAGCAGGCGCCCGAAATCGTCGACGAGCGCACGCTGCTGGTCGCGGTGTCGCAGTCGGGCGAAAGCGGCGAGCTGGTCCGGCTGTGCCAGTCGGGTCAGCGGCCGCGCCTCGCCATTGCCGTCACCAGCGCGGGGCGCAACACGCTCGCGGACTGGGCCGACATCAGCGTGCGCACAAATGCGGGTCCGGAGCGCACCGCCTCCACCAAGACCTACACCGCCGGCCTCGCCGCGCTGGCGCTGCTCACATCGGCGCTGCTGGCGGAGCCGCTCGAGGCGCCCGCCGCCGCCGTCGCCGACGTGGCGCAGGCCATCGGACTAGCACTGCCGACCTGGCGCGACGGCGCGGCGGAGCTCGCGGACTTTCTCGGCGCCGACGCGCCCATCGCCTTCATCGGCCGCGGTGCTGGTCTTGCGACGGCCTGGATGGGGGCGCTCCTCACCAACGAAGCATCGAAGCTGGTCTGCCCCGCCTACTCCGGCGGACAGTTCCGGCACGGCCCCATCGAGCTGGTGCGCGCGGGCTTCCGCGCGATCGTCTTCGAGAGCCCCGACGCCGCCAACGCGGCGCTCGACCGCGCCGTGGCCGATACCATCCTGAAGCTCGGCGGCAAGGTGCTGTGGGTGGGGACCGGCGCGCCGCCGCCGCACGCTGCGCAGCGCGTGGTCGCTCTCCCCGTGTGCGACCCGGCCGTGCGGCCGGTTCTCGACATCGTCCCGATCCAGCTGCTGCAGGTGCCGCTCGCGATCGCGCGCGGCTTCGTTCCGGCCCAGTTCCTCAATGCCACCAAGGTCACCACCGGCCAGTGAGAATCCGTGTCGCAAGAGGCCGTTGCCGAGATTTGTGACAGTCTGAACTGGACCCCCGCAAAAGGCGACTGGCCCCAACAACTCTGCAACCACTGGTTCTTGCTGGCCCCATCCCGGGGTGCGACGTTTTTTCCCGAGAGGACCGGCAGGTCGGCACCTCCGCGGCGCCGCCGCCGGCGGCGCTGGAGCAATGTTCTGCCGGAGACAGGGGGGCCACGGTCGTGGCCCGCCCGGAGGAGGGGCCGCGTGTCGGACAGCCGGTGCCAGTACCTGATCGCATTGGATCAGTGCGGCCTCGAGCTTCAGGGCCCGAACATGCGCACGCCGGCCAAGCGTCTGGTCCCGGCGCGGGAGATCGATCCCACCGCGCTCGGCCGCGACACGCTCCGCTATCATGCCTGGGACCCCGAAGCGGTGCGCGCCCGCTACGAGGGACTCGATCCCGCCACCACGTACGAAATCGAAGCGACGTTCGCCTGCGAGCGCTCGCAGCGGCGGACCATGGTGCTGACGGCGGGCGGCGCCGAGCTGGCGGTCGTCGATCTCGCCCCCGGCGGGGCGACGGCGGTCCGGCTGGCGGTTCCGAAATCGGCGGTCCAGTCGGGGGCGCTCGACATCGGCATCGTCCGCCGCGCCGGCCCGGACGCGATGGTCTCGGAACTGAGGCTCTATGCCTCGGCCCCGGTGCCGCCAATCCTCACGGTGGTCGGTGACTCGCGCGGCGGCTTGATCGGCACCGTCTCCGATGCTGCCTATAACGGCATTCCGGAAGTCACCGTTGACGTCGCCTGGGACGGCGGCCGGCTCAGCGGCAGTACTGACGCGCACGGCGTGTTCCGGATGGCGCTCGGCAACGGCGTGCCGCAGGGGCAGGCGCGCGAGCTCACGGTCACGGCGGCGGTCGACGGCGCGACCGCGACCCGCCGCATCGACACACGGGCGCTGGCGCGGGGCCTCCGCGAGCTGCCGCCCCCGTCGGAGCGGATCGATCTTGCGGGGGAATGGCGCTTTGCGCCGGGCCGGCACGTCGACCCCGCCGAAGCCGGCTGGGCGAAGGCCCGGCCGACGCGCGTGCCGGGGCACGTCGCCTTCGACGGGCTCATCCCCGATGCCGGCGTGGGGACGCTGCGCCGGACCGTTTCCATTCCCGCGGACTGGGCCGGCGATGCCCTGTTCCTCCGGTTCGACGGCGCCTATGGCCGCGCCGAGGTGTTCGTCAACGGCACCTATGCCGCCACGCATTCGGCCGGCGCCACTTCGTTCGACGTCGACATCACGGCGCAGGCGCACCCCGGCGACAACGCGCTCACCATCGTTCTCACCGAAGCCACGCCGCATGCGGTGCTCGACTACATGAGCTGGTATGCGCACACGTCGCTCCTCGGCCTCTGGCGCGAGGTCCGGCTGTTCCACGTGCCGAAGCTGCATATCGGTGGGCTGGATCTTTGCGCCGACTGGAACCCGGCCGATGGCGCGGGCACGCTCACCATCGGTGCCGACGTCATCAATCTCGACGCAAAGGACGAATCCTACCGGCTCGAGCTCTCGGTGCGCGACGGCGAACGCCTGCTGCACCGGACCACGCTCACAGGCGACGCGCCGGCGGCGGGGAGCATCCGCCGCACCGCCGTGCTCGCCGTGCCCGATGTCGCGCCGTGGTCTGCCGAGATGCCGCGCCTCTACGACCTCGAGATGGTTCTGCAGGTCGGCGACGGACGCCCCGCCCGCTACCGGCGCCGCATCGGTTTCCGCCGCGTCGCGGTCGTGGGCAACCAGCTCCTCGTCAACGGCGCGCCGATCCGCCTCATCGGCGTCAACCGCCACGACGCGCGCATGCGCACCGGCCGCGCCATGCGCACCGAGGATTTGCGGCACGACGTGCTGGCG
>CAYRZM010000187.1:0-2917 GCA_964428685.1 uncultured Devosia sp. | reverse complement strand
AAGCCGGCTGCCGTTGGTGACGACAATACGGGTCTCTTCCGGGTGGATGCCATCCACCAGCATTCTCTTGGTAGCCATAAAAAGGTGCTCCAGGCCGTCGCGCGCCCACGCGCCGGAGCCGGCGAACCGGTCTCCCCTGCGGGGCGCCATGCGCGGCCAAAGGTTTGCGGGAAACGGCGCGAGACGCGCCGCGGGAAGTGGCGAGGCCGGCAACGGACGGGCGAGCAATGACAAAAGCGCAACGGACAGCCAATGTTGCGTCAGGTTTTGTCGACCCTGCGGTCATCCGACCTCTTCCTATGTGGCGGCCGTAACCGGCGCGCCGCTCGGCCCAAACGGGGCCGAAAACTCGTCGAGGCGGCGGAATTTGCCGCATCCGGGACTTCGGCATCTCGCCGCAAGTCCCTCTGCCGCCACGATTTCCGGGAACGGCCGATGCCGCCAAAGCCGGGCTCGGGCGACAGTCCGCCTCGCTCTTCTGCGTGTAGGACCCTCGTCGCCGGTTGGCAACCGAAAACTCGGCCGGTAACGAAACCATGAGCTTAACGCGGGTCCCGGAGTGCGCAGGCGCCGCCAGACGCCGCAGAATCGCCTAAAGACGAGCGGCATGCTGACCTTCGCCGATTTGGGGAGCCGAGGCCCGGTGTTCAATGCTCTGGCGTCCGCGCGGGCGAAGCGCGCGGGGCTGCGAATGCTTGCGGGCGTCGCGCTCTTGGCCATGGGGCTGGGCGCGGCCATCGCGCAGGACGCGCTGCCCGACATCCTCGCGGCCCGCGTGTCGACCACGCCGCAGCGGGCCCGGCTGATCCTCGACCTCTCGGCCCCCACCGAATTCGCCATGGTCTCGCTGGCCGACCCGATGCGGATCGCGATCGACGTCAAGGCGACATCCGTCGCCGACGGCGCGCCGCAGCCGCTCGCGGGCAGCGGCATGGTCTCGGGCTATTCGCTGGCCGAAGCGGAGGACGGGCGGGCGCGGGCGGAGCTGACGCTGACGATGCCCGCCGTCGTGCAGCAGGCCTATGTGCTCGACAAGGTGGCCGACCAGCCGGCGCGGCTGGTGGTCGACCTGATCCCGACGACGCAGACCGACTTCGACGCGCACGCCGCGTCCGATCTCGCCAACGCGCTGGCGCGGACGCTGCCGTCGGCGGCCGAGGAGTCCGCCGTGCAGCCGAGCGACACCAGCGAGGCGCCGCCGCCCGAATCCTCGAGCGAGCCCGCGAGCAGCGCGGCCGCTCCCGCGCCCGTCGCCAACGCGCCGCCGTCGCTCAGCAAACCGCTGATCGTGCTCGACCCCGGCCACGGCGGCGTCGACAACGGCGCCACGGCGCCGAACGGCGACCACGAGAAGGACATCACGCTCGCCTTCGCGCTGCAGCTGCGCGACCTCCTGGTGAAGTCGGGCCGGTTCGACGTGGCGCTGACGCGCGACGACGACACGTATTTGACGCTCAACGACCGGGTGACCCTCGCGCGGCAGAACAAGGCCGACCTCTTCATCTCGCTTCACGCCGACACGTTCCAGGCACCCGACGTGCGCGGCGCCTCGATCTACACCCGTGACGAGAAAGCGACCGACATTCTCGACAAGGTGCTGGCCGACGGCGAGAACCGCGCCGACATCGTCGCCGGCTATGTGACGCCGGAGACCAAGCCCGCCGTCGTCGACATCCTCGTCGATCTCATGCGCCGGCAGGCGCGGCAGCGCGCCTATCTGGCGGCCGAGGACATGGTGAAGGCGATGGAGCCGAGCGTCGCGCTGCGACGCTTCCCGGTGCGGCAGGCGGACTTCTTCGTGCTGCAGGCCCCCGACGTGCCCTCGATGCTGATCGAGCTCGGGTTTTTGAGCAACAGCGCCGACATCGCCAATCTCGAGGACGCCGACTGGCGCAACAAGATGGTCGACGCCATCTCGGCCGGCATCTCATCCTACTTCGCCGATCTGGGAGAAGGCGGATGAGGGAGTGACATCCCCGCAACGCTCGGCTAGAGGCCGGTCACGAGACGGGGAGGCGGGCCCCGTTGTCCATATTTCCGCCCTTGTCTGATCTGAATGCACCGCTTCATCCGGCGCCGCTCCTGCGCCGCGTGGGCGAGACGCCGGAGACCCGATGTTCCGAATCCTAGGCTGGCTGTTCGGCTTCGGCATTTTCTGCGCCCTGGCCGGCCTCGCGGTCGCCGCGGTCTATCTCAACCAGGTCGCCGCCAACCTGCCGGACTACACCGTCCTCAAGGACTACCAGCCGGCGGTGACCACGCGCGTCCATGCCGCCGACGGCACGCTGCTGGCGGAATATGCACGCGAGCGCCGGCTGTTCCAACCGATCGAGACGATCCCGCCGCTCCTCATCCACGCCTTCATCTCGGCCGAGGACAAGGACTTCTACAACCACCACGGCATCTCGATCGACGGCATCGTCCGCGCCATCCGTGACAACCTCGTGGCCCGCGCCAACGGCGACGACTCCATCCAGGGCGGCGGCTCGACCATCACCCAGCAGGTGGCCAAGAACTTCCTGTTGAGCTCGGAGCAGACCTGGGACCGCAAAATCCAGGAAGCGATCCTGGCGCTGAGGATCGACAGCACCTTCAGCAAGGACAAAATTCTCGAGCTCTACCTCAACGAAATCTTCCTCGGCCTCAACTCGTACGGGGTGGCCGCAGCGGCGCTCAACTATTTCGACAAGGCGCTCTACCAGCTCGATCTGAGCGAGATGGCCTATCTCGCCGGCCTGCCCAAGGGGCCGAACAACTACCACCCGTTCAAGCACCCGCAGGCAGCGATCGAACGGCGGAACTACGTGCTCGATCAGATGCTGGCCAACGGCTACATCACCAAGGCCGACCACGACCAGGCGCTCGCCGAACCGCTGAACGTGACGCCGCGCGCCTCGGGCAGCCAGCTCTATTCGGC
>CAYRZM010000186.1:0-13853 GCA_964428685.1 uncultured Devosia sp. | reverse complement strand
CATGCGACCAAGGCCATGGGCAGCGCCATCCACCTCGACCTCTTGCGCGACATGAAGCTCATCAATTCGCTGATCGTCGCGGCCGCCGCCTATCCGGTGCTCGACCGCGCCGGCGAGCTGCTGCCGACGCGGCTCGCCGCGCAGAGCTAGAGCGGCGTTTCAGAAGAGCTCGAGCTGGCCGTCGTCGACCTTGGGCGGCGTGAACAGATCGACCCGCAGGGCCGGAAACTTCTGGTCGAGGCCGAAACGCTCACGGGCCCTTTCGAGCCGCTGCCACATGAGCGTCGCATATGCGCCTTCGCCGGCGTGGCGCTCGCCCCAGGCGGCGTTGTAGTCCTTGCCGCCGCGGGTGTCGCGCACCAGCGTCATGACGTGCTTCACCCGGTCGGGGTAATAGCGCAGCAGCCACTCCCGGAAAATTTCGCGCACCTCGCCGGGGAGCCTGAGCAGCGTCATGCCGGCGCTGAGCGCGCCCTGCGCTTTGCCGGCATCGAGGATGCGTTCCATCTCCATGTCGTTGATGGCGGGGATCATCGGCGCCGCCATGACGGCCGTGGGCACGCCCGCCGCCGACAGCAGGCGGATGGCTTCGAGCCGCTTCTCCGGCGTCGAGGCGCGCGGCTCCATCTTGCGGCTGAGGATGTGGTCCATGCTGGTGACCGAGAGCGCCACATGGGTCAGCCCGAGCTTTGCGAGCTCGGTGAGGATGTCGAGGTCGCGCACCACCAACGCCGACTTGGTGTTGATGGTCACCGGGTGCTTTGTCTCGAGCATCACTTCGAGGATGCCGCGCGTCAGCTTGTGGGTGCGCTCGGCCGGCTGGTAGGGGTCGGTGTTGGTGCCCATGGCGATTGGCTTGGGCTTGTACTTCTTGTCCGCGAGCTCGCGGCGAAGCTGCTCGACCGCGTTGACCTTCACATAGATCTGCTGCTCGAAATCGAGCCCCGCCGAATGGCCGAGATAGGCGTGGCTCGGCCGCGCGAACCAATACGAGCAGCCATGCTCGCAGCCGCGATAGGCGTTGATCGAGCGGTCGAAGCCGATGTCGGGACTTTCGTTGCGGGTGATGATCGAGCGCGCCCGCTCGATGTGCTCGACCGTCTCGAATGGCTTGAGGTCCTCGATCTGGCCCCAGCCGTCGTCGAAGGCGACGCGGCTCTCTTTGTCGAACCGGCTCTCCT
The DNA here is from genome assembly GCA_964428685.1 of uncultured Devosia sp. GTDB lineage: Bacteria > Pseudomonadota > Alphaproteobacteria > Rhizobiales > Devosiaceae > Devosia_A. The sequence goes on along the minus strand of CAYRZM010000186.1, from coordinate 12,672 downwards.
TGTTGGTCTGCGCGCCGCGCCCGCGGTTGCGCTTGGGATCGAGCATCGGTCGGCTGATCAGGTCGGCGTCGCGCGTGTCCTTCAGTTTCTCGAGCTGCTCGAAGGACGGAGCCGTGGTGTGGATGGCCATCTGCTGCCTCTCGGGGCGAATCGCCCGAGCGTTAAACGGGCGGGCAACCTACGCCGGCAATGAGAACAGAACAAGAACAAACCGACATGGATAGATTCTTCGGGAGTTATATACTTGACTGAACACCCGATGAAATCTACAGGGCCAGAGACAGGCCGATGCGATGAAATTGACGGAGTTACGGACGCGCTGTTGGACGCTGCCTTGGAGGCCATGACGGCGGAGCTTTTTTCGCTTTGCCGCGTGCCTCTTTCGGAGCTGGAGCGTGATTACGTGGCGGGGGCAATGTTTTCGGTTTTGTCCACTCCTGAGGGGAGTGAAGATGACCCGTTTGACGGGTTCGTTCCAACGCCGCGTCACGTGCCAGAATCGTCATCTCCAACCACACGACCCATCTTCGCGTCTCTACGAAATAGGCTCGCTGCTCGCGCAAGATCGGCAGCGTGAGGAGTTCTTTCGGAAGGTCGTCATCAGGCTTTTCAAACACGCCCTTCCCTTCGACGTAGTAGAAGCGCTTCCAATGATCGACCCATTGGGCGTGCGCGTAGCGGTTACGGATCGTCGCGCATGTGGACATCATGTTGTAGGCGGTCCTGAACTCTTGCTCCAAGCCAGCCTTTTTGAAAGCGTTGCGAGCCAGGGCGTTGATGACCTTGAGTTTGCCGATCTCTGAGATGATGTTCTCTGCTGCGTGCAGAACCTCGAACTTGAGGTTCACGATCAATCCGGCGGCGTGGCAGAAGGTAATCTCCAAGTCGGTATAACCGATCACCATCTCGCCGATAAGATTTGCATGGCGAGGAAAGCGAAGCAGGGCCGGACTGATGACCTCACGCGACACAGGCAACGACCAATATCCCCCAGCTGAAGCAGCCAAGCGGCGCGACGAGACGCTCAGGCGCATGGTGCTAACCCCGCCCAAGCCTCACGCTGAGAGGCCAAAGAGTCGAGCCACTAAGCAGGCTAACTCTTCCGATCCTCCAAAAGTATCCAAATAGCAAAGGCACGGCGATCTTTGATGTCGGAGGCGTCGTAATCCGCCATCGCGCTTTCCACGGCTTCGATGTCAGCAATGACAGCTGATTTGAAAGCCTTGTGGTCAGGATTGTAGTCGGCATCGTGCCGCTTCGCCTGCATCGTAATGAGCATGTTGGCAAAGTCCTAAATGCCTTGTGGGAAGGCCAATTCGGCCGCCTTCTTGCACCTGTCTTTCGCTTTCCCGTGGTTGAGCGCGCGGTACACCTGCCGCCAAGCCGGATTGCTTCTCTTTGAACCTACGGTGCCGACTAGTAAGTCTGCACAAGAGCGCGCCAGTGTATGGAATAGGGCATAGTATGCCGTACTTGTCGCGCGATGCAGGTTCGCCTGTCGCGGCTTTCCCCGGTTCGCGGCAACCAATTCTCTAGCGGTCTTGATGAGATCAGGCGGGTACAAAGCCCCCAGCATCTCCCTTTGTGATGAAAGAGAAGATCGGGAATGCAGTTTCACCTAGCTTTGCGAGTTCCGGGCGGACGTGACGAACCGCCCCGGCGACCTTGCGAGCGTCGAGGTCCTGAGGTTTGCCCTCAAAGACAACCTGAATGTCGAGCTTGATGTCGTCGTCGCGATCAATCCGATTGAGGACCTTTACGGTCACAATCGTGACGTTCTCAAACTCGTCGGTCAGAAGCTTGAAGAGGGCCTTTTCGATGTCTGCCGTCGAGGGTGTCGCAGGCATATCCGAGCGCCTTCGTAGTAGCGGTTACCGCTATGACGTATGAAACACCCTTGGTGTTGACAATCCATCAAAAAATTTTGTACGCGGTGCACGCGTACAACTTGAAGCGATTTCGACCTGACTCAGTCGCGGCGTAGCCTTTTTGAGTCAGAGTTGGCGCCAAAATCAAACTCTAGCTGCGCTGGATTGGCAGGACCGCGACCGGGCCAAATGCGCCCCGGCGTCTTAGCCTGCGGCTCGGTTAGTTTCTTGATAGGTCACGCGCTTGCCGACACTGCCAGCCATCGCCTTGACCGCCCGCATGGCGTCATCAACGCCAAGGGCGGTGCGCTCGTTGTAGCGGAAATCGGCTTCGCCGAGATACCGCTTCAAGTGCTGCTGGCTGACGTGGTGGTAAGTCCCATAGACCGACCGTTTCAGGATCGCGAAGTAGCTTTCGATGGTGTTCGTATGCACGTCGCCGCGCACGTATTCGTCGATTGAGTGGTTGACCGTCTCATGCGGGAAATCGCGATGCACGGCGCGATAGACGCCGCTGTCATCCGTCATCAGGCGCGTGCCCTCATGGACCTGAGCGCGCAGGATCGGGCGCAGCGTGGCAGCGGTGACCTTGGGAAGATGCTCCGACCGCACCCGGCCACCACGCTCGACGATTGAGAACACGGCTTCCTTGCCCTTGCCGCCGTAGTTCTTGCCGCCCGAGCGCTTGCTGAGCGGCTTATTGGTCTCTTTGCCGCCGACATAGGTTTCATCGGCCTCGACGACCTTGCCCTTACCGCCAATCGGCTCCTGATCCTCAAGCTTGGTGTCGCGCATGGACTCGCGAATGCGCATCGCCATGAACCATGCCGATTTGTAGGTAATCCCCAACATGCGGTGCAACTGATGGGCGCTAACGCCCTTTTTGCTGGCACACATCAGGTGCGTAGCCAGAAGCCATTTCGTGAGCGGGATATGCGAGCGTTCCATCACCGTGCCGACCAGCGGGGTGAACTTGCGGCGGCAATCGGAGCAGTGATACCAGCCCGGCCCCATCGACGTGCCGCCGAGTTTCTTCACGGTCTCGAACTGGCCGCAGAACGGGCAGTAAGCGCCATCCGGCCAGCGGATTGCCTCAAAGTGCTCCCGCGCTTTGGTCTCGTCGGAGAAGATCGGATTTGTCAGGTCGGCCATAGCGTTGCTCCTATGCATCCTACATAGGGCATCGCCGCCGTTCAGTCAAGTATATAACTCCCGATTCTTCGGCGCTGGGCTAATGGCGCTTGAAATACTGGACTTCCCGCTCGTGCTTCTCGGCCGCGGCGCGGTCGGAAAACGTGCCCAGATTCTTGCGCTTGCCGGTCTTGGGATCGGTCTTGCGGGAATAGAGCCGGTACTCGCCGGATTTGAGCTTGCGGATCATGGCGGGGTCTCCTTTGCGGGGAGAACGCCGGGCGGAGATTTGCGTTGCATGACGTGTTGCGTTATATAACGAGCGGCGTTATAATTGGGTGTGATCACCGCCTTCGCCTCACGCGAGACCGAACTGATCTGGTCCGGCCAGCGCAGCCGCCGGCTGCCTGCCGACATCCAGAGCGTCGCGCTGCGGAAGCTGCGCATGTTGAACCAGGCGCGCGTGCTCGCCGACTTGCGCATCCCGCCCGCCAACCGTCTCGAGGCGCTCCGCGGCGCGCGCGAGGGCCAGCACAGCATCCGCATTAACGACCAGTGGCGAATCTGCTTCGTCTGGTCGGACAATGGAGCCAGCAATGTCGAAATCGTCGACTACCACTAACCGGTTGCCCAATCCGCATCCCGGCGAAATCCTGCTCGAGGAGTTTCTCAAGCCGATGGCGCTGAGCCAGAATGCGTTGGCGCGGGCGATTGGCGTGCCGCCGCGGCGGATTAACGAGATCGTTCTGGGCAAGCGGGCGGTGACCGCGGATACGGACCTGCGGCTCGCGCGCTACTTCGGGGTCTCCGAGGGCTTCTTTCTCGGCTTGCAGTCCGACTACGACCTCCTCGAGCGGCGGCGCGAAATCGCCGCCGATCTCAAGCTGATCCTGCCGCGCGCCGCCTAGCGTTCCGCCAGCCGCGGCATCAGCTCGACGAAGTTGCAGGGCAGGTGCCGGTTGTCGAGCTGGGCGCGGAGGATGCCTTCCCAGGCGTCGCGGCAGGCGCCGCGCGAGCCGGGGAGCACGAAGACGAAGGTCGTGCCGATGAGGCCGCCGGTGGCGCGCGACTGGAGCGACGAGGTGCCGACGGTCGTCGCCGAGTATTGATGGAAGAGCACGGAGAACCCCTCCATCCGCTTGGCGAACAGCGGCTCGAGCGCCTCGGGCGTCACGTCGCGGCCGGAGAATCCCGTTCCACCGGTGGTGATGACGGCGTCGATCGTGGGATCGGCGACCCATGCCATCACCTGCGCGCGGATCGCCTGGATGTCGTCCTTGACCACGGCGCGGGCGGCGCAGCGGTGGCCGTCCGATTCCATCATCGACTTGAGCAGCGCGCCCGCGGTGTCGGTTTCGAGCGTGCGCGTGTCGGACACGGCGAGCACCGCGATCGAGAGCGGGGTGAAGGCCTTGCTGGGATCAAGCTCGGACTTGAACATCGGCGTCGTCCTTCCTGTCGTTGTCGTCTTCGACCAGCTCGGGCTCGATGATGGTGACCCCCGGAGGCTCGACCGTGGTCACCACGGTTTCGGCGACGAGGCTGCCGGCCGCCTTGCCGCGCGGCAGGTCTTCCTGGGCGGCGTCCGAGCGGGGATCAAGAGCGACCGTGCCGGGCGAGATGCCCTTTTCCGGGTTGAGCGCGCGGAAGCGGATGCGGCCGTCGACGCGCACGGGCCGCACCTTCATGCGGAGGAACGCGGTGAGCGCCAGTGCACCGTGGAAGGTCGCGGTGACGATGAAGAGGCCGACCGGCTGGTAGAGGTTCATCACCACCGCCGCGATGGCAGGGCCGATGGCGAGGCCCGAGCCCATGGTCAGCAGCATGCCGCCGGCGACGCGGCCGAACTCGCCCTTCTTGGCGAAGTCGTTCGCGTGGGCGACGGCGATCGCGTAGATCGGGTAGGCGCTGAGGCCGTAAAGGCCGAACAGCCCATACATGATCCAGCCGCCCTGCGGATCGATCAGCAGCATCAGAAAGCCGACGGCCGCCGCGACGCCGCCGAGGACGACGATGACCATGCGGCGGTCCATGCGGTCGCTGATCCGCCCTGCGGGCAGCTGCGCGATGGCGCCGAGCACGGCGGTGACCGCAAAGAGGATGGCGATGCCGCTCGCATCGAGCCCCTGGTCGTGGCCGTAGACCGGCGCCAGCGTGCCGAAGGTGCCGTTGGCCATGCCGACGGCGAAGGCGGCGATGACCGCGAGCGGCGAGGTCTTGTAGAGCAGCACGACGTCGAGCTTGGCGCTCGCCAGCGGCTTGGGCTGCGGCGTCGAGGTCAGCGCTGGCGGAATGATGGCGCAGATGAAGCTGATGGCGCCCACGATGAAGGGGATGGCGCTCGAAACGCCCGTGACCGACATCGCCAGCTGGCCGAGCGTCGAGGCGGTCATGTTGATGGTGGTGTAGATCGAAAAGATCGTGCCGCGGCTCTTGTTCTCTGCAACCTCGTTGAGCCAGCTCTCGACGATCATCGCGGCGCCGGCAAAGCAGAAGCCGGAGAAGGCGCGCATCACGATCCACGCGATGTCGTTGATGAGCAGCAGGTTGCAGAGGATGGTGATGGTGCCGATCGAGGCCATGATCGAGAAGGCGCGGATGTGGCCGACCCGCTGCACCAGCACCGGCACGGTTATCGAACCGGTGATGAAGCCTACCGACCAGCCAGTGCCGATGAGGCCGAGCGCCAGCAGCGAAAAATGCTCGTCCGCGCCGCGCACGCTCAGCAGCAGCCCCTGCAGCCCGCCCGCGAACAGCAGGAAGGCCGAGCCCAGGAACAGCGCGTAGATTTTGAGGACGGAGGACATGCGTGGGTTCGATGTGTTCGTATGCCGGTCTCTACCACCCGGTCATTCCCGCGGAAGCGGGAATCTCTGTTGCGCGGCACGGGCCCCCGTAACAGGGATCCCCGCTTTCGCGGGGATGACTCGTGGTTGTGGCAAGGTCTAGGCCATCAGTCTCAACAGCCCCTAAACCCGGCCGCGCACCTCCGGTTCTTAAGCGATCCCGTGCTTAACGATCGCTTGCCTGAGGCTCAGCATGTCCTTCCAGGCCTGCGCCTTGGCGCCGGGCGTGCGGAGGAGGAACGCGGGGTGGAGCGTCGGCAGCACCGGGCCGGTCCAGCCGTTGATGGTGAGGGTTTTCCACTGCCCGCGCATCCGGGTGATCCCCTGGCTGGTCTCGAACAGCGCCTGCGTCGGCACGTTGCCCAGGGTCACCAGGATTCTTGGGTTCACCAGCTCGACCTGGCGGTGGAGGAAGGGGGCGCAGAGCGCGAGCTCCTCGGGCGTCGGGTTGCGGTTTCCTGGCGGACGCCAGGGGACCATGTTCGCGATGAAGACCTTCGTGCGGTCGAGGCCGATGGCAGCGAACATCCGGTCGAGCAGCTGGCCGGCGCGGCCGACGAACGGCTTGCCCTGCCTGTCCTCCTGCTCGCCCGGGCCTTCGCCCACCAGCATGATCTGCGCCTCCGGGTTGCCATCGGCAAAGCAGAGCTGGGTGGCGCGTTGCTTGAGCGAACAGCCGTCGTAGGCGTCCATCGCGGCCCGCAAAGCGTCGAGGGTGGTGGCGGCCGCCGCGATCGCCCGGGTCTCGCCCGGGTCGGTGACCAGCGGCGCCGGCGGCGGTACGGCCACGGCGGCGGGCGCCGGCCGCCGGACCGGCGTTGCGGCGGACGCGGCGAAACGGTCGACCGGCATGTCCCCGACGGCCATGTCGACCCCGGCGGCGCGGTACCATTCGAGCGCGGCCAGCGCCTCGGCGTCAGTTAACGGATGATTTCCGGACATCGGCTCTGTTATGTCACGCCCGCTTTCCCCCGGAAACCCTGATGGCCGAGCGCGAATACATCGACACGGAGGTGGTGATCGTCGGCGCGGGGCCGGCGGGTCTCGCCGCCGCTATCCGGCTCAAGCAGAAATCGCCCGGGACGTCGGTCACGGTCGTCGAGAAGGCGGCCGAGATCGGCGGACACATCCTTTCGGGCGCGGTGATGGACCCGGCCGGGCTGGACGAACTGCTGCCGGACTGGCGCGACAAGGGCGCGCCGGTGGGACCGGCGGTGACCCGCGACACTTTCCACGTCCTCACCCGCCATCGCGACTTCACCCTACCGAACTGGCTGCTGCCGCCGCTGATGAAGACGGAGGGCGGCGTGATCACGTCGCTCGGCGATCTGGTGCAGTGGCTGGGGGCCGAGGCGCAGGCGCTCGGTGTGGACATTTTCCCGATGACTGCCGCGGTGGATGTGCTCACCGACGGCAGCGGATCGGTGACGGGGATCGTGACCGGCGATCTCGGGGTGGGCCGCGACGGACAGCCCAAGCCGGGCTACGCCGCGGGCATCGGCATCCGGGCGAAATACACGCTGATCGGCGAGGGCGCGCGGGGCTCGCTGGCCAAGCGGCTGATCGCGCGCTTCGGCCTCGATGCGAAGTCCGGCCCGCAGAAATTCGGACTCGGGATCAAGGAGGTGTGGCAGATCCCGCAAGCGCTGCACGAACCCGGCCGGGTCGACCACTACCTGGGTTTCCCCCTGGACGACGCGACCTCGGGCGGCGGCTTCTGCTACCACGCCGGCGACCGCAGGATTTATCTCGGCCTCGTCGTCCATCTCGACTACCGCAATCCGACCCTCTCGCCCTTCGGCGAGTTCCAGCGGTTGAAGCAGCACCCCGCGATCGCGGGCCTCCTCAAGGGCGCGACGCGCCTCAGCTATGGTGCCCGGGCGCTGACCTCAGGCGGGTGGCAGTCGATTCCCGAGCTGGTGTTCCCCGGCGGCGCCCTAATCGGCGATTCCGCCGGCTTCATGAATGCGCCGCGGCTCAAGGCCATCCATTCGGTCATCCGCTCCGGCATCGCGGCGGCCGACTCGGTTGCGGCCGCGCTGGCGGCCGGCCGGGCGCATGACCGGCTCGACGGCCTCGGGGCGCGGCTGGCCCAGACCGTGGGCGCCGAGCTCTACCGGGTGCGCAACGTCAAGCCGCTGTGGTCGCGGTTCGGCACGGTGGTCGGCGTTCTGCTCGGCGGCATCGACATGTGGGCGAACACGCTGCTGCGCTTCAGCCCCTTCGGGACGCTCCGCCACCGCAAGGCGGACGCGGATACGCTCTGGCCCGTCACCGCTACGGGGGTGCGGAGCTACGACCGGCCCGACGGCAAGACCACATTCGACCGCGCCTCCTCGGTGTTCCTCGCCAACATTGCCCATGACGAGGACCAGCCGGTGCATCTGCGGCTCGCCGATCCGGCAGTGCCGATGGCGGTGACGCTGCCGACCTACGGGGCGGAGCCGGCGCCGCTCTACTGCCCCGCCGGGGTGTACGAGGTGGTGGACGCGGGCGGAAACCCCGTCTTCCGCATCAACCCGGGCAACTGCGTCCACTGCAAGACGTGCGACATCAAGGATCCGGCGCGCAACATCACCTGGATGCCGCCCGAGGGCGGATCGGGACCCAACTACGCGGGAATGTAGCGCCCGGCCGCGCGCCAACGTGAATGGCCAAGCTTGCGGCGCAGTCGTAAAATCGCCAATCTTTCGGGGCCAAAGACCGCGCCACAGCCCCTCCCGGAGACCGGATTCCTCGTGCACATCGTCCCGCGCCTCGTCGCCGCCTCAGGGCTTGTCCTCATGGTCCTCGCGGTGCCGGCCGTGGCCGAGGACACGATGCTGAAGCCAATCGCCGGCAGCGTCACCGGGGCCTACCTCGCCGGCCAGCAGGCGATGACCGAGCTGCGCACACCGGACGCCGCGCAGTTCTTCCACGACGCCGCGCAGGAGCAGTGGGACAATCCGGAAGTGCTGAGCCGGGCGTTCACCGCCTATGCCGCCAACGGCCAGATCGACGATGCCGTGAACACGGCGCAGCACGACCTCCAGATCGAGCCGACCAACGAGATGGCGCGGCTGATCGTGGCGACCGAAGCGCTCAAGGAGCGGCGCTACGATGCCGCCATCACCGACCTCAACCGGCTGAGCCCGGACACGTTCGAGGGCCTGACGGGCGCCATCCTCAAGGCCTGGGCGCTGACCGGCGAAGGCAAGGTCGACGACGCCTTCGCCTCGCTCGACAAGCTCGGGCAGGGCGGGCTCGAAGAGTTCCTCGTCTTCCACCGCGCCATCATGGCCGACGTCGCCGGCCGGCAGGACCAGGCCATCAAATACATCACCGACGCCCATGACGGCGACCCGTTCACCGCCGACGTCGTCGAGGCCTATGCGCGCATGCTCGGCAATGCCGGCCAGTTCGACAAGGGCATCGACGCCATCGTCGCCTTCGAGGCGCAGGGGCTCGACTCCCCGATGGTGACCATCGTCCAGGAGGCGCTGGCGAAAAAGCAGCGCCCGGGCCTATACGCCGACAGCGTGCAGGCCGGCGCCGCCGAGATGTTCCACAGCGTCGGCGTCGCCTTCGCGCGCCAAGGCAGCAACGACATCGCGCTCGTGCTCATGCGGCTCGCCCAGTACCTCAATCCGCGCAACGACAATGTCCGGCTGGTGATCGGCCAGCTCTACGACGGCGCCAACCAGTTCAAGCTGGCCAACGCGATCTACGACTCGATGCCGGAAGGCTCGCCGATGCGGGCGCTGGCGACGGTGCGCATCGCCGACAATCTCGATGCGCTCGGCGATCGTCCCGAAGCCATCCGCCGCCTCGGCGCCATCGTCACCACCGATCCCAACGACGTGGATGCCGTCTCGGTGCTGGGCGACCTCTACCGCTCGGACAAGCAGTACGGCGCCGCAGCGGATGCCTACACCAAGGCGCTCGCCATCACGGGCGGCAACACGCCGGGCGACTGGCGGTTCTACTACGTCCGCGGCATCGCCTATGAGCGCTCGAACCAGTTCCCGCTGGCCGAAAAGGATTTCCTCAAGGCCCTCGACCTCAATCCGGGCCAGCCGCAGGTGCTGAACTATCTCGGCTACAGCTGGGTCGACAAAGGCATGAACCTGACGCGCGCGCTCGGCATGATCCAGAAGGCCGTCGCCGCGACGCCCAACGACGGCTACATCATCGACAGCCTCGGCTGGGCCTATTACCGGCTCGGCCGCTACGACGACGCGGTGGCCGAACTCGAGCAGGCCGCGACGCTCCGTCCCAACGATCCCGAGATCAACGACCATCTGGGCGATGCCTACTGGAAGGTCGGCCGCAAGCTCGAGGCGCATTTCCAGTGGAGCGTCGCCTACGCGCTCGACACCGACGGCGACGTGAAGGCGCGGGTCGCGCCAAAGCTCAAGGGCGGCCTCGATGCCGCGCCCAAGGACGGCGAATCCGCGCCCGATCTCGAGCCCGCGGCGTCGGGTGATCAGGCCGCGGCGCCCTCCGCACCGGCCAATTAACGGCCGCCGCGTGGAGCCACGGATCGAGCCGGCGCCGGCCAAGATCAACCTGGCGCTCCACGTCACCGGCCGCCGCGCCGATGGCTACCACACGCTCGAAACGCTCGTCGCCTTCGCCGAAGTGGGCGACGAGCTCGAAGCTGTTCCCGCGCCCAAGGACTCGCTCAGCATCACCGGGCCGTTCGCGCGCGCGCTGGCGGGCACCGCAGATAACCTCGTGCTGCGCGCGCTGGCGGCGTTCCGGGCGCGCTGGCCGGGCGCGCTGCCCGAGGGCCTCGCGCTGACGTTGCGCAAGAACCTCCCCATCGCCGCCGGCCTCGGGGGCGGCTCCGCCGATGCCGCGGCGGCGCTGCGGCTGTTCGCGAGTCTTGCCGCCACCGACATCGGCTTCACCGACCTCTTGGCGCTCGCCTTGCCGCTCGGCGCCGACGTGCCGATGTGCCTTTATTCCTGCGCGGCCGAGGTGCGGGGGCTCGGTGAGATCGTCGTTCCACTGAAACGCTTTCCGGCGCTCCATGTGGTGCTGGTCAATCCGCTGCTGCAGGTGGCCACGGCCGACGTGTTCCGCCGGCTCGAGCGCCGCGACAACCCGGGCCTGCCCGGTCTCGGCGATCCGCTGACGCGCCCGGCGCAGCTCGCGCTCTGGCTCAGCGAGACGCGCAACGATCTCGAGGCGCCGGCGCTGACGCTGGTCCCCGCCATCGGCGCGCTGACCGCGCGCCTCGCCGCCGCCCATGGCTGCATCCTCGCCCGCATGTCGGGATCGGGGGCCACCGTGTTCGGACTCTTCGGCTCGAGCGCGCAGGCCCATCAGGCGGCGCACGACCTCCGCGAGCGCTGGCCCGAATACTGGGTGGCCGCGAGTCCGCTGATCGCCGCCTAGCCGGAGTCAGTCGCCCCACTTGTCGAGATAGCGCCCGCTCGCTTGGGCCCAGCGCACGCCGTAGTCGCCCCAGCTGCGATGGGTGAGGACGATCGGCCAAGTGCCGAGGGAAAGCCCTGCCTGCCGCGCCGTGCGGCAGAAATCCATGTCGTAGAAGTGGAAATCGAACCGCGGATCGAAGCGAACGCCGGCGCGGCGCAGCGTCGAACGCCGCGTGGCGATAAACAGGCCGTCGAGCAGCTCGCACGCTGCCGGTGACGGTCCGAGGTCGAGCACCCGGCCGCCCGGCATGCCGATGCCGAGGCGGCCACTGGTGTAGCCGAAATCCAGACGGTCCTCGCCACCGGGCACCGTGTAGAATTTTAGCTGCCGGCCGACGCGCCGGCGGTTGCCCGCGATGCCGACGACATCGAAGCGGGCGAGGCCCTCCTCGAGGCGATCGGCGAGGAACAGATCCTCGATCCAGACGTCGTCGTGGACAAAGACGATGATGTCGGGGCCGTCCGCGTCGATGGCGCGGTTGTAGATCGTCGGAAGACCTTCGCTGTTGTCGGCAGAAACGCCCACCGCGATGCGCGTATCAAAGCCGAAACGGCGAAGCGTTCGGCCCAGGGGCTGGGCGTCGAAGTCGGAGCGGCTGAGGCGCGTCGCCGTGACGAGCTCGACGGTCGCCGGCCCTTCTGCCACTAGTACGCCCGGCTGACGTAGAACTCGGCGATATCGATGAGAATCGACTTCATCTCGCCCGGGGGCAGCGGGGCGAGCGCGGCGCGGGCGCGGGCGACGTGCTCGCGGGCGCGGGTGACGGCGCGGCCGAGCGCGTCGTGGTGGTTCATCACCGCGACCACCTGGGCGAGCGCAGTCTCGCTGGCGTCGGGCTTGCCGAGCGCGCCGGCAACGATCTCGCGTTCGGCGGGATCGGCGTCCCTGAGCGCGAGGATCACCGGCAGCGTCATCTTGCCCTCGCGCAGATCGTCGCCGGCGTTCTTGCCCATCGCGCCGCTCTCGCCGCGATAGTCGAGCACGTCGTCGACCAGCTGGAACGCCATTCCAAGCTCGAGGCCGTAGTCGCGCAGGGCAATGCGGCCGGCGTCATCGGCGCCGCCGGCCATGGCGCCGACTTCCGCCGCCGCCTGGAACAGCGTCGCGGTCTTGGCGCGGATCACCTGGTCGTAGTCGGCCTCGCTGGCGCCCAGATCGCCGGCCTTGGAGAGCTGGAACACTTCGCCCTCGGCGATGATTGTCGCCGCTTTCGCCAGCACGCCGAGTGCATCGAGCCGGCCGGTCTCGACCATCATCAGGAAGGCCTGGCCGAGGAGGAAATCGCCGACCAGCACGCTGGCCGGGTTGCCCCAGATCATGCGCGCGGCCGGCTTGCCGCGGCGCATGTCGCTGTCGTCGACGACGTCGTCGTGGAGCAGCGTCGCATTGTGCATGAACTCGAC
>CAYRZM010000185.1:0-4670 GCA_964428685.1 uncultured Devosia sp. | reverse complement strand
GGCGGGCCTCGTAAAGTTCGATTTCCTCGGCCTCACGACGCTCACCGTGCTCGACCAGGCCGCCAAGATGATCAACCGCAACGGCACGCCGTTCGCGCTCACCGACATTCCAATCGACGACAAGCCGACCTTCGAGAAGCTGCAGCGCGGCGAAGTGTCGGCGGTGTTCCAGGTGGAAAGTCCCGGCATGCGGCGCGCGCTCGTCGACATGCGGCCCGACCGGTTCGAGGACCTCATCGCGCTGGTCGCGCTCTACCGTCCGGGGCCGATGGCGAACATTCCGACCTACTGTGCGCGCAAGCGCGGCGACGAGGACGTCGAATATCTCCACCCGCTGCTCGAGCCGATCCTCGCGCCCACCTACGGCGTCATCACCTATCAGGAGCAGGTGCAGCAGATCGCCAAGTCGCTGGCGGGCTACACGCTGGCGGAAGCCGATCTCCTGCGCCGCGCCATGGGCAAGAAGATCAAGGCCGAGATGGCGGCGCAGCGCGATCGCTTCCTCGAAGGCGCCGAGACGCATTCGGGGATCGGCAGGGGCCTCGCCACCACGATCTTCGATGCCTGCGCCAAGTTCGCGGAATACGGCTTCAACAAGTCGCACTCGGCGCCCTACGCCTACATCACGTACCAGACGGCCTACCTCAAGACCCACCACTTCCAGGAGTTCATGGCAGCCTCCATGACCTACGTCATGGGCAACACCGACAAGCTCAACGAATTCCGCGAGGACGCCAAGAAGCACGGCATCGCCATCGTGCCGCCCTCGGTCAACACGTCGGAAGCGGTGTTTTCCGCGCGCGACGGCAAGATCTTCTACGCCATCGGCGCCATCAAGGGCGTCGGGCAGGCGGTGGCCGAGCACATCGTCGCGGCCCGCGGCGACACGCCGTTCCGCGACCTCGCCGATTTCGCGACGCGCGTCGATCCGCGCATCATCAACAAGCGCACGCTCGAAGTGCTGGTCAATGCCGGGGCGTTCGACGCGCTGGTGCCACGCCGCGAGCAGGCCTTCGCGGCCATCGACAGCGTGATCGAGGTGGCGCAGCGGACCAATGCAGACCAGGCTGACGGCATCATGGACATGTTTGCGTCCGACGTGCCCGAGCCCATTCGCCTGCCGCAGAACGTCCTCGGCTGGGATCTCGCCGAACGGCTCGAGCGCGAGCGGTCGGCCATCGGCTTCCACATCTCGGCGCATCCGCTCGACGATTATCAGGGCCTGTTCCAGAGCATGCGCATCATGCCCTATGCGCAGTTCGAGCACGGCGTGAAGGAGGGCAACCTCAGCGCCGGCCGCCTCGCCGGCACCATCGCCACGCGCGCCGACCGCCGGACCAAGAAGGGCACGCCGATGCTATCGCTCAGCCTCAGCGATCCGTCGGGTAGCTACGACGTGATCGGGTTTTCCGAAATGGTCGAGCAGTTCGGCAAGATCCTCCAGCCCGGCCGGAACGTCATTCTGAACGTCGAGGCCGATGAGCGGCCCGATGGCATCAGCCTGCGCCTGATGTCGGCGACCCCGCTCGACGAGGCCGCCCAGAAGGCCGGCAAGAGCCTCACCATCGAAGCGAGCGATGCCGGCTGCCTTGTGCCGATCCGGTCGCAGCTCAAGCCGGGCGGCAACGGCCGCATCACCTTCGTCGTCGCGCGCGAGCAGGGCCGCAAGCTCTACGAAGTCGATATCGGGTCCGGCTGGCAGATCAACCCGGCGCTGGCCGGGGCGATCAAGAGCTTCGACGGCGTGGTGGATGTGCGGCTGAGCTGATGCTCGGGCATGTCTCCTTCGGGGTGCGCGATCTCGAACGGGCCGGACGGTTCTACGATGCCGTCATGATGCCGGTCGGCTGGGTCCGGCTCTGGACCGACCCCAAGGGCCTCGGCTACGGCCGGCCGAACGGCAACGACAAGCTCGCGATCTTTCTCAGGCCTGACGCGCATCCGCCCGGGCCGGGGTTCCACCTCTGCTTCAACTGCCCGAGCGACGCTTCCGTCGCCGCCTTTCATGCTGCGGCGCTCGCCAACGGCGGCACCGATGATGGCCCGCCCGGCTTGCGGCCGCATTTTGGCCCGGACTACTACGCGTGCTTCTTGTTCGATCCGGAAGGCTGGCGCCTTGAGGCGCTGCACAAGGCAAGCTGGGACCACGCTGGAATGCCCGTTTAGGGGGTCAGGCGCGCTCCTTTCGCGCAGGCACGACGCGCAGGCCACCTGGCGGGCCATGGCTCGCGTGGACATCCAGCAGTGTGCGTTCGGGCCATCACATGGGGTAACCGAAGATGCGGTGCTCGTCGGCGGTGAGAACGAGGAATCGTTCGCGCAGCGAAGGCGGCCACACCGCCCTGGCGTCATCGCCCTTGTTCTCGTGCAGCAGCTTGAAGGATGCCGAGACTTTGGTCTTGAAGAATTTTCGGATGGCAACAGGTTCCTCGAGTCGGAGTACCTGCTTGATCGCGACCTCTTCGCTTCCGAGCGAGGTGTAGTTGCGAAAATAGCGGGTCCAGCGATCGTCGGCGACCCGCTCCAGAAAGTCGCCAAAGCTTTGGGCCACTATCGCTTCGGCGGTCGCGCCCCGGGTGAGGTCGAACATCCAACCCGGGACGTTTTCGGTGTCTTTCGCGCGGACCATTGCCCGGATGTCATCGGCGCTCCATGGCTTGGAACTCCATTCGCCGGACAGCAGGTACGTGCCGTATCGATAATAGCTTTCGACCACCGACAGCGGATTTCGGACCAGCACGCAGCTCAGCCATGAGCCGATAACGTTCCCACCGAGAGTTTGGGTCAGATGACTCAGGCTCTGGTGCTTGGCGATCCTGATCCGCCGCTCTTCTCGCGACGGCGCCTCGCCGCTGTACCCTGTCACAATGTCGTTCGGCCTCATATGACGGCGCCATTCGGACTCGATGGACGAGCCGCCGCATTTGGGCACGTGAACGAAGATGAACTTGCGATCGAAGGAAACGATGGTCATCGAAGAGTGACGGCCCCGGCGCGGGCGGACGCCCCGATGCCCACACCTTAGCACTCGATAACCTTGCCGCCATGGGCAAGGCCTAAATGTCCGGGATGGCGCGCGGTCGCGTGGTGGCCCGCCTCGACTCGTCACGCGAAGTAGCTGCCGGACCTGATGTCCTCGAGCAGCGTCGGCCCCGCCGGCGTCCAGCCCAGTTCCGCCTGTGTCTTTTGGCTCGATGCGATGTTGTTGATCCGGGCAAAGCGGGCGAACCAGCCGAAATGGGCGTCCACCTGGTCTTCGCCGATACTGACGACCGGGATGCCGAGGCCGGTGCCGATCGCTTCGGCGAGCTCGCGGTAGGGCACGCCCTGTTCGGCGACGGCGTGATAGACGCCGCCCGCCCGGCCTTTCTCCAGAGCGAGGCAGAAGACTTTGGCGGCATCGAGCCGGTGCACGCCCGGCCAGCGGTTGCTGCCGTCGCCGATGTAGGCGGAGACGCCTTTCTCGCGCGCGATGTCCGCGACGACCCGCAGGAAGCCCTTGTCGCCCGCACCGTGCGTCGAGGGCGGCAGGCGGACGACGGCCGTGCGCACGCCCTTGTCCGTCCAGGCGAAGGCGGCATCTTCGGGCGCGCGCGGCACGTGCCCGCCGAAGTTCGAGGTGGCCTCGGTGACCAGCTGGCCCGGGGTGAGAAGGCCGGTGCCCGAGGTGACGATCAGTGGCTTGCCGGTGCCCGCGAGCGCCTCGCCCAGTGCGGCGATGGCGCGCTTTTCGTCCTCGCCGTTCTGGACGAATTTCGAGAAATCGTGGCTGAAGGCGGTGTGGATGACGCCGTCCGCCTGTGCGGCGCCGCCTCTGAGGCTGTCGAGATCCTGCAGCGAGCCGCGATGCACGTCGGCACCGGCGGCTGCAACTTCCGCCGCGCGCTCGTCCGAACGGGCGAGTCCGAGCACCGTGTGGCCGCTGGCAAGCAGGGTCTTGACGACGGCCGACCCGACCCAACCGCTCGCGCCTGTAACGAAAACACGCATGGCAATCTCCTTTTCCTGAGGGCTGCCGGCATATCGCTGTCTGAGTTATCCTGTTAAAGTAGTGATCTTATCCGGGTATAAGGACTAATAGGAATGCCGGCTGCGACCGTCGAGAACGCACTGGGGGATTACCTGCGGGCGCGCCGCTCGCGCCTCGATCCGGCTGCCTTCGGCCTGCCGATGACGCGCCGGCGCACGCCGGGGCTGCGGCGCGAGGAGGTGGCGCAGCGGGCCAATGTCAGCGCCACTTGGTACACCTGGCTCGAGCAGGGCCGCGGCGGCGCGGCCTCTGCCGACGTGCTCGACCGGATCGCCCGGGCCCTTCTCCTCACCGAAGTCGAGCGTGAACACCTGTTCCTGATCGGCCTCGGGCGGCCGCCCGAGGTGCAGTATCGGCCGCCGAAGGCCATCTCGCCGCAGCTGCAGCGCGTGCTCGATTCCTTCACGCTCGCCCCGGCGACGATCCGCACCGCAACATGGGACATCATCGCCTGGAACCGCGCGGCGGCGGTGATCCTCCACGATTACAGCAAGGTGCCGCCGGAGCAGCGCAACGTGCTGCGCGCCATGTTCCTTGGGTCGCGCGTCCGCGAGGCGCAGACCGACTGGCCGGCCACCGCGCGCTACGTGGTTGCCGCCTTCCGGGCGGACGTCGCCCGCGCCGGTGCCGGCGAGCAGGT
>CAYRZM010000184.1:0-6550 GCA_964428685.1 uncultured Devosia sp. | reverse complement strand
AAGGGCGTGCGGGTGAAGGACGCGGCGGCCTATGTCGCGGGCCATTCCCTCGGCGAATATTCGGCGCTCTGCGCGGCGGGCGTATTCTCGCTGAGCGACGCGGCGCGACTCCTCAGGACGCGCGGACAGGCGATGCAGCAGGCGGTGCCAGTGGGGCAGGGCGCGATGGCGGCGATCCTTGGGCTCGACCTCGAGACGGTGCTGCGGGCGGTCAACGATGCCGAGGACGGCGAGGTCTGCGGCGTCGCCAACGACAATGCGCCTGGCCAAGTCGTGATCTCGGGGCATGCCGGCGCGGTCAACCGCGCGATCGAGCTGCTCAAGGCCGCGGGCGCCAAGCGCGCGCTGCCGCTGCCGGTGAGCGCGCCCTTCCACTGCGCGCTCATGCGCCCCGCCGCCGACGCCATGGAGCATGCCCTCGACCAGGTAAAGATGAGCGCGCCGGTGGTGCCTGTCGTTGCCAACGTCGTGGCGCGGCCGACGAGCGATCCGGCGGCGATCAAAAAGCATCTCGTCGAGCAGGTGACCGGCATGGTGCGCTGGACCGAGAGCGTGCGCTGGCTCGCCGGCGAGGGCGGCGTGACTGAGCTCTATGAGCTGGGCGCGGGCAAGGTGCTCACCGGATTGGCCAAGCGCATCGCGCCGGAGGGGGGGGCGACGGCGGTGAACGCTCCCGCCGACATCGACGCGCTGGCTGCGGCGCTCGCTTGAATCCGACTCTGCAAAGGAGCCTCCAAATGTTTGATCTCACCGGCAAACGTGCGCTGGTCACCGGAGCGTCGGGCGGCATCGGGCGGGAGATCGCGAAGGCGCTCGCGGGAGCGGGCGCCAAGGTCGCGCTGAGCGGCACACGGGTCGCCGCGCTCGAGGAGACGAAGGCGATGATCGGCGGTGATCATCCGATCCTTCAGTGCAATCTCTCGGACCTCGCGGCGGTCGACCGGCTGGTGCCCGAGGCCGAGGCGGCGCTGGGCGGGCTCGACATCCTCGTCAACAACGCCGGCGTCACCCGCGACAACCTCTTCATGCGCATGAAGAACGAGGAGTGGGACGAGGTCATCGCCATCAACCTGACCGCGCCGTTCCGGCTGAGCCGGGCGGTGCTGCGCGGAATGATGAAGCAGCGCTGGGGCCGCATCATCAACATCTCCTCGCTGACCGGCGTTGCCGGCAACCCGGGGCAGGGCAACTACGCGGCGAGCAAGGCCGGGCTCATCGGCATGGGCAAGGTGCTGGCGCAGGAAGTGGCCTCGCGCGGCATCACCGTCAACGCCATTGCGCCCGGCTTCGTGACCACCGCAATGACCGACGAACTGACCGACAAGCAGATGGAAGCGATCCTGCCGAAAATCCCGCTCGGGCGGCTCGGCACCGGCACCGAGATCGCCGCCGCGGCGGTGTTCCTCGCGAGCGACGAGGCGGGCTATGTCACCGGCCAGACGCTCAATGTGAACGGCGGCATGTTGATGATTTGACGGGCGATTTTCGCCCACGGTCGAGGGCGGCCGGCAATATGGCCAAAGCCCGGCGATTGTGTTAGTTGCCGCCGCTGGTCGGCGGACCGGGGGCTCCCTTGCGGGTCCTGAGAAGCCCGCCTAAAGTCGCCTGCGGTCAAACGAACAGCGCCCGCGCGACAAGAAACGAATCGAACGACCTACGAAAAGGGAAGTCAAAATATGAGCGATATCGCTGACCGCGTCCGCAAGATCGTTGTGGAACACCTCAACGTCGATGCGGAGAAGGTCGTCGACAAGGCCAGCTTCATCGACGATCTGGGCGCCGATTCACTCGACCAGGTCGAGCTGGTGATGGCGTTCGAAGAAGAATTTTCGGTCGAAATTCCCGATGATGCCGCCGAGTCCATCCAGACCTTCGGCGATGCCGTGAGCTATCTCACCAAAGCCGTCGGCTAGAGGCTGGCGCGGGGGCCAGCACCCACATGGATCTTCGCCGCGTCGTTGTGACGGGACTGGGCACAGTCAGTCCACTCGGATGCGGCGTCGAGACCACCTGGTCCAATATCCTTGCGAGCAAGAGCGGCGCCAAGCGCATCGACGATTTCGAGGTCGATGACATCGCCTGTCAGATCGCGCACCGCATTCCGCTCGGGGCGCTGAGCGAGGGCAAGTTCAGTCCTGATGACTGGATGGACCCCAAGGAACAGCGCAAGGTCGATCCGTTCATCGTCTTCGCGATGGCGGCTGCCAGCATGGCGATCGCCGATGCCGACGCCGAGCCCACGACCGAGGAGCAGCGCGAGCGGACCGGCGTGCTCATCGGCTCGGGCATCGGCGGGATCGGGGGCATCTATGAAACCTCGGTCACCCTGTTCGAGAAGGGACCGCGTCGGATCAGCCCGTTCTTCATTCCGGGCCGGCTGATCAACCTCGCCTCGGGCTACGTCTCGATCCGCTTCGGCCTCAAGGGGCCGAACCATTCCGTCGTCACCGCCTGCTCGACCGGCGCCCACGCCATCGGCGACGCGGCGCGGCTGATCGCGCTCGGCGATGCCGACGTGATGGTTGCGGGCGGCACGGAATCGCCGGTCAACCGGCTCTCGATCGCCGGGTTCTCGGCGATGCGCGCGCTTTCCACGGGCTTCAACGACCGCCCGACGGAGGCGTCGCGCCCCTACGACAAGGACCGCGACGGCTTCGTGAAGGGCGAGGGCGCCGCCAGCGTCGTGCTCGAGGTCGACGAGCGGGCCAAGGCGCGCGGCGCGAAAATCTACGGCGAGCTCATCGGCTATGGGCTCAGCGGCGACGCCTACCACATCACCGCCCCGTCGCCGGGCGGCGAGGGCGGCTATCGCTGCATGAGCGCAGCCGTAAAGCGCGCCGGCATCTCGCCCGCCGACATCGACTACATCAACGCCCACGGCACCTCGACGCCGCTCGGGGACGAGATCGAGCTCGGCGCGGTGACCAAGCTCCTCGGCGATGCCGCGGGCAAGGCCGCGATGTCGTCGACGAAATCGGCCGTCGGCCACCTGCTCGGCGCGGCCGGAGCGATCGAGGCGATCTTCTCGCTGCTCGCGATCCGCGACAACATCGCGCCGCCCACGCTCAATCTCGACAATCCTTCGGTCGAAACACCGATCAACCTCGTGCCGAAGGTGCCGCTCAAGAAGCGGATCGACATCGCGCTCTCCAACTCGTTCGGTTTCGGCGGCACCAATGCGTCGCTGATCTTCCGTCGGGCGGCCTAGGCGGCTGGACGCGTTATAGCGTTTCTGCTATATAGCGGATATGCGCTGGACGGTGGAGACGCTTCCTCCGGTTGATGCCGAAATCGCCGCGCTGCCACCGGGGCTGCAGGCGCGGCTCGTTCGACTGCTCGAGATGGTCGAAAATGTCGGGCTCGAGAACCTGCACGAGCCGCACGCCAAGCACCTCGACGGCAAGCTTTGGGAGCTGCGCGCCAAGGCTGCCGAAGGCATCGCCCGCGGGATCTACGTCACCGTCGCAGGAAGGCGTGTGGTCGTGCTGCACGTCTTCGCCAAGAAGGCACAGAAAACACCACGCAGCGCACTCGAAATTGCGCGGCAAAGACTGAAACGGGTGACCGAATGACCAAGCTGGCTGAACTGAAGACCCGGTTGATGAAGAACCCGGAATTTCGGGCCGAGTATGAGAAGGTCGATGCGGAGTTTGCTCTGGTCGAAGCGCTGGTACGTGCCCGCACGAACGCCAATCTCACACAGGCGCAGCTGGCCAAGAAGATCGGCACAACCCAGTCCGCAATCGCCCGGCTCGAGGGCGGACGCGTCTCGCCTTCGGTTTCGACGCTTCGTCGCTATGCCCAGGCGACCGGCGCCCGGCTGCGGATCGACCTGGTATCCCGATAGAGACGTCAAATCCCCACGATGGCGTTGCGCGTGCGTCCTTGTTTTGCCCGCTTCGTTGAGGCAAATGGCGGGGCCGGGGATGCGGTCGGAAACGCCGGGGGAGCACGAGTTGGCGAACGAGCAGAAGGGACGGCGCAAGCGCCGCCGCAACAGCAGCGCCGTGGTGCTCCTCAACGGGCTGCTCACGCTCCTCGTGCTCGGCATGATCGCCGCCGGTGCGGTGTTCTTCTGGGGCGTCAGCGAGTTCAACAGGCCCGGCGGCAAGGACGACAGCGCGGCGTTCCTGGTGGAGAAGGGCAGCGGCGTCGGCACCATTGCCTCGCGGCTCGAGGAACAGGGTTTCATCGACAACCCGCTGCTGTTCCGGGTCGGCTTCCAGCTGACGCACAAGGACGCCAACATCCTGCCGGGGCAGTACACGGTGCCGGCGCACGCCTCGATGTCGGACATCCTCGACCTCATCACCGAGACCAAGCCACAGGAATTCTTCGTCAACGTCATTCCCGGCGAGACCTCGTGGGATGTCGCCCAGCACATCAACGATCCGGCGCAGAACCTGACCGGTCCCGCGATCGCCGTGCCGATCGAGGGCACGCTGCTCGCGGTGCGGCACGACTTCTTCCCCGGCGACACGCGGCAGTCACTGGTCGAGTCGATGGAAACCAAGATGGACGCGAGCGTGATGGACATCTGGTCCAAGCATGATCCGGCCATCGACGACGTGATCAAGAACGCGCACCAGCTGGTGACGCTCGCTTCGCTGGTCGAAAAGGAAACGGGCGTGCCCAGCGAGCGCGCCGAGGTGGCCTCGGTGTTCATCAACCGGCTGCGCAAGCACATGCGGCTCCAGACCGATCCGTCGGTGATCTATGGCCTGACGCAGGGCAAGGACAAGCTCGACCGCGACCTGACGAGCAAGGACCTGACCACCAAGACCGCCTACAACACCTATGAGATCGACGGCCTGCCGCCCGGGCCGATCGCCAATCCGGGGATCGATGCGCTGATGGCGGTCGCGCACCCGGCCGACACCAACTATCTCTATTTCGTCGCCAAGGACGCCGACCCCGCGGACGGGCACTATTTCTCCGCGACCTACGCGCAGCATCGCAAGAACGTCGCCCTTTATCGCCAGGCCGTCGCCGCCAGCGCAGACGAGGACGCCAAGGATGCGCTCGAAGCGCAGCAGGCGAGCCAGGCCGGCGACACCAGCCAGTAATGCCGGCGCCGCTCCAGTCGATGACCGGGTATGGCCGCGCGGCGGGGGCCGTGCCCGGCTTTTCCTTCATGGTCGAGATCAAGTCGGTCAACGCCCGCGGTCTCGACATGCGCATGCGGTTCTCGCCCGGCTACGACGCGCTCGAGCCCGAAATCCGCCGCCAGGTGGCCAAGGCGCTGAGCCGCGGCTCGGTGACGGTCAACCTCAATGTCGAGCGCGACGGCGAGGGCGGGCGGGTGATCGTCAACCGTGAGGCGCTGGCGGCCGTCCTCGCCGCGATCAATGAGCTCGACGACGCGCTGCCCGGTGCCGGACGGCCGACGGCCGACGGCATCCTTGGGCTCAAGGGCGTGCTGGAACAGCACGACGCGCCGCTCGCGCCCGACGCGGAAGAAAAGCTGCACGCCGCCATCCACGCGGCGGTGGACGAGGCGCTGGCCGGGCTGCGGGAGTCGCGCCAGGGCGAAGGCGTGCACCTGGGCGAGGTGCTGGGCGGGCAGGTGCGCGAAATCGAGACGCTGCGCGACCGTGCGGGGGCACACCCGACCCGCAGCCGTGACGCGCTGCTGGCCCGGCTCAGGGAGCAGATCGCCGATCTCGTGGCGACGGGCACCGGGCTTTCGGACGACCGGCTGGCGCAGGAAGCGCTGCTGCTCGCGACCAAGGCGGACATCCGCGAGGAGCTCGACCGGCTGGCCGCCCATATCGCCGCCGCCCGGGCGATGCTGGCGGAAGGCGGACCGGTGGGCCGCAAGCTCGATTTTCTCTCACAGGAATTTAACCGGGAAGCGAATACGCTCTGCTCGAAGTCCAATGCCGTGGAGCTGACGGCGATCGGCCTCGACCTCAAGGCGGTCATCGACCAGTTCCGCGAGCAGGTGCAGAACCTGGAGTAGCGTTCCGATGGCGGAGCTCGCGCGCCGCGGTGTGATGCTGGTGCTGGCCTCGCCTTCGGGCGCCGGCAAGTCGTCGATTTCGCGCGCCATCTTCGCGCAGGACCCCAACATCTCGCTCTCGGTGTCGGTGACGACGCGCGCCCGGCGCACCGACGAGATCGACCACCGCGACTACCACTTCGTCGATGTCGCCGAGTTCCAGCGCATGCGCGCCGCTGAAGAGCTGCTCGAAAGCGCCGAGGTGCATGGCAACTTCTACGGAACACCGCGCGCGCACGTCGAAGAGAAGCTCAAGCAGGGCCGCGACATCCTCTTCGACATCGACTACCAGGGCACGCTGCAGCTGCTCGAAAAAGCCCGCGACGACATGGTGACGATCTTCATCCTGCCGCCCTCGATCCGCGAGCTGCGCAAGCGCCTCGAACGCCGCGCGCAGGACAGCAAATCGACCATCGACAAGCGGCTCAAGAACGCGCGGCTCGAGATGGACCACTTCGCCGAGTACGACTACGTCGTGATCAACCGCGACCTCGAGGACTCGGTGCAGAAGGTCCGCACCATCCTCGCCGCGGCGCGGCTCGCCCGCAC
>CAYRZM010000183.1:0-4977 GCA_964428685.1 uncultured Devosia sp. | reverse complement strand
GTAGTCCGTTTTGCGCAGCCGTGGCAACAGGTTTGTGCCGCGCTTATTTCACAGGGTCGCCCTTCTGCCCCTTGCTCGGCCGGTTGGCTTTCGGTCGCTCATGCTTGCGCTCGATGGAGGAGATGACGCCGTGGAGAGTGCGCACCTCCTGGCCCGACAGGGTGCCGCGGCTCAGCATGGCCCGCAGGTTGGTGACGACGGTGGGACGTTTGTCGGGGGCGGTGAAGAAGCCGGCCTCGTCGAGCGCCTGCTCGAGGTGCTCGAAAAGCTTCAGCAGTTCACCCTTGGTAGCGGCTTCCGCGGCGGTCTCGCTGAACGGCAGCTCTTTGCCGAAATCGGACTGGCGCCGCCACTCGTAGGCGAGGATCAGCACCGCCTGCGCGATGTTGAGGGAGGCGAACGCCGCTTCGACCGGAAGGGTGATGATGGCGTCGGCCAGCGCCACCTCTTCGTTGTAGAGTCCCCAGCGCTCGCGGCCGAACAGGATGCCGGCGCCGGCGCCCCCGGCGATGTGGGAAATCACGCGCTGCGCGCCTTCCTCGGGGCCGAGCACCGGCTTCTGCAGGTCGCGGCGGCGGGCGGTGGTGGCAAAGACCAGCGAGAGATCGGCGATCGCCGCCTCGGTGGTGGGGAAGACCCGCACCTTGTCGATCACGTGGTCGGCGCGTGAGGCGGCGGCGACCGCCCGCTCGTTGGGCCAGCCGTCCCGCGGGTTGACGAGACGCAGATCCCACAGGCCGAAATTGGCCATCGCGCGCGCCGTCGTGCCGATGTTTTCGCCGAGCTGGGGCTCGCACAGGATGACCGCCGGGCTGGGGCGATACGCGAATTCCCTGGTTTTATCGGTGCCGGCCATGGCTGGCACTTAGGGCAGATTGGCGGGGCGGATCAAGCGACCTTGTGGCGGCTGATCTCGTGGACCTTGGCGCCGCGGCGCCACTCGCGGTCGAGGACGGCGAAGTGAAGCTCCTCGTCCCACTCGCCCTGGAACAGGGCGTGCTCGCGGTAGTGGGCTTCGAGCCGCATGCCGAGCCGCTTGAGCAACCTTGCCGACGCCTCGTTCCGGCCGTCGGTGCGGGCAAAGATCCGATGCAGCCGGAAATCCTCAAAACCGAGGCTGACGACCGCCCGGATGGCCTCGCTGCCGTAGCCTTTGCGGCGGAAGGCGGGGGCCAGCGCGAAGCGGATCTCTCCCTGCCCAGCCGTTGCGTCGGTCCAGCGCAGGGAGACGTGGCCGATCACCTTGCTGTCGGACTTGCGTACGACGGCCAGGGTCAGCGTGTCGCCCGGCCGGGTCAGGCGGGTCTGCTTGCGCATCGCGTCAAAGGCGGTCTTGGCCTCGCTCGCGTCGCGGGCTTTCCAGTCCAGATAGCGCTGTACGTCGGGCAGCGAATAGTAGCCGAGGACCTCGTCGAGGTCGGTGCGTTCGAACGGCCTCAGGATGAGCCGCTCGGTCTTGATGAGCAAATCCGATTTCATCTGGGCGCCCTCCGCTGCGCTCAGCCCCGCGAGCCCAACGTGAGGTTTGCCTGCCGGTTCCCGAACAAATTTCGCGGCGCCGACACAAATGTGTCGCGATCAGCGGGGCCGAGTCCTCCACTCGCGCGCAAGGATCCCCCAGAACAGCTCCTCGTCCCAATGGCCCTTGCTTTGGGTGTGCTCGTGGAAATGGGCTTCCTGCCGCATGCCCAACCGCCGCATGACGCCGGCGGAGGCGGCGTTGCGCGCGTCGCAGCGGGCGTAGATGCGGTGAAGCCCGGCGTCGCCGAAACCGAAATCGAGGAGCGCCGCGGCGGCTTCGGTGGCGTAGCCGTTGCCCCAGGCGGCCGGATGGAGGATGTAGCCGAGCTCGCCCTGAAGGTCGGGCACGCTGCGCCAGATCAGCGAGACTTCGCCGACGAGGTGCCCGTCGTCCTGGCGCTCGACCGCCAGCAGGATCTTGTCACCCTCGCCGGTGAAGGCGATCTGCCCCGTCCGCACCCGCACCGCCTCGGCGCACTCTTCGTGGCTCATCGGCTCGTCGAACAGGTAACGGGCGACTTCGGGCAGGCTGCGGTAGGAATAGACCGCATCGACGTCGCCGCGGCTGAAGGGCCGGAGGCGAAGGCGCGCGGTGACCACCGGATAGTCCGGGGCGTAGAGCGTGGCCCTCGGGAGCGGGACGTGGTTCATGCCCGGGCGTAGCGCCGGGGGCGCGGTGAATCAACCGGCTTGCGGCTTTGCTCTGGGCAGTGCAAGCCTCTGGAAATGGAGCCGAAATCCCGCCCGAGAGCCGATCTCAGCGCCCGCTGCGCGTGCGGCGCGGTGACGCTGCGGTTCTCCGGCAAGGTGCTGTCGATGTTCCTGTGCTCCTGCGAGGACTGCCAGCGCTCGACCGGCACGGGCCACTCCGCGGTGATCCTCGCGCGGGCAACCGATGTGGAAGTCAGCGGGCGGACGCGGTCGTTCGCGCGCGCCGCGAACTCCGGCGCAACGCTCACGCGCTCGTTCTGCCCCGAATGCGGCACGCCCTTGCTGGCCCATTCGAGCCGGGCGGTGGATGTCCTCATGCTGCCTGCCGGACTGTTCGGAGCGGATGCAGCGGGATGGTTCGTGCCGAACCAGCTGATCTTTGCGCGCAGCCACCGCGAGTGGGACGTGATCCCCGAAGGCCTGCCGCAGCATGCGACCTACCGGAACGAGGGAGCGATGATGTGACCGCCGCCTCCGACGCGATGGGCGCGCGCCTGCGTCCGCTGGTGCCCAGGCTCGAGGAAAAGAAGATGTTCGGCGGCCTTGGGTTCATGCTCAACGGCAACATGCTGGTGGGCACGACGGCCAAGGGTGCACTGCTGGTGCGTGTCGACCCCGCCACGATGGACGAGGCGCTGAAGCGGCCGGGCGCATATGCGATGCACATGGGACCAAAGGTGATGACGGGGTTCATCGCGGTGGATCCGGGCGCCCTGCCCGATGCGGCGGCGATCAAGGACTGGATCGCGTATGCCCGGGCGTATGTGAAGGAGCTGCCCCCGAAATGAAGCCCGCGAAAAAGGCGCCGGCGCGCAGCCAGGCGATGGAGCATCTGGTCGACCGCGTGCGCGCGATCGTCGGCGGCGACCGGCGGGTCAGCGAAAAGACGATGTTCGGCGGGCTGACCTTCCTGCTCAACGGTCACATCCTCGTCGGCTGCAAGAAGGATGGGCGGATCCTCCTGAGCGTGGGCAAGGAGCACAACGATGAGGCCCTCGCCCGCTCCGGCGCTACGCAGATGGTGCATGGCGGCCGGGTGATGCGCGGCTTCATCTGGGTCGATCCGGACGCCATCGAGGACGACGACGATCTGGCGGAGTGGGTCAAAACCGCCCGCCGCTGGGTCGAACAGCTGCCGCCGAAATAGCTGAAATCCCGGTCCAGAACCGCTTTCCGGGGGGCCGCCGGCGGCCTTTACCACGTCATTCATGTTCGGTTCATTCGTGGTGAACGAAGGATTAAGATCAGCTTGAGACCGTGCCGGGAAGTTGAGTAAGGCGCGGCCGCCGGGAAAAACCGCCATGAAGAAAACGCTCGCCTTCGTCATCGCCTTCGGATTGTTCACCGCCGCTGCGCATCCGGTTCTCGCCGACGACCAGGCGGTGGCCTGGACGGCGTGCTACAAGGAACTGACCAACCGCGAGGGGCTCGATGGGAACCTCGTCAAGAAGTTCCACATCAACAAGATCGGCCCCGGCCAGTACGAGGTGACCGGCCTCACCGCGACCGGCCAGTCCGTGTCGTGCAAGACCAAGGACGGCAAGGCCAAGTGGGTGGTCATCCGCTAGACCGCGGAGAACACCAGCGAGGCATTGACGCCGCCGAAGCCGAAGGAATTGCTGAGCACATGGCGGAGCGCCTTGGGCTTCATGCGGTTCGGCACGAGATCGAACTGCGCCGCCACCGGCTCGGGATCGGCGAGGTTGAGCGTCGGCGGCAGCATCTGGTGGCGTAGCGCCAGCACCGAATAGACCGCCTCGATGGCACCCGCGGCGCCGAGCATGTGGCCGGTCGCCGATTTCGTCGAACTCACCGCGAGACTTTGCCCACGATCGCCGAAGACGGCACGGATGCCGTTGATCTCGGCATTGTCGCCGACCTCGGTCGAGGTCGCGTGGGCGTTGACGTAGCCGATGTCGGCCGGGGTGATGCCGGCGTTGCGGATCGACTGGTTCATGGCGACCTGCGCGCCGGCCCCATCGGGCGAGCCGGCCGTGAGGTGATAGGCATCGGCCGAGGTGCCGTAGCCGGCGGCGATGGCGAGCGGCGTGGCGCCGCGGGCCCGCGCGTGGCTCAGCTTTTCGATCACCACCACCGCGGCCCCTTCGCTCAGAACGAACCCGGCGTGGCCCTTGTCGAACGGCCGCGAGGCTTCGGTGGGGCGGTCGTTGTAGGTGGTGTTGAGAGCGCGCGAGGCGGCAAAGCCGCCGATCGAGATGGGATCGACCGAGCCTTCGGCGCCGCCGCAAACGGCGATCTCGGCCTCGCCGGTGCGGATGAGCCGCATGGCGTCGCCGATGGCCTGGGCCGAGGCGGCACAGGCGGTCACCGGCGCGCCGATCGGGCCCTTAAAACCGTAGTGGATGGAAATCCAGCCGGCCGCGAGGTTGGCGAGGAAGCTCGGCACGGTGAAGGGCGACAGCCGGCGCGGACCCTTCTCGTTGATGATGTTGACGGTCTCGGCCATCACGGGCGAGCCGCCGACGCCGGTGCCGATGATGGTGGCGGTCGCGGCCTGCTTTTCCGGCGTATCGGCGACCCAGCCGGACTGTGCCAGCGCCTCGGCGGCGGCGACGAGGCCATACTGGATGAAGAGATCCATCTTCTTGATCTCCTTGGCGTCGATCACCCTGGTCGGATCGAAATCGGGCGGCACGAGCCCGGCGATCTTGCAGGCGAACTCGCTGACATCGAACCGGGTGTTCATGACGATGCCGCTCCGGCCCTCGCTCAGCGCGCGCCAGT
>CAYRZM010000182.1:0-2438 GCA_964428685.1 uncultured Devosia sp. | reverse complement strand
ATCATGACGGCAACGTCACAAAGGGTCGCCGATGGCCGAGGCCGAACCGCAGCAGACCGCCGAGCTCCTCAGTTTCTTCGGGGGCTCGGGCCCGCAACCGCCGCGCCAGCGCCCCTATGTCGGCTTCGACCGGCACGAGCTGCAGACCATCCTCAACCTCTATGGCCGCAAGGTCGCCGCCGGCGAGTGGCGTGACTACGCCCTCGATTTCCTCAAGGACCGCGCGGTCTTCTCGATCTACAAGCGCGCCTCCGAGCGGCCGCTCTACGTGATCGAGAAGAACCCGAAACTGCGGGCCCGGCAGGGACAGTATCTGGTGACGAGCCAGGAAGGCCGCGTGCTGAAACGCGGCCACGAGCTCGAGGTTGTGCTGCGGGTGCTCGAGCTGGCGGTGGTGCGCTAGGCGCGCTTCTTGGGCAGTGTCTTGCGCAGCGCCGCGTTGATCCGCGTCTGCCAGCCCGGCCCGCCGGACTTGTAGAAATCGACCACATCGGGATCGAGGCGAAGCGTCACCGACGACTTGGTGACCTCGGCCTTGGGTCGGCCCCGGGGGACCGGCATTGGAATGCCGAGCTCCTCGAACATTTCACGTGCCGGACGCAGCTCTTTGATCTGTTCATCGGTCAACACCGGCGCGTCGTCATCGAAGTCCGCCGGTGGCGGCGGGAGCTTTCTAGAGTCCATATTTTTCCAGCTCCTTATCTCGCGCCCGGCGCAGGCTTATCAGTCGGACTTTGTTGCCGCGGATCACGAAGACGATGGCATAGCCCAATTCGCCGATGCGCCCGAATGCGAGGCGCCGAACCTCGCCGTAGTCAAATCGGCGGTCGAGGCGGAACGCCGCTCTCGACCAGTCGAATTGATCGACCAGTTCGAAACCGATTCCGTGCTTGCGCAGGTTCGTCTCGTACTTGTCGGCGTCCCATTCATATGGGTCCATTATCGACTCTTATTGTAACTACGATAAATCCCCCGTCAAGCCCGGCGTTCAACCCTTCCGGCTCAGGAACAGCGCGCTCTCCTTCCGGACTTCCAGCACGCCGTTGCCGCGGACGAAGGCGGCGTCGATGGCTTTGCGGAAGGCGCCGAGCTGCGCCTCCGTGGCGCCGTCGCCGGGCGGGTAGGAGGTGAGGGCCATGAACACCACTTCGGGGTCGGTGACGCGGAGGCTCGCCGGCTGCACTTCGGCGGTGACGTTGCCGAACGCTGCCCGCAGCAGGGTCTCGGCGCGGTCGAGGCCGAAGGTCGCGGCGACCGGCTCGGTCGGGCTGCCGCCGAAGGCCGTGCCGAGGGCATAGAGCGCGCCGAGGTTGCCGGCGCCGTTGGTGGTGACCGCCAGCGTGCCGCCCGGCTTCAGCACGCGATGCATTTCGGCGATCGCCGCCGCCGGATCGGACACATGGTAGAGCATGTGCATGGCGAGGACGACATCGAAGCTCGCATCGGCAAAGGGCAACGCCATCGCGTCGGCCTCGCGCCCCTCGACCTGCCAGTGCCGCAGCGGCATGCAGCGAGCGGTCGCCTCCTTGACCATGCCGGGCGACGCATCGGCGAGAGTGAGGCTGATGCGGTCGGGCAGGGCGTCGGCGCTGGCCGCCCAGAACCAGCCCGGGCCGCAGCCGATATCGAGCACACGGTCGCCGTCGCGGAGGCCCAGCCGCCCGGCGACCCAGGGGAACCAGCCCTGTTCGGACACCGAGAAGTCCTGGTGCAGGCGCGCCCGCGCCGCAAGCTTCTCACTGGTCGTGTACTGCCCCGCGAGGCTCGGCGCGTCCGCCATCGTCAAATCCCCCAAAATATGTGGCGATGAAATCGTCCGCGTGCCGCGCGGACTAAAGGGCCCGCTGCATGTGCACGATGTCGAGCCAGCGGTCGAACTTGTAGCCGAGCGCCTCGTAGCGGCCGATGAAGCGGAACCCGTGCTTTTCGTGAAGGCGGATGGAGTTCGCCCGCTCGGCGGTGATCACCGCCAGCATCTGCTTGAGGCCAGCCTTGCCGCTGTCGGTAATGAGCCGGGCCAGCAGCTCGCCGCCATATCCGTGGCCGACCGCGTCGGGCGCCAGATAGATCGAGTCCTCGCAGGTGAAGCGGTAGGCCTCGCGCGGCCGGTAGGTCGAGGCATAGGCGTAGCCGATGACGGCGCCACCCACCTCGCCGATGAGGAGCGGGTGGCCCTTGCCGGCGACGGCGGCAAAGCGCGCGGCCATCTCCGCTTCGTCCGGCTCGGTCGTCTCGAAGGTGATGACGGTGTCGCGGACATAGTGGCCGTAGATGCGGGTCACCGCCGGAATGTCGGCGGCGGTGTAAGGGCGGATCACGAGATCGGACATCGAGCGCTCGGGCAAAGCTAGGGGCCGCGCAACAATACGGATAGCGGCCCCCCGTAAAACCCAATTGGTTAGACCAGCCAAAGTCAGTTGCGCGGGCGGCCCCAGAAT
>CAYRZM010000181.1:0-16604 GCA_964428685.1 uncultured Devosia sp. | reverse complement strand
ATGATTTCTCGTTTACGCGTTACCCCCATGGTGCTAATGCGCTTTTCAGACGTCAGGAGGCGTCCAGGATGGAGAACGTCGTTCACGTGACCCGACGACCGTAAAAGGTCGGGAGCCGGCCGAGACGCCGGCACGTTTGTCCTCACTCTCGTTTTGGACTGTCACGATGATCGCCCCTTCCGTCTATTCGCCGGCTCCCTCTGCGCCGCCGCAACCTCAATTGCCCACAACCCGCTTCGCCACTCCCGCCGACGATAAGTTCGTTGCCGATCTGCAGGAACTGGCCTTCGGCCCCGGACGCTTTGCCCGGACGGCCTATCGGGTGCGCGAGCGCTTCCCGATCGACAAATCCCTCTCCCTCATCGCTGAAGTCGACGGCACCCCGTGCGGGTCGGTGTGGATGACGCCGATCAGCGTCGGCGGCCGCGACGGCTACATGCTTGGCCCGCTGGCGACGCATCCCAACTTCCGCAAGCGTGGCGCCGGCAAGATGCTGGCGCGCGAGGCGACGCGCATCGCGCTCGAGCGCGGCGAGGGCAGCTTCGTGCTGCTGGTGGGCGACCAGGACTATTATTGTCCGCTCGGCTGGCAGGTGACCACGCCCGGCGCGGTGGTCTGGCCCGGCCCTGTCGACCCGGCGCGCGTGCTCCTCTATTCTGAGGACAAGACGCTGGCGGCCCGCATCAAGGGGCCGATCGCGGCGTTTGGAGCCAAGAAGCGGTCCTGAGGACTTCGGTAATTGCCGGCGGCCGACGAACTGATCGAACGAATCAGGCTTCGGCTGCTGCCCGATCCGCAGGCGGCCGAGGTGATGGCTGCGCTCAAGCCCGAATGGACGCCCGACGGCGGCTTCGAGGGTCCGCCGCGCGACGCGGCGGTGCTCGTCGCGCTGGTGCGGCGGGGTGAGGCGCTCTCAGTGCTC
The DNA here is from genome assembly GCA_964428685.1 of uncultured Devosia sp. Lineage (GTDB taxonomy): Bacteria > Pseudomonadota > Alphaproteobacteria > Rhizobiales > Devosiaceae > Devosia_A. The sequence goes on along the minus strand of CAYRZM010000181.1, from coordinate 15,682 downwards.
TACACCGAGCGCTCGCCGGACCTCCGCTCGCATTCGGGGCAGATCGCCTTTCCCGGCGGCAAGATCGATCCGACCGATGCCGGGCCGGGCGCGGCCGCGCTGCGTGAGGCGCAGGAGGAGGTGGCGCTGGAGCCGGACGACGCACGGATCCTGGGCTACCTGCCGGCCTATTACAGCGGCACCAATTACCTCATCACGCCGGTGGTCGCGGTGGTGACGCCCCGCGGCCCGTTTGTGCCCAATCCGGGTGAGGTCAAGTCGGTGTTCGAGGTGCCGCTCGAACGGCTTATGCAGGAGGACGGGTTCGGCACCTATCACGTCAACTTCCGCGGCCGCACCGGAACGACCTGGCAGATCGCACATGAGGGCCTTGTCATCTGGGGGATTACGGCCAATCTGACGCGGCGCTTCTATGAGCTTGCGCTCAAGGACGAGGTCGCCCCGTGATTCCGAAGGCTGTCGCCCAGCGCCTGAAGGAGGCCAAGTGGCTGAAGCGCGCCGAGACGCAGCGGGTGTTCGGCCTGCTCGACGGCGCGGCGGGCAAGACGCGCGTCGTCGGTGGGGTGGTGCGCGACACGCTGCTCGACCGCCTCCGCGACGGCGCCGAGATCGACTTCGCGACGGCGCTGCTCCCCGAGGAGGTGATGCGGCGCGCGGGCGAGGCGGGCATCGGCGTCTATCCGACGGGGATCGACCACGGCACGGTGACGCTGCGGCTCGGCGACATGACCGCCGAAGTGACGACGCTGCGCGAGGACATCGACACCGACGGCCGGCACGCCAAGGTCAAGTTCGGCACCGACTGGACGCGCGATGCCGAGCGGCGCGATTTCACCCTCAACGCGATCTATGCCGGGATGGACGGCGCGCTGTTCGACCCGATCGGCGGAGCGGACGATTGTCTTGCCGGGCGCGTGCGCTTCATCGGCGATCCCGACCGGCGCATCGCCGAAGACCGGCTGCGCGTCTATCGGTTCTTCCGCTTCACGGCGAGCCACGGGCGCGAGGAGTTCGACGACGAGGGGCTTGCCGCGGTGGCGCGCGCGTCGGGCACGCTGCGGACGCTTTCGGCCGAGCGCGTGGGCGGGGAAATCCGCCGCATGCTGGGGCTGCCGCGGATTGCGCGGACGTTCACCGCGATGAGCGGCGCCGGAGTGCTGGTGCTGCCGGCCGTGCTGCTCGACCAGCTCGGGGGCTATGAGCGGCGCGCGCGGCGCCCGAGCGACACGCCGCGGCTGGCGCTGATGATCCACACGCTGGGTGCCGACACGCTCAAGCGCATCTGGCGGCTGACCAACGACGAAATCGCGGCGGCGGAGGCGATGCTGGCGGCGGCGCGGCTCCTCATCGATTTCGGCGTGAACGAAGCCGCCTATCGTTTTCCGGCGGTGCTGGCCGACGCCGTCGAGATCGCGGCGACACTCGCGGGCTGGACGGAGGCGGGCAAATCGGCGGTGCTGCAGAGCCTCGAGAGCATCGACGTGCCGCTGTTCCCGCTCACCGGCAACGATCTCGTCGCCGCCGGCATGTCGCCCGGCCCCGAGTTGGGGGCCGAGCTCGAGCGGCTCGAGCGGAAGTGGATCGCGAGCGGCTTCAAGCTCACCCGCGAGGGATTGCTGGCCGAAGTGCGGCGCCGCTAGGCGGCTTTCGATTCGTGGATGCGCTGCTTGATGCGGTCGATCATCTCGGGCCGCACGGTCTGCTCGCCGTGAACCTCGCGCAGATGCTCGGACGCGCGGCGAACGATCTCGGCGTCATCGCCGGCGCTGGTGTGCCACGGGCAGCCGGGCACCAGGCATTCATATTGCTTCATCGCAACCTCCTCGCCCTCAGAGGCCAAACGGGTGGACCGGGCGGGAGTTCCGCTAGGGCCAGCGCACCTCGGGCGGCATCGAGCTCAGGATCGCCTCGACGTTGCCGCCGGTGCGCAGGCCGAAGGTGGTGCCGCGGTCGTAGAGCAGGTTGAACTCGACGTAGCGGCCGCGGCGGACGAGCTGTTCGTTGCGGTCGGCCTCGGTCCACGGCGTGTTGACGTTGCGGCGGACCAGCGCTGGATAGATATCGAGGAAGGCGCGGCCGACATCCTGGGTGAAGGCGAAATCGGCGTCCCAGTCGCCGGTGTTGTGCTGGTCGTAGAAGATGCCGCCGATGCCGCGGGGCTCATTGCGGTGCTTCAAAAAGAAGTACTCGTCGCACCACTGCCTGTAGCGTGCGTAGCGGTCGCCATGGGCGTCGCAGGCGGCCTTGTAGGCGGCGTGGAAATCGCGGCTGTCGGGATCGGCCTGGGTGCGGCGGCGGTCGAGCACCGGGGTCAGGTCGCCGCCGCCGCCGAACCACCAGTCGCCCGTGACGATCATCCGCGTATTCATGTGCGCCGCCGGCACGTTTGGGTTGCGCGGATGGATGATGACGGAGACGCCGGCGCTCCAGAATTCGGCGCCGGCCTCGGTGTGCGGCATCTGGCGGGCGAAATCTTCGCTGAAGCGGCCATGGACGATGGAGATATGGACGCCGGCTTTCTCGAAAACGCGGCCGTGGAGGAGGCCGATTTCGCCGCCGCCGCCTTCGGGGCGCGACCACGGCTTGATCTCGAAGCGGCCGGGCGCCGCGGTTGTCTGCACGCCGCCTTCGCCCTCGATCGCTTCGAGGCGGGCGCAGAGGTCGTCCCGCACCTGCCGGAACCAGTTCGCGGCGGTCTGTTTCTTGGTCTCGATGTCGGCGGGGAGGGTCATGCGAGGGTCTCGAAGTGGCCGGTCTGGCGCAGCGCCTCGCCACAAATCATCGCCGCGGCGAGCGCAACATTGATCGAGCGCAAACCGGCCCGCATGGGAATGCGCAGCCTGACGGCGGCGTCCGCGGCCACGGCATCGGGCACACCGATGCTCTCGCGGCCGACCATGAGAACGTCCTCGTCGCGATAGGCGTGCGCGTAGGCGGAGGGCTTCACCTTGGTGGTCAGCAGCACCAGGCGGCGGCGGGCGCCGGTGAGCCAGGCGGTGAAATGGTCGTAGCTGTCGTGTTCGACGATCTCGGCCGAGTCGAGGTAGTCGAGACCGCCCTGGCGCAATGTGCGCCGGGAGAACGGAAAGCCGGTCGGGTGGATGACGTGCACCGGTACGCCGAGGCAGGCGCCGAGGCGGAGAATCGTGCCGGTGTTGCGAGCGATATCGGGCTGATAAAGCGCCAGTTCGACAGGCATGGGCATGTCCTTGCACAGACGCGGCAAACGGCGCTGTGGGTTAGTGTCGCATCCCGGTTTTCGCCCGGCCGTCCCGGCTGGACAAGTGCATGGGAGAGTGCAAAAAGACACCGAAATCGCGCGGTCGTTGAGGGCGGCGCGAGGCCATATCGCGCGCGGTGCGGGGGCTCCGTGAAGCAGCGCGGGCCACGGCATCAGGCGGGGATTTTCCACCTTGGCGACAGAATCGAATTTGGCGCACAGCGACCAGCCGGACGCCGGCCGGCGCGACTTCCTCTATATCGCCTCGGGTGCTGTGGGTGTGGTCGGCTTCGCCGCCGTCGCCTGGCCGGTCATCAACCAGATGAATCCGGACGCTTCGGTGCTGGCGCTGTCGTCGGTCGAGGTCGATCTCAGCGGCATCCAGACCGGCTCGTCCATCACCATCAAGTGGCGCGGCGCGCCGGTGTTCATCCGCAACCGCACGCAGAAGGAAATCGACGACGCCCGCGCGGTGCCGCTCGATCAGCTCAAGGACCCCGAGACCGATCAGGCGCGGGTGATGAAGGGCCACGACAACTGGCTCATCATGATCGGCGTGTGCACGCATCTCGGCTGCATTCCCAATGGCGAGGCCGGGCAGTTCGGGGGCTGGCTCTGCCCGTGCCACGGCTCGCAGTACGACACGTCGGGCCGCATCCGCCTCGGGCCGGCGCCCAAGAACCTGGTGGTGCCGCCCTACAAGTTTCTGACCGACACCAAAGTGCAGATCGGCTGAGGACGCGATGGACAGCCACGAGAGCAGCAAATACGTCCCCGCCACTCCGGTGCTCCGCTGGATCGAGGAGCGCCTGCCGATCATGGGCTTTGCGAAGTCGACGATCGTCGACTACCCGACGCCCAAGAACCTCAACTACTGGTGGACGTTCGGCGGCATCCTCGCGTTCATGCTCGGGTCGCAGATCGTGACCGGCATCGTGCTGGCGATGCATTTCACGCCCAATGCGGGGCTCGCCTTCGATTCGGTCGAGGCGATCAAGCGCGACGTCGTCGGGGGCCGGCTGATCCAGGCGATCCACGCGACCGGCGCGTCGATGTTCTTCTTTGCGGTCTATGTGCACATCTTCCGCGGGCTCTATTTCGGCTCGTACAAGGCGCCGCGCGAGATCCTCTGGATCCTCGGCGTCATCATCTACCTGCTGATGATGGCAACAGCCTTCTTCGGCTACGTGCTGCCGTGGGGCCAGATGAGCTACTGGGCGGCGGTGGTGATCACCAACATCTTTGCGGCGATCCCGGTCATCGGCGATCCGCTGCTGCAGCTGCTGCGTGGCGGGTTCGGCGTCGACAATCCGACGCTCAACCGGTTCTTCTCGCTCCATTACCTGCTGCCGTTCATCATCGCGGCGGTGGTGGTGCTGCACATCTGGGCGCTGCACGTGCCGGGCAACAACAACCCGATCGGCGTCGAGGTGAAGGACAAGAGCCGCGACACCGTTCCCTTCCATCCGTACTACACGATGAAGGACTTCTTCGGGATCGTGGTGTTCCTGATCCCCTTTGCGTGGCTCGCCTTCTTTGCGCCCGACATCCTCGGCCACGCCGACAACTACATCCAGGCCGACGCGCTCAAGACGCCGCCGCACATCGTGCCGGAATGGTACTTCCTGCCGTTCTACGCGATCCTGCGCGCCATCGACTTCAATTTCATCCTCGACAGCAAGCTGCTGGGCGTCATTGCGTTCGGCGGCTCGATCCTGATCCTGTTCTTCGTGCCGTGGCTCGACACCTCCAAGGTGCGCTCGGGCACCTACCGGCCGGCGTTCAAATGGTTCTACTGGCTGTTCGTCATCAACTTCCTGGCGCTGATGTGGTACGGCTCGCAGAGCCCGGACACGACGCTGTTCGAGATGTTCGGCTCGTCGACCCCGGGCGGGCCGGCGGTCAAGGACATCAGCAAGCTGTCGGTGGTCTACTACTTCGCCTACTTCCTCGTGGTGCTGCCGCTGCTCGGCCGCTACGAGAAGCCGCGGCCGCTGCCGAACTCGATCTCCGAATCCGTGCTCAAGGCGCCCGTGGCGATGCAGGCCGCCGAATGACGCTGGGGAACCGCACAACCATGATCAAGATCGCGACCCTCGCCGCGGCGGCGCTCGTGGTGCTGGGGCTCGCTGCCCCGGTGCAGGCCCAGGACGCCGAAGCGCCGATCGCCAAGCAGGCGTGGAGCTTTGCCGGCCCGTTCGGGACGTTCGACAAGAACCAGCTGCAGCGCGGCTTCCAGGTGTTCAAGGAAGTCTGCTCGAACTGCCACACCGCGCGGCTCTTGGCGCTCCGCAATCTCGCCGAGGACGGCGGGCCGGAATACAGCGCGGCGCAGGTCAAGGCGCTGGCGGCGACCTACACCGTGGCCGATCCGGACGCGACGGGCGGCTCGCGCCCGGGCATTCCGTCCGACCGCTGGCCGGGACCGCCGCAGAGCGCCGCCGATCTCAAGGCGACGTTCGGCGTCATTCCGCCCGACATGTCGGTGCTGGCCAAGGCGCGGACGGTCGAGGACAAGTTCCCGTTCTGGGTGATCAACTACTTCACCACCTATTCCGAGGGCGGGCCGGACTATATCCACGCGCTCCTCAACGGCTACAGCGACCCGCCGGCCGGGTTCACGCTGCCGGCGGGCAAGTACTACAACAAAGTCTTCCCCTCGCACATCATCAGCATGCCGCCGCCGCTGCAGGACGGGCAGGTGCAGTATGCGGTGGGAGCGGACGGCGTGACGGTACCGCTCACGGTGGAACAGTATTCCAAGGACGTCGCGGCGTATCTCATGTGGATGGCGGAGCCGCATCTCGACTCCACCAAGGCCGCCGGATTTGAAGTGCTGGCGTTCCTCCTGCTGTTCGCGGTGATGATGTACTTCGTCAAGCAGCGCGTCTGGCGCAATGTCGAGCACTGAGAGCGCCCTGCCGGGCGAGACGGAAGGGCGCTTCGGCGCCCTTTTTTGCTGCTTGCACGGGCCCGGAGGCGGACTAAACTGCGGCCGTTGCCTTCGGGAGCACCGCCATGTCGCCCATCCGCACCGCCGCCACCGTCATCGGAGTTGCCGTCGCCGTGGCGCGGCATCCGGCGGTTCGGGCTGCCGTGCGGGCGGCGCCGCTGCTGATCACGCCGCGGATGCGCGAGATGGCGACGGAAGCCACGCTCGAGACGGCGTTCCGCGCCGGGGTGATTGCGCGGCGCATCGTGCGGCGCTGAGCGGCTCCATGCTCGATCTCCAATCGCTGATCCGGTCCATTCCGGATTACCCCAAGCCGGGCATCCTGTTTCGCGACATCACCACGCTGATCGAGCACCCGCAGGGGTTCAAGGAAAGCGTCGAGCGGCTCGCGGCGGCCCATGCGGGGCTCGGGGTCACGCATGTGGCGGGCATCGAGGCGCGCGGCTTCATCTTCGGGGCGGGCGTCGCGATCGAAATGGGCGTCGGGTTCGTGCCGATCCGCAAGCGCGGCAAGCTGCCGGGCGCGACCATCGGGCAGAACTACACGCTCGAATATGGCGTCGACACGATCGAGGTGCATGCCGACGTGCTGTCGAGCGTCCACAAGGTGCTGCTGATCGACGACCTGATCGCGACCGGCGGCACGGCGGTTGCCGCCGTCGGGCTGCTGCGCCGGACGGGCGCGGTGGTCGAGAACGCCGGCTTCGTGATCGACCTCTTCGACCTGGGCGGCGCGGACAAGCTGCGCGCGATGGGCGTCAAGATCGAAAGCCTCGTGGCGTTCCCCGGGCACTAGCCCGGCTAGCGGTTCAGCGTCAGCCGAACGAGGTCGGCGGTGTTGCGGGCGCCGAGCTTGCGCATGGCCGCGCCGCGGTGGACTTCGACCGTGCGCGGGGAAATCTTCAGCGCGATGGCGATTTCCTTATTGGTCTCGCCGGCAACCACGTGCTGCAAGACTTCGAGCTCGCGCTGGGTGAGGCTGGCGACGCCCTCGACCTGCGGGGTGCCGAGCGGTCCCTCGCCGAAGTGGATGTCCTGCCGCAGCTCCTCGCCGACGGTCCGAAGCATCTCGGTGAACTGGAACGGCTTGACGAAGATCGAGATCGCCCCGGAGCGCACCGCGCGAACCACCTCGATCGCGTCGGGGTTGGAATCGGCGAGCAGAAAGATCCGAACGCCGAACGCCAGCGTACGAAGGGTGGAAATGAGGTCCGGCTCTTCGCGGACGGCCGCGAGATCGGTGATGATGACGTCGGGACGATGGAGCTCGATCAGGCGGACGAGACCCTCGAGTGTCGCGGCACCGGAGGTCATGAAGCCCTGCTCGGTGAAGGCGCCTGCGATGGCGTCGCGCTCATCGGCATCGGCGTGTAGCACAAATACCACACGATGCCGATTGAGGTACGGACGATAGGTGGGAGAAGGATCGAAAGCTGACACCGTGAGTTCCTTCCGCCAGGGGAACTGTGTGCAGCTCAGGAAGACGCCGCATCGATATCGGTGCAACTAGCGAAGCCGCTAGGTAGCTTCCCTGAGGAGCTAAGTAGCGTTCACAAGTGCTTGATCAGAGGGCGCGCTCACCTTGGCGAATCGCTAGCTCGCATGATTATTATTTTGATGAGGTTTTTTATTGAAACGCGATTTAGCCTTTTCGAAACTCGACCTTATTTACAAGGTCAATAGCACTGTCGATTTGCTGAATGCTTTTGACGCGTTTGCGTCCGACTTCGGCGTCCATGGATTTGTTCTGATTACCGGTGACGCGGGTGTTGAGATCGCGGCAAAGACGGCAACGGCAGAAAACGAGCGGCTGCACTTCGGCGGCTGCCAGGTTCTGGCGTCCTGTCCGCGAGATTATCGGCTGGCGCTGAACGCGGGTGTGCCGGTCTGGGTGCCCCAACCCGAGGGCGTGGCGGCCGGCGACACGACGCTGTTCCAGCCGTCGGAGGATCATGCCGAGTTCGAAGTGGGCCTGCAGGTGCCGACGCGGACGCCCGAGGGAAAGAGCGGACTGGTTTCCTTCCTTCCCCGCGCCTCAGACCCGGACGGGGAAGGCATTCTCTGGCGCCTGATGCTGGCGCTGGCCCTTCACAGCCGGCTCGAATGGATCGAGGCGCATGCGGAAGACGGCATGCGGCACTTCTCGCGGCGGGCGCTGTCTCCCCGCGAGCACCAGGTGCTGGAGTGGATGGCGCGAGGCAAGTCGGCGGACGACGTGGCCTCGATCCTCGAGATCTCGGCCGCCACGGTGATGTTCCACTACCGGAACGTGGCGGAGCGATACGGCACGCTCAACCGGACGCATACGGTCGTCGAGGCCATGCGGCGTGGCGAGCTGGCGCTGGCCGCTCTTGCGCCGGTGGCGCTGGCACCGGTCGTCGAGATCGCCCGCGCGCTGGTCGACAGCTACACGATCTAGCGCTCAGCGCGGCGTGCAGCTCAGCACGGGCTTGACGGGCGTGTAGAGCGTCAGCACGTCGTTGCCGCTGGCGTCGAAGGTCACGAGGCCCTTGTTGATGCCGACCGTGGTGAGATTGCCATCGAGAAAGGCGATGCCGTCGGAGCCCATCTGTGCCGTGCCGGTGCCGGACGCGGTCGAGCCGAAGGTGGACGAGGCGTAGCCGTAGCTGCCGGCGAAGATGGTGAGCAGCCCCGCCTTGGTGCCGTCGATGAGCGCGGTGCAGCCCCAGTTGCCTTCGGCCGGACTGACGGTGACGGCGGCCGGCTGCGGCGGGGCCGTGTCGTCGGCCTGCGCGAAGACCGGCGCGGGGCAAAGGATCAGGGCGATGGCAAGGAGGCGGCGCATCGGAGCATCATTCCGTTCGGGCGAAGAGATTCCGCAAAAGCGGCAGGCGGGTCAACGGCGCGAGCAGACGCAGCCTTAGTGGCATTTTGTAGTCGCGGAGCTTGGAAAAGCCCACGAGCTCGGCGTGATAGACGAGCTCGCCGCGCTGGTTGCTGGCTTCGATGGTGTTGAAGAGGATGCCCCAGCCCGGGATGGAATTGGACGGGCGCTTGCCGGTGACGGTGAGCGAATAGGTCACGGTGTCGCCGGGCCGGACGGGCGCCTTGAAATCCATCCTGTTGACGCCGGGGGAGGGACCGGACACGCCGGGCTCTTGGCCGAGGCCGCGCAGGCGCTCCTCCTCCGCAAACAGCGCGTCGACCATATGGCGGTGGCCGACGCTGACCGTGTGCCAGCCCGAGGCGACCAGGCCACCGAAGTGGCTCTCCTTGGCGGCCTCCGGATCGATGTGGAAATACTGCGGATCGTAGAGCCGACCGAAGCGGATGATCTCGTCCTCGGTGAAGCTGTGGCTGCCCAACGGAAAGACCTCGTCGACAGCGATGTCCTCGAACCAGCGGGTCATGGCGCCGCCTCTCCGCCGGACCGCGAAGGATCGCGGACTTCCACCAGATTGGCGAGCCGGAGGCTCATCACCGGCTCCCCCTTCTGGTTGCGGATGTCGAAATCGAGGATGACGATGCCGCGGTCGGGCCGCGAGCGCGAGCGGCGCAGCTCGGCGATGGTGGCGGTGCCGCCGATCGAGTCGCCGACCATCACCGGTTTTTTCCACTTGAGATCGGAAAAGCCGAGCCCGCCCATCGAGGCGATCCTGGTCAGGAAACTGTCGCCGAGCATCCTGAGGCTCAGCGCCGCCGTCTGCCAGCCCGAGGCGGCGAGGCCGCCGAGCAGCGACGCCTTCGCCGCGGCCTCGTCGAGATGGAACGGGAACGGGTCGAACTCGCGGGCGAAGGTTACGATCATGTCGCGGGTGACGGTCACCGGGCCGAGCGCCACCGTTTCGCCGACGGCGAGGTCTTCATAGTGGCGGCGGTTGGCGGTGACGGGATTCACGGCGGCTTCTTAGCGTGCCGCGGCGCCGAAATCACCGCGCGTGTCGTCACATTGCGGCAGGAATCTCAGCGACCGTCGGGCCGGAGACCGGGTCGGTGACGCCGAGGCCGTTGCCGAGATCTTCGAGCAGCGAACGGGCCTTGTCGAGGATGCCGATCATCTGCGGCCGTGCCGCGACGATGTCGTCGAAACTCTGCCAGTGGCCGACGAAGCAATAGGTCCGCTCCCCGGTCTTGATCAGTCCGCCTCCCAGAAAGCCCTTCATGCTTTCCGACATGGCGTTCTTCTGGCTGTCGATGAAGGCCTGGTCCATTCCCGGCTTCACGCGAAAACGCACGGCATTGTAAGCGGTCATCGCACCCTCCCGAAATGAGAGGCGGACTGTGCGCCCGGCCGGTGCCGGGTGCAAGACGGTCAGGCGACGAGAGAATCGAAGGCGCCGCCGATGGCGGCCGTGACCACCGCAAAGGCCATGATGGAGGCCCCGGTGATCCAGATGGGGAGGCGCCGGTCGGCGCTGCCGGCGACGATGCCGGTGCCCACCATCAGGACGATGCCGCCTGCGAGCACGGCGCCGAGCATGCCCACCCAGCCGAGGATGCTGTTGGAAAGACTGATCGCGAACGGCGTCAGCAGGGCGACGATGACCAGCGGCCAGAGCCGGACGACCTGCTTCACCCGCCAAAAGGCGCAGAGCGCCAGTCCGAGAACCAAGAGCACCACCGCCGCGGCGCCAAGCAGGGGGAAGAACCCCGTGTCGCCTTGGAGCACGCTCGCCGTGCCGACGAAGAAGCCGGAAACGGCCGTCCACCAGGATGCAAAAAGGGCTGCCATCGATTGCCTGTCAGGTGTTGAAGCGGAACAGCATGACGTCGCCGTCACGCACGACGTAGTCCTTGCCTTCGTCGCGGGCCTTGCCCGCTTCCTTGGCATGGACTTCGCCGCCCAGCGTGACGTAATCATCGTAGCCGATGGTCTGGGCGCGGATGAAGCCGCGCTCGAAATCGGTGTGGATGACGCCCGCCGCCTGCGGGGCGCGGTCGCCCTTGTGGATGGTCCAGGCGCGCGCCTCCTTGGGGCCCGCGGTGAAGTAGGTCTGGAGGCCGAGCAGGCCGAACGCCTCGCGGATAAGGCGGTTGAGGCCGGGCTCGTGGAGGCCGAGGGACTCGAGATATTCGCGCTGCTCCTCGTCGGGAAGCTGGGCGAGCTGGCTCTCGATCTCGGCGGAGATGACGACCACCGCCGCATCGTGCTGTTTGGCGTAGGCCTCGACCTTGCGGCTCATGTCGTTGCCGGTGGCCGCCGAGGCCTCGTCGACGTTGCAGACATAGAGCGCGGGCTTGCTGGTGAGCAGCTGGAGCTCGCGGAAGGCCTTTTCCTCTTCGGGCGCGCGGGAGACGAGGCGCGCGGACTTGCCGTCGCGCAGGAGGGCGAGCGAGAGGTCGATGAGCTCGAGGGTGAGCTTACTGTCCTTGTCGCCACCCTTGGCCTTCTTGTCGACGCCGGTGCGGCGCTTTTCGAGGCTTTCGAGGTCGGCCAGCATCAGCTCGGTCTCGATCACCTCGGCATCCGCGATCGGATCGACCTTGTTGGCGACGTGGATGATGTTGGAGTCCTCGAAGCACCGCAGCACATAGGCAATGGCGTCGCATTCGCGGATATTGGCGAGGAACTGGTTGCCGAGGCCCTCGCCCTTGCTTGCGCCCTTCACGAGGCCGGCGATGTCGACGAAGGTCATGCGGGCCGGGACGATCTGGGCCGACTTGGCGATGACAGCGAGCTTTTCGAGGCGCGCGTCGGGGACCGCGACCTCGCCGATATTGGGCTCGATCGTGCAGAACGGGAAGTTCGCCGCCTGCGCCGCGGCGGTGCGGGTGAGGGCGTTGAACAGGGTCGATTTGCCCACATTGGGCAGGCCGACGATGCCGATCTTGAGAGCCATGGGAGGTCCGGTGAAAGCTGCGCCTCACATCGGGGATGGAGCGCACGAAGTCAACGCCGCTGACGGCTACTCGCCGCGCTCCTTGTCCCCCGGCTTCCTGCCGAACATCTTCGCCAGCATGTCGGCGAGCGGGCCGGTCTCGGGGACTTTCGCCTGCGGCAATTTCGGTCGCGCGGCGCGGATATGAGACTGGCCCGGAGGGGCCTTCTTGCGCGTCGGGTCGGGGGTGTCGGGCCGCTGGCCGCGATCGGCGGCGTCGCCGTTCACCGCGATGGCGAGCCTGTTCATGAGGGTATTGTCGTCGCCCTTGACGATGAGGTCGGCGTTGTCGGCGAGGGTGCCCAGGAGCGGCTCGAGCCATTCGAGATCGGCTTTCGAGAAATCGCCGAGCACCCAGGGCATCACCGCATCCTTGTGACCGGGATGGCCGACGCCGAGGCGAATGCGGCGATAGTCGGTGCCGATGCGCGGGTCGATCGAGCGGAGGCCATTGTGGCCGCCGGTGCCGCCGCCGCGCTTGATCCGCGCCTTGCCGGGGACGAGGTCGATCTCGTCGTAGACGACGGTGATGTCCGCCGGGGTGAGCTTGTAGAATTGCGCCACCGCCTCAACGCTTTCGCCCGAGGAGTTCATCCAGGTCTGCGGCTTGAGGATGAGGACGCGGTCGCCGCCGATGCTGCCTTCGCTCAGGAGGCCCTTGAACTTTTCGCGGAAGGGCGGGAAGCCATTGCGCTTGGCGATCTCCTCGACGGCGAGGAAACCGATGTTGTGGCGGTTCCGGGCGTATTTGTCCCCGGGATTGCCGAGGCCGACGATGAGCTGCATCGGCGCGCTCCGCGGGAGGAGGCGAGGGGCGGCACGCGGCCGCCCCAGAGCGTGTTACTTCTTGGCCGGAGCGCCCTTGGCGGGCGCGGCACCGGCGGCCGGGGCCGCACCGCCCTTGGCCGCCGCAGCGCCGGCAGCGGGGGCGGCCGCACCGGCCGCGGGAGCGGCAGCCGCATCGGCGGCGGGAGCCGCGGCAGCTTCGTCGGACTTGAGGGCCGACGGCGCGGCGATGGTCGCGATGGTCAGGTCGGTCTCATGCGTGCGGACGCTGGCACCGGCAGGCAGCGTGATGGCCGACAGGTGGATCGGATCGCCGATGTCCTTGCCGGCGAGATCGACGGTCAGGGCCTCGGGGATCGCATCGGCCGGCACGCTCAGCTGCAGCGTGTGGTGAACGATGTTGAGCACGCCACCGCGCTTGATGCCCGGGCTCTGGTCCTGGTTGATGAAGTGGACCGCGACCTGGACGTTGAGCTTGGTGTGGGCGCCGACGCGGAGGAAGTCGACGTGGATCGGCTTGTCCTTGACCGGATCGAGCTGGTAGTCGCGCGGGATCACGCGGTGCTTCTTGCCCTCGAGATCGATGGTGATCACGTGGCTCAGAAAGCCGCCGGCATAGATGGCGAGATTGGCGTCGTTGTAGCCGATCGAGATCGGCAGGGGGTCTTGCTTGTCGCCGTAGATGACAGCGGGAACGAGGCCTTCACGACGAACAGCACGAGCGGCCCCCTTGCCCACCCCGCTGCGCGCCTTGGCCTTCAATTCGGAAGTGGCCATGGAACGTGTCCTTGGGTTGGTGCGGTGGTTCGGGATGCCCCAAAAACACCGCGCGCCCGTCCTCCAGGGGTGACAGGCGCTTCATGGCGCGTGCCTATAGGGGAAAGAGGCCCGGCGGGCAAGCCTCAGGCGGGCTCGTAGCCCTTGGGCGCTTCCATCATCAGGCCGACCAGGTGGCCGTCGGGGTCCTTAAGGAACGCCATCCAGAGGTCGTGGTCGGGCATCGGCGCCGTCAGGTGCGGCTCGTCGAACATGACCGCGCCTTTGTCCCTGAGCTCTTTAACCGCGAGCACCAGGTCGGGGACGCGGAAATAGAGGGCGCCCTGGGGGACGATGGCGGCGCCGTCCTCGTTGGGCGCCAGCATCAGGCGCACGCCGGCGCAGTCGAAGAAGGCGAGGTCGCCGTAGCGGTAGAGCTTCCGGAGGCCGAGGGTCTTTTCGTAGAAGGCCTCGGAGCGGTCGGTGTTGCTCACGGCGCGGGCGATCTGGCCGAGCTGGCTGAGGGTCATGACGCGGGTCCTCCGGGCGCGAGCCTAGCACCCTGCCGCGGCGGGTCTAGCCGTCGTGGAGCGCATTGAGCTGGTCGCGCAGATAGGCGCGGACGGCGTCGTCGCCGGTGAGGCCGATAGCGATGCGGAAGGCTTCCGCGGCCTCCATGCGGTCGCCGGTGCGGGCGAGCAGGTGGCCACGCGCGGCCCAGTAGGGCTGGTAGCTCGCGAGGCGGCGGTCTTCCGCCAGGGGCGCCAGTGCGGCGAGGGCGGCGTCTGCGCTTTCGGCTTCGGCGAGGGCCACTGCCCGGTTGAGGGCGACGACCGGGGACTGGGTGCGCGCGTAGAGGTGATCGTAGAGCGCGACGATCGCCGGCCAGGTGTCGGCCCCGCGCATCCGGCGGGCCACGTGAGCGGACTGGATGGCGGCTTCGAGCTGGTAGCGGCCGCTCGGACCGCCGGCGCTGGCCGCGCGCAGCAGCTCCTCGGCCGCGGCGATCTGCGAGTCGTCCCAGAGATTTACGTCCTGGCGTTCGAGGGGCACGTAAGCCCCGTCCGGTCCGCGGCGGGCGGCGCGGCGGGCTTCGGCGTAGAGCATGAGGGCGAGCATGCCCCGCGCTTCCGGTTCGGCCGGCAATAGGGACACGAGGAGCCGTCCGAGCCACACGGCCTCCCCCGCGATTTCGGGGACGCCGGCGCCGTCCATCTCGCTCCAGCCCTTGGTGTAGGCCGCGTAGATGGCGTCGAGGACGGCGTCGAGCCGGCCGGGCAGTTCGTCGTTCTCGGGCACGGCGAAGGGAATGCCGGCGTCGCGGATGCGCGTCTTGGCACGCACCAGGCGCTGGCCCATCGTCGCCGGCGGGATGAGGAAGGCCGCCGAGATCTCGTCGGCGGTCAGGCCGAGGATCGTCTGCAGGATCAGCGGGGCGCGCATGCCTTTTTCGATCGCCGGATGGGCGCAGGCGAACATCAGGGCCAGCCGGCGGTCGGGAATGGCCTGCCGGTCCGCGGCGGCGGCTTCGATCTCGTCGGCCATGAGCTTCACGTGCGCCTCCCCATCCTGGCGGGTCCGGCGGCGGCGCAGCGCGTCGGTCTGGCGGCGGCGCGCCACGGTGAGGAGCCACGCGTCGGGATTGTCGGGCACGCCTTCGCGCGGCCAAGTGGCGAGCGCCGCGGCGAAAGCTTCGCCGAGCGCGTCCTCGGCGCCCGCGACATCGCGCGTGCGGGCAGCGAGATAGGCGACGAGGCGGCCATAGCTGTCGCGCGCGGCGCGTTCGGCAGCACGGCCGGCCTCGTCATCGGCCATCACTTCCAGTTGCCCTGCTGCGCCACCACTGGCCGGATCTCGATCGAGCCGTATTTGCTCGAGGGGCAGCGCTTGGCCCAGGCGACGGCCTCGTCGAGATCGTTCGCCTCGACAAAGAAGTAGCCGGCGAACTGCTCCTTGGTGTCGGCATAGGGACCGTCCAGCACGTCGGTCTTGCCATCGTGCTGGCGCACGGTGGTGGCGGCGGTGGCGGGCTGCAGGCGCTCGCCGGTGGCCGCGCCTTCGCCGGCCTTGGTGAGAGCCTCGTTGAAGGCACCGTAGTCGGCCCAGAGCGCCTTCTGGTCGGCGGCG
>CAYRZM010000180.1:0-14317 GCA_964428685.1 uncultured Devosia sp. | reverse complement strand
CGGCGACACGAGGACCGGCGTGTCGCTGGTGCGGCCGATCAGCCAGGTTTCGCTGGTCTGGTGGTCGTGGACGTCGATGGTGATGAAGGCGCGGTCGAGCGTTTCCCCCACCCCGACGAAAAAGCCGGGATCGGATTCCTCGTAGACGATCTCGTCGGATGGCTGCGGCGTGCCGAGGACGTGGCGGCGCACCCGGAACGGGCGGTGGCTCTCGTCGAATTCGGTGTAGTAGATCGCCCTTCCGTCGGGCGCCCAGGTGCCGGCATCGGCGGCATTCTCGATGACCTCGCCGGTGTCGCGGCCGGTGGCAAGGTCGCGGATGTGGATGGTGAAGAATTCCGAGCCCTGCCGGTCGGCCGCCCAGGTCATCAGCGCGTGGTCCGGTGAGTGGTCGGCACCGCCGAAGCCGAAATAGGCGTCTCGGGCTTCCGCGTTGCAATCGAGAAGCACAGTCTCGGCGCCGCCCTCGCGCGGCGTGCGCACGATCAAGGGATACTGCTGGCCGGTGCGCATCCGCGAATTGTAGGCCCAGGGTCCGTCGGGCTCGGGCAGGCCGCTGTCATCTTCCTTGATGCGGCCGCGGATCTCTTCGTAGAGCCGCTCGGTGAGCGCCGCGTGCGGCGTTTCGAAGGCGTCGGCGAAATAGGCGTTCTCAGCTTCGAGATAGGCACGGATGTCGGCCGGGACCGTATCGGGGTCCTGCATGACCTCCTGCCAGTTCTCGGCACGCAGCCACGCATAGGGATCGTCGCGCGTGACGCCGAACTGGGTCACGCTGTGCTGGCGGCGCTCGGCGCGCGGAGGGGAGGTATCGGTCGTGGTCATGTTTGGCTCGGATGGCTCAGTCGGTCCTTCTCCCGCTTACGGGGAAGGTGGCGCCGAAGGCGACGGAAGGGGGCGGCCGCTTGCACTGAGCCCGCGGCCGCCCCCTCCACCATGCTTCGCACGGTCCCCCTCCCCCGTAAACGGGGGAGGATCAACCACTAGCCATTTGGCTCGAACTTGAGGCTCACGCCGTTCATGCAGTAGCGCAGGCCGGTGGGCCGCGGACCATCGGGGAAGACGTGGCCGAGGTGGCCGCCGCAGCGGGCGCAATGCACTTCGGTGCGCGTCATGAAGAACGAGCGGTCGGTGGTCTCGCCGACGGCCTCGCGATTGATCGGCTGGAAGAAGCTCGGCCAGCCCGTGCCGGAATCGAACTTGGCATCCGAAGAAAACAGCTCGAGCCCGCAGCTCGCGCAGAAGAAGGCGCCGTTCCGATGTTCTGCGTTGAGCGGGCTGGTGAACGGATGCTCGGTGCCGTGCTCGCGCATCACGTGGAACTGCTCCCGCGTCAGCGTGGCGCGCCACTCCGCATCGCTCTTGCGGACCGTCTCGATCGTCTTGTCCATGAAACCCTCCAGTTTACGCGGCTGATATGGGGATCGGGCCGATCACTCGCCATTCACATATCAGTGGCAAACCGGGTTGTCCCGGCTAAGCTGCCCGCCGCTGAGTCCGGCAGGAGGGCGGGGCGCCCGTGTCACTCGATTTCGATGCCTTCGCCATCCTGCTGTTGCTGGCGCCGTTCTTTGCCGCCCTTCTGGCGCCGCTGATCGCGCGGGAGACGGGTCGGGCCGCCGGCTGGATCCTCGCCATCGTTCCCGCCGGCCTGTTCCTCGCGCTGCTGTCGCTGATCGACACCGTGGCGCAGGGAACGCCGGTGCGCCTCGCGATCGACTGGGTCCCCGCGCTCGGCCTTCGCTTCGGACTGACGATCGACGGCCTCGCGCTGGTCTTCGGGCTGCTGATCACCGGCATCGGCACGGTCATCATCGTCTACGCCGGAGAGTATCTGGCGTCGCACCCGCGCCGCGGGCGACTGCTGGCGGTGCTGCTGCTGTTCATGGGCGCGATGCTGGGGCTGGTGCTCACGGACAGCCTCGTCGCGCTGTTCGCGTTCTGGGAGCTGACGGCGCTCACCTCGTTCCTCCTCATCGGCTTCGACCGCGAGCGGCCCGCCGCCCGGCGGGCCGCATTGCAGGCGCTCGTGGTGACGGGCACCGGCGGCCTCGCGCTGATGGCGGGCGGCATCCTGCTCTATGTGGCAAGCGGCCGGTGGGACATCTCGGGCCTTATGGCGTTCGGCGGATCCCTGCGGGTCGGGCCGGCCTATCCGTGGGTGCTCGGCTTCATGCTCGTTGCGGCCTTCACCAAATCGGCGCAGGTGCCGTTTCACTTCTGGCTGCCCGGCGCGATGGAAGCGCCGGTGCCGGTCTCGGCCTATCTCCACTCGGCGACGATGGTGCAGGTCGGCGTCTACCTGCTTGCCCGCTTCTCGCCGATGCTGAGTGGAACGCCGCTCTGGCAGGGCCTGCTCTGCAGCTTCGGCGGCGTCACGCTGCTCTGGGGTGCGACGCTGGCGCTGCGCCAGACCGACCTCAAGCAGCTGCTGGCGCAATCGACCGTGGCGGTGCTTGGACTGCTCGTGGTCCTGCTCGGGATCGGCGGGGCCACGATGGCCATGGCGGTGGCGGCGATGCTCGTGGCGCATGCGCTCTACAAGGCCGCGCTGTTCCTCGTCGCGGGCATTGTCGACAAGCAGACCGGCACGCGCGACCTGACCCGGCTCGGCGGCCTGCGCGACCACCTGACGATCAGTTTCATCGCCGCCGGAGTTGCGGCCCTTTCGATGCTCGGGCTGCCGCCGTTCCTCGGCTGGTTCGCCAAGGAGGAAATCTATCGCGGGCTGAGCGCCGGCGATCCCTGGAGCATCGCGGTGATGGTCGTCCTTGTGCTCGGCAACGCGCTGCTTGGGGCCGCGGCGCTCGCCCTCGCCATCCGGCCGTTCATGGGCCCGCTGCGGCCGACGCCGGTCGCGCCGCAGGAAGGGCCGTTTCCGCTCTGGATCGGACCGATCGTCTTCGGGCTCCTGAGCCTTGCGGTGGTCTTTGCGGTCGGCAGCTACGGGGACTTCATCCTCGCGCCGGTCGGGACTGCGATTGCCGGAACGGCCGTGGTCAGCGACCTTTCGTTTGCGCTCGATCCGGCGGGCCCCGCGGTGTGGCTGACGCTCGCGACCTGGGCGCTCGCGGGGCTGGTCTATTGGTGGCTCGACATCATCCGCGCGAACCTCGCGCTTCTGGGCGACCGCCTGCGCTGGACGTTCGCGGGGGGCTTCGACCGGCTGCTGTTCGGTCTCATCCGCTTTGGCGCGGCGCTGGCGCGGACCGTGCAGCACGGGCGGCTCGAGCTTTACGCCGTGGTGGCGTTCGGCGCGCTGGCGCTGGTGCTCATCGTGCCGCTGTGGCAGCTGCGCGCCTGGCCGGATCTGCCCAACCTTGCCGGCGGCACGCCCTATGAGTGGGCCGCGGCGCTGCTGGCGGTGGCGGGAATCGGCTTCGTGCTCGGGGCCCGCTCGCGGCTTCTCGCGATCGTCGCGCTCGGCATCCAGGGGCTCGCTTTGGCCCTGCTCTTTCTGTTCTTCGGGGCGCCCGACCTGGCGCTCACACAGCTGATGATCGAGGTGCTCTCGGTGGTGATCATCGCGCTGGCGATGACGCGCCTGCAGCTCAGCGCGCGCGATCCGCGGCCGTGGGAGGACTGGCTCCGCGACGGCAGCCTCGCGGTGGCCTGCGGCGCCGGCCTGACGCTGCTCCTGCTGCGCGTGCTGCAGGTGCCGCTCGACAGCCGGCTGGGCGACTTCTTCGCGCGGATGAGCGCGTCCGCCGCGCATGGGCACAACATCGTCAACGTCATCCTCGTCGACTTCCGCGGCCTCGACACGCTGGGCGAAATCACGGTGGTGATGACCGCAGCGATTGGGGCGCTGGCGCTGCTCCGCCGCCAGCACAAGCGCACGCCCACGGCGCCGAAGCGCCCGCGGCGGAAGGCGGCGGCATGAGCAGCCTCATCTTTCGGACGATGGCGCCGGCGCTGGCCGTCATCATGGCCCTGTTCTCCCTGATCGTGCTGTTTCGCGGCCACAACGCGCCGGGCGGCGGCTTTGTGGGCGGGCTGCTCCTCGCCTCCGGCGTTGCGGTCTACGGCATGGGCCGGGGCGTGGGCGAAGCGCGGCGGCTGCTGCGGGTGAACCCGCTCGCGGTCTCGGGTGTCGGCGTGCTGGTGGCGGCCGGCTCCGGATTTTTCGCGCTCGCAACCGACGCTCCCTTTCTCACCGGAGAGTGGCTGCCGGGCGGCCTCTTCGGCACGCCGGGGCTTTTCGATGTGGGCGTGTATCTTTGCGTGGCCGGCGCCGTGAGTGCCGTGGCGCTCGGCCTCGAGGACAGCGGAGAGCCATCCTGATGGAGGCGGTGCTCGCGATCCTCGTCGGACTGCTCTTCGCGTCGGCGATCTATCTGCTGCTGTCGCGCGCGCTGATCCGCATCGTGCTCGGCGTCGTGATCCTCGGCAATGCCATCAACCTGATGATCCTCGTCGCCGGACGGCTGACCCGCACGAGCCCGCCGATCATTCCGTCGGGGCGCGACGCGGCGGTCGGGGCCATCGCCAATCCGCTGCCACAGGCGCTGATCCTCACCGCCATCGTCATCGGCTTCGGGCTCTTTGCCTGGCTCGTGATCCTCGCCTTCCGCGCCTACCAGGCGCTCGATGCCGACAACACCGACCACATGCGCCTTGCCGAGCCACCCGGCGAGCCGCAGCCGCCGCTGGATTATTGACGTGCTGGCGCACGCAACGTCTCCCGGCGACTGGCTGGTGGTGCTTCCGGTGGTGCTCTGCCTCGCCGGCGCCGCCCTCCTGCTGGCGCTGCGCCGCCTGCCGGACGCGCAGGCACCGGTCGCCGGCGCGATCGTGCTCGGCGCCGCGATCTGCGACGGCGTTCTGCTCAACCGGGTGCTGCAGTCGGGCCCGGTCGCGATGACCATGGGCAACTGGCCGCCGCCGTTCGGTATCAGCTTTGCCGTCGATGCGGTGGGCGCCGGTGTCGCGCTGGCCGGCGCCGTCGTGGCGTTCGGCGTCCTGCTCTTTGCCCAGGCCGACACGCCCGAGGGCGCGGTGCGCGACGGGTTCTATCCGCTGCTGCTGCTGCTCCTCGCCGGAGCGAGTGGCGCGGTGCTGACGGGCGACCTCTTCAACCTCTATGTCTGGTTCGAGGTGATGCTGATCGCGGCGGCGAGCCTGATCGCGCTGGCCGGCAATCCGCTGCAGCTCGACGGGGCGGTCAAGTACGGCGTGCTCAACATCGTCGCGACCGCGCTGCTGCTCGCCGCGATCGGCCTGTTCTACGGCCTCGTCGGCACGCTCAACATGGCGGACGCGATCGGCGCGGCGCAGAAGGCCGATCCGGCCGCGCTGGCGGCGGTCGTGGCGCTGCTGGCCCTGGCGCTGGGAATGAAGGCGGCGGTGTTTCCGCTGTCGGGATGGCTGCCGGCATCCTATCACACCCCGCCCGCGACGATCTCCGCCTTGCTCGGCGCGCTGCCCACCAAGGTCGGCGTCTACGCGCTGCTGCGCGTTCTGCTGATGGTCGTGCCGGGCGCGGGGTCGTGGCTGGCGGGGGCCTTCGCCGTCGTGGCGGGCCTGACGATGATCCTCGGGCCGCTCGCCGCGCTCGGCGAGACCAATCCGCGCCGCGCCATCGGCTTCGTCCTCATCGGCGGGGTCGGCGTGGCGCTCTCCGCGCTCGGGGGACCGCACTCCCCGCAGATCGCCGGCGCGGTGGCCTATCTCCCGCACGCCATGCTGACGATCGCCGGCCTCTACATGGCCGTGGGACTGATCGAGCGCGGCACCGCGGTGGGCGTGGAAGGCGGGCTGCGCGAGGCGCGGCCGCTGCTTGCGGCGCTGACCTTCGTGCTGGTGCTGGCCATCGCCGGGGTGCCGCCCTTCCTCGGCTTCTGGCCAAAACTGCTGCTGCTCGAGGGCTTCCTCGCCGACGCCAATTGGGGGCTCGTCTTCGCGCTCCTGATCAATGCGCTGCTGACGCTGGTGGCCGGAATGCGCCTCTGGTCGCGCTACTTCTGGCAGCTGCCGGGCGGCTCCGGCGCACGCCGCGATGGCATCGGCGGCCTCGTGCTGATCGCGGGGACGGTCGTGCTGCTCGGCCTTGCGCCGGGACTGCTGTTGCGCATCGGCCTCGAGGGAGCGCAGGGCCTGCTCGATCCGGCCCGCTACATCGCTTCGGTAGGGCTCGCGCCATGAGCTGGTTGCGGCTGATCCTGCTGTTCGTGCGCGAGTTGCTGAGCGGGGCGGTGAGCGTGGCGTGGCTCGCGCTCCAGCCGCAGCCCAAACTTAGGTCCGCGATCGTCGCCTACCCGCTCACGGTTGCGCGGGACGGCCAGATCACGCTCCTTGCCAATCTCGTGACCCTCACCCCCGGCACGCTCAGCGTCGATGTTTCGGACGATAGAAGGACGCTCTACATTCACGTGCTCGATCTCGACGACCGGGAGGCCTTCATCGGGCGGCTCGCCGCCGGTTTCGAGACCCAGGTCATGCGGGCGATGAAATGATCGAGATCGGGACCGATATCGCTTTCGTGCTGCTGGGCATCGCCGCCGTGCTGGCGCTCTGGCGCGTCGGCCGCGGCCCGAGCCTTGCCGACCGGATCCTCGGGCTCGACATGCTGGCCCTGCTCGGCATCGGGGCGACCGGCGTCTATGCGGTGCGGACCAGCCTCTTCGTCTATGTCGATATCGCCGTGGTGCTGGCGCTTGCGGGGTTCATCACGACGGCCGCTTTTGCCCGCTACATTCTCTCGCGGGATCCGCCATGACTGTCGCGGGGCTGGTTCTTGTTTTGGCGGGGTCCGTCTTCTGCTGCCTCGCGGCGCTGGGCGTGCTGCGCTTTCCCGATTTCTACACGCGCATGCACGCGGCAACCAAGGCGGGCGCGCTGGGCGCCGGGCTCATCCTGCTCGGCGCGGCGGTGGCTTCCGCCGATGTGTGGGTCGCGATGCGCGCCGCAGTCGGGCTGGCGTTCCTCGTGCTCACGGCTCCGCTCGGGGCGCATCTTCTCGCCCGCGCGGCCCTCAAGACCGGAACACCGAAACCGGTGTCTACGAGTATTGATGAGGATGCCAATAGTCAGTGAGAAATCTCGGGCACGTACCGCAACTTATGTCGCAGCGAGTTTCCGGATTCCAAAGTTGCATCGTCGTTTCTTTGGCCATAAGGAATCAGGCGAAGGCAAGTCTGCGCCCCTTGCTTGCTGATCACCCACGACAAAGGAAACGAAATGACTGAACAAGACAGCGCGTCCGGGGGCGCTGACAACGATCTCATCGACTTGAGCACTGAAATCGTCAGTGCCTATGTGAGCCACAATTCCCTCAGCGTCACCGATCTTCCCAAGCTCATCTCCGATGTGCATTCGGCCCTGAGGGGCCTGCGCACCGAGGGCGCGCCGATGCCCGCCGAAGAGCTCAAGCCCGCGGTGCCCGTGCGCAAATCGGTCGCGGCCGATTACATCGTCTGTCTCGAAGACGGCAAGAAGTTCAAGTCGCTGAAGCGGCACCTGCGCACGCATTACGACATGTCGCCGGAGGAATACCGCGAGAAGTGGGGCCTGCCGGCCGACTATCCGATGGTCGCGCCGAACTATTCCGCGACCCGCTCGCGCCTCGCCAAGGACAATGGACTCGGACGCAAGGCCGGCAGGAAGTAACCCCTCCGCCTACACCGGAAAATCCTGACGGCCGCCCCCAAGGGCGGCCGTTGCATTTTCCGGGCAAGCCCTTGGCCTTCCGCCGCTTTTGACCTCTGCCGCAAAGACTTATCCACGGTGACTCCGCACGCGTCCATGATATAGGAATATATTCCTGTAGGGGACGACGATGACAGGCCGGGCGGCGGTGCGCACGAGTGGCTTCGAAACCAGCGCGGGGACGACTTTTGCGCGGGGCGTCTCGCCCGCCGCGACGCTTCGCTACCGTCGCCTGCGACGGGATGCGGAGGCGATGGAACTGGTCGCGGCGGTGGCACGGCTGCGCCGCGTGGCCCTTCGCAAGCTGCTGGCGCGGGCGCGCGGGACGGCCGAGGTGGCGGCCGCGCGGCAATTGGCGATGTATCTCGTCCATGTGCTGCTGGGCCGTCCCCAGGACGTGGTGGGACGCCTCTTCGGCCGCGACGCCAGCACCGTGTCGCATGCGTGCCGCGTGATCGAGGACCTGCGCGACAACCCGCCGCTCGAAGCCGAAATCTCCCGTGTCGAAGCCATGGTGCACGGCGCCGCAACCGAGGAGCGCCGCCATGCCGGCTGAGACCGCACTGCTGCGCTTCGTACACGGCCTCCTCGGCGGCGACGCGGGCGTCCGCGATGGCGCCCACTACGTGCTGGCCGACGGCCGCCGGGTGGCGGCCGCGGCGGTCGCCCCGCTGATCCGTTCGGGCGCGATCGAGGGCAGCGACCGTACGTGCCGCGCCAATGCGGAAACCCGCGGCTGGCTGAAGCGCGCCCGGCTCGATGCCGATGCGTTTGCCGCCCAGCACCGGGTGACGCGGACCGCTCCCGACGGGGCGACGGTGAACCTGGCCGAGAGCCCGCTGATGCGGCTGGCCGCCGGCGACGGAGCGTTCCTTTCGCGCCATCACCTCGAAGCGGGAGAGCGGGTGCGGCGGATCGTGGAGCGCGCCCAGCTGCAGCCGCGCCTCACCATGACCTATTCCGCCTCGCGCACCGCCGGCACGATGCAGCAGAAGAACGACATTTCAGATTTTGCCGCCGATGCGCGCCGCGCGGTGGCCGATCTCTACGACGTGCTGCCCCGCGACTGCGCCGAGGTGGTCATCGATGTCTGCGGGCTGCTCAAGGGGCTGCAGCAGGTCGAAAGCGAGCGGCGCTGGCCGCGGCGGAGCGCCAAGCTGGTGCTGCGCATCGGCCTCGAGCAACTGGCCGAGCACTACGGCATCGGGCCATTCGCGGTGGGCGCGCCGAACCGCCGCCGGCGCACCTGGATGGCGGACGGGGCGCGGCCCGAGCGATTCGGCTGATCAGGCCGCGATGGCGCGCGCTTCGCTGCGGATGCGGTTGACCATGGCGACGAGGCCGTTCGAACGCTGCGTCGAGAGGTGTTCGCGGAGGCCGAGCTCGTCGAAGATCGCGATCGCATCGATGTCGGCGATCTCGCGCGCCGGGCGGCCCGAATAGAGCGCGATGAGGATAGCCGCGAGACCGCGCACGATGGCGGCGTCGGATTCGCCGCGATAGCGGAGGAGGTCGCCGACGCGCTCGGTCACGAGCCACACCTGCGAGACGCAGCCGCTGACCTTGGTGGCGCTGTTCTTTTCGGTCTCGGCGAGCGGCGGCAGCGCCTGGCCGAGCTCGATGATGTAGCGGTAGCGGTCTTCCCAGTCGTCGAGGAACCGAAGATTCTCGGCGATCTGGGTGAAGGCGTCGGGATGCGGCATGGCGCCTATGTAGTCGCCCGCGGCCAGACCGGCCAGTGCGTTCGCGCGAAAAGAAGCCGCAAGTCCGGGGCAGCGGACTTGCGGCCAAAACCAGGGGACGCTTCGTGCGGAGTTGCGTCGGGGGAGTGACGCGGCCCCTGGCTTAACCCATCGCTGCCGGTCGTGGTCGGGGGAACACGAACGGCGGTGTCGGCGAAGCCTGCATGGGGAGGTCGACCGATGGGGTGGAAGACGGCGTGGCGGCCAGCGCCACCTCGGTGGCCGGCGGCGCCTTGAGTATCTGCTCGGCGATGAACTGCTGCCCGGCGGCGAGGCCGGCGCTCACCGCCTGATCTTTCGCGGTGGTGATGGCGGCACCGAAATCGGTGCCGTGCGGCGCCACGAGGGCGAACCCGACTGCCAGCCAGAACGCGGAACGGATGAGCATTTTCGTCACCTACCGGCACCGGATCGTCCGGTGCGTGAGGGAACGATAGGCCGCCCCGATTAAACGACGCTCAGACTATTCGATAAAATTGCATCGATCGGCGCGGAGCCGGCGGGCGGCGGAGGGTCAACCGATCATTTACGCTGAGGCGAGAAAGCAACCGGTCGAAGCCGCCAATCGGCGCCCGGCGAGCCCGGGTGGCCCGGCCCCTTAAGGCCGTCTTAGGTGTTGGATGAAAGGGTGCGCTGGGTCGCCAAGGACGGCGACTCGGAAGCGGTTTTTGTAATGCGTAGCCTCTTCAGCTCTCTGTTCGGCAGGGGCACCGGCGACCGGCGCGACGAGCACGCGCGGAGCCGGCCGGAGGCGTTGCGCCGCCAGACGCTGGCGTTCAACTCGCGCGTCATCCTCGGCTTGAGCCTCCTTTCCCTGCCGCCGGCGTTCTACGCCCTGGCACTGGGTGGGCTGCTGCCCTTCGTGGTGTCGATCATCGGGCTCACCAGCGGCTTCATGACGCTCGAGCTTCATCGGCGCGGGCAGTACGAGCGCGCCGCGTTCGGCCAGGTCTATGGCACGCTGCTGGTCGGGCTCGTGCTGACGCTGGCCGATCCGCAGATCGTCGATTTCGGTCTCGCGGTGGCGCTCCTCGGGCCGGTGCAGGCCTCGCTCCTCTCGCGGACGCCGTCCAAGAAGCGGTCGTGGGTGCTGCTTCTTGCCGTCGTCGGCATCGGCGCGCTCGGCACGGTCGGGCTGGTGGCGTGGCCGGAAGCCTATTCGGCGGCTTATGCGATCATGGCCGGCGGCTGCTTCGTGGTCGCGGCGCTGCTCGTCGCGCTGACCGCGGGAAAGCTCAACACCGCCTTTGCCGTCTATGAGCGCGGCCAGATGAATGCCTACCGGCACCTGGTCGAGAACGTGCAGGACGCCGTGATGCGCTTCGGCAGCGACGGCTCCGTACTCTTTACGTCAAAATCCGCCGAGAAGCTCTTCGGCTGCCATCGCTATGAGCTTTCCGGCAACGGGCTGATCGACCGCATCCACGTGCTCGACCGGCCGACCTACATGAAGGCCTTTTCCGAGGCCAACCACGACAGCCATGCGCGCACCGTGGAAGTGCGCATGCGGCGCGATACGCCGTCCGAGCCGACCGCGGTCCCCTATTTCGCCTGGGTCGAGGTGGCCCTGACGCCGGTGGTCGATACCGAGCGCCGCGAGAGCCGGCACGAAGTCGTCGCCCTCCTGCGCGACGTGTCGGAGCGGCACGCGCACGAAGCCGAGATGCGCGAAGCCCGTCGGCTGGCCGAGGATTCCTCGAACGCCAAGTCGCGGTTCCTCGCCACCATCGGCCACGAGCTCCGCACCCCGCTCAATGCCATCGTCGGCTTTTCCGAGATGATGACCAGCGGCGTCGTCGGCGAACTGAGCCCGGCGCACCGGGAATATGCCGACATCATTCACCGCAGCGGCCACCACCTGCTCGACGTGGTCAAGATGCTGCTCGACATGAGCCGGCTCGAGGCCGGCAAGTTCGAGATCCAGACCGAGGCCTTCGAGCCGCAGCGGCTCGTCGAGCCCTGCTTCAAGATGGTCGAGCCGCTGGCGCGCGAGCGGCACATCGAACTGGTCGCCGACCTGCCCAGGATGCTGCCGCAGCTCACCGCCGACGAGCGCGCCTGCCGGCAGGTGCTCATCAACCTGTTGTCCAACGCCATCAAGTTCAGCCATGAGCGCGGCACCGTGACGGTGTCGATGAAGCGGCAGGGCGCGATGCTCAACATCACCGTCAGCGACCGCGGCATCGGCATGGAGCAGGAAGCGGTCCGCCGCATCGGCGAGCCGTTCTTCCAGGCGCAGGATGGGCTCGCGCGGCGCTACGAGGGCACGGGCCTCGGCCTGTCGATCGTCAAGGGGCTGGTGGACCTGCACGAGGGCACGCTGCATGCCAAGTCGGCGCCCGGCGAAGGCACCTCGGTCACCGTGTTGCTGCCCATAAACGGTCCGGCAACCAAAACCACGGAAACTGCGGAGGTGGCGCGGCTGGCTCCTGAGCCCGATGCCACGCCGGCGCCCCAATGGCTAGACGACAAAAGACGAGCGTGATGAGTGTAGAAGCGTATCCGAGCCTGCCTTTTTCCGCCGGTGGGGCGGTGGCGGCAGCCGCCGGCCGCACCGCGCTCTGGGGTCTGTCGCTCTATATGCGCCAGCCGCTGCGGAACACCGCGGTGATCGCGCTGGTCGGGCTCTCCGCCATGGCCGGGGCCAACGCGCTCTACAAGCAGGCGCATCATCATCCTGCGCCGCTCTTCGGCAGCTTCCCCGCGGCGACGGCGCCGGCAGCCGCTAGCAAGCCCGCGCATCCGGCCAAGCCGGTGATGCCGGTCGACCGGCCCGGCAAGCTCGTCGTCGACACCACGGAAACCACCGGCAGCCTGCCGCCGCCGACGGCGACCGCTGCGCCGGTCATCGGCAACGACGATGTGATGGCGCTGCAAAAGAAGCTGGCGGCCCTCAATCTCTTCACCGGCACTCCCGACGGCCTCTTCGGGCCGCGCACCTCAAAGGCGATAAAGGCCTTCGAGCAGCAGAACGGGCGCACGCCGCGCGGCCTGCTGACGCCGCAGATCCTCGACCTCGTGGCCGCCGCGCCGATCCCGGAAGCGATGCCGGCGCCGATCTCGACCCCCGCCGCGGCGCCCGCCGCGACACCTGCGACGACGCCCGCACAGACATTGCCCGCGCCATCACCTCTACTGTCGGGCGGCGTGGCATCGAGCGCGCCGAGCGAAGTGCAGACGGCGAGCCTTGGCACCGACGCCGGCGATGGCATTGAGAACGTGCCCATGACGACGGCGCCAACCGCCCTCGCCAAGCGCGTCGTGCAGACGATCGCCGTCCACGCCGAGGCGGCGCAGCCGCTGCCCTCGCAGCTCGCGCCCGCGACGGAAGGCACCGACGACGCCTCGACCGATCCCGACACCGTCGCGGCGGTGCAGCGCGGCCTCAACAGCCTCGGCTTCCTCCACGGCGAGATCGACGGCGTCGCCGGCGAGGCGACCGCCAAGGCGATCCGCAACTTCGAGGTCTACTACAACTACGACGTGACCGGCCGCATCACCAAGGAGCTGGTCAACCTGCTTGTGCAGAACGGGGCCGTGATCTAGAGGGCGCCATGCTGCGCTCCGACCTCTGGGTCGCCGCCTTCGTCCGGCGCCACAACGACATCGGCCACATCTGCGTCATCTCGCGCCGCGGCGACCCGATCGCCGGGCAGATCTTCATCGAGATCGACCACCTCAACGGCAAGGTAACGCTGCTGGCGCCCGCTCCGGCGACGGCGCGGCGCGACGACGATGCGGACCGGCTGTTCGTACGCCGTTTCGCCGACGCCGAGCCGGCTACCGTGCGCGAGCGGCTCGCGCGCGAAGCGGATTTCGATCCCGATTTCTGGCTGGTCTCGCTCGAGATGCGCGGCAGCGATCCCGGCGTGACGATCGCCGCGACCTAGCCCGCGCGGCGGATGCCGGTGCGGGCCAGGGCGTCGATGGTCTGTTCAAGCTGCGGGCTCGGCATCTGCGCCGCGGCGGCAGCCGCCGACCGGCGCGTCTCGGTGAAGGGCCGGTATTCGGGCTTGCCCAGATCGAGGAGGTTCACCTCGCCGCGCCACGCGCTCATCAGGTAGGCGGTGGCGTCGATGCTGACCGACTCGAACATCTTGGAAAAGACCGCGAGCGACTTCGAGCGGTCCTCGTCGTGCGAGGTCGCGTGGATCAGCACCTTGAGCCCGTCATAGGCCGAGCAGCCGAAGGCGCGGAGCACGACGAACAGCGCCGCGCCGCTGGTGTCGTGCGCAATCTGCCCGCACCGGACCTCGTCGAGGCTGGTTATCTGGTGGAGGAGGCGCGTCACCTCGGGGCGACGGTTCTCGGCAAAGAGCTTCATCAGCGCCCGCGTCAGCTCGTCGGTCGCAACGGACAGCTGCTCGAGGCTGCGCTTGATCGGCGCTTCGGGAGTCGCGCGCATGGCGAAAGCGCGAATCACCTTGATCCGGTCGCTCTCGTTGAGATCGAAGAAGGCCGGCGCCAGGAGGGCAGCGTCGAAATCGTCGCGGGCGGCCAGCGACCAGGCGACCTGATGATCCATCTGCGCGGAACGCGCGAGCGCCGCGAGATAGGGCCCCCGCGGCGCGATGCTGGTGTTGGTGGCGAGCGCCCGGTAGACCTTGCGGCTGTTGAGCTGGAACAGCCTCGCCAGAACGACGTTCGTCAAATCGCTGCGGCGGGCGACCGCCGCCGCGGCGCCGATGTCGCTGCCGCTGATGACCTTGAGCATTGTCGCTTCGGAGAGGCGGGGCGTATCGACGAGGAAATCGATGAGCTCGTCGCCGATATTGGTGGCGATAAGTTCTTCGAGCTCGGAGGTGAGGCTTTCGGATTTGCCGAGCGCCGCGGCGGCCTTGCTGCGCGCCGAGGGCGCCGCGGCCGGAAACAGCCGCGAGGCGAGGGCGGTGAACTGGTCGATCTCCTGCTGCGTCGCGCGGCCCCGG
>CAYRZM010000179.1:0-7904 GCA_964428685.1 uncultured Devosia sp. | reverse complement strand
CCCATAGTTGACTCTGAGAACCGTTTTGCGTTCACTGCCGCCTTGCGGCTCGGACCTTTGCGCGCCATCGCGGCGCGCATTGCTTTTCCGCAAATCGATTTCAACGGGGGCGACATGGCGCTGGACAAGATCGACCGCAAGATTCTCGCGCTGTTGCAGAAGGATGCGACGACGCCCGTGGCCGAAATCGGCCGCAAGGTCGGTCTCTCCACCACCCCGTGCTGGCGCCGCATCCAGAAGATGGAAGAGGACGGCGTGATCAAGGGCCGGGTCGCCATCCTCGATCCGTCGCGCATCAACGCCGGTGTCACCGTGTTCGTCTCGATCAAGACCAACGAGCACAACGAAGCTTGGATGCGGAAGTTCGCGAGCGTCGTCGAGGACCTGACGGAGGTCGTCGAGTTCTACCGCATGAGCGGCGACGTCGATTACCTGCTGCGCGTCGTCGTGCCCGACATCGCCGCCTACGATGCGTTCTACAAGAAGCTGATCGGCAAGATCGCGCTCACAGACGTGAGCTCGTCCTTCGCCATGGGCCAGATCAAATACACCACGGCCCTCCCGCTCGAATTCGTCAACGTGGGCGACGACGACAAGTAGCCGGACGGCATGGCAAAAGATGCGCGCCTCGCCGTTCTGATCGATGCCGACAATGCCTCGGCGAAGATCGTCGACGGCCTGTTCGAGGAGATAGCGACCCTCGGCGAGGCCGGCGTGCGTTGGATCTACGGCGACTTTTCGAGTCCCCGCTCAAAGGCTTGGGCCGATGTCCTCGCCAAGTACGCGATCGTTCCAAAACAGCAGTTCGCCTACACGACCGGCAAGAATGCGTCCGACATCACCCTGGTGATCGACGCGATGGACCTGCTCCACTCCGGCCGCTTCGATGGCTTCTGCCTCGTCTCGTCCGACAGCGACTTCACGCGCCTCGCTCAGCGCATCCGTGAAGAGGGCGTCGACGTCATCGGCTTCGGCGAGCAGAAGACGCCGGTCAGCTTTGTGCAGGCCTGCCGCCGCTTCATCTACACCGAGAACCTGATGCCCCAGGTGACGGCGGAGGCCGCCGCTCCCGCAAAGCCACTGCGCGGACTGCGCGAGATCGAGCGGACGCTCGTCAAGCTCATCGCCGAGATGGAAGGCGACGGCGGTTGGGTCAGCCTCGGCGAAATCGGCAGTAAGCTCGGCAATCTCGCTTCCGACTTCGACCCGCGCACCTACGGCTACCGCAAGCTGAGCGACCTCGTCCGGGCCATTGAGAGTCTTGAGGTCAAGTCCGAAGCCGGCCACATCCGGGTTCGCGTGCTGCCGCGGCCGAAACGAAAGCCGCGCGCGCCGGCCTAGCCGCCCGTTACGCTCATGTGGCGGCTGAGGGCGGGCGCAGCGTGGTCGCGGTCGAGCACGAAGTCGTGCCCCTTGGGCTTGAGCTGCATGGCGCGATCGAGCGCGGCGTCGAGCGCTTCGGGTCCGTGTTCGCGCAGCGGCCCGCGGAGGTCGACCATGTCCTCCTGGCCGAGGCACATATAGAGCTCGCCCGTCGCCGTGAGGCGGACGCGGTTGCAGCTCTCGCAGAAGTTGTGGCTCATCGGCGTGATGAAGCCGAGGAGGCCGCCGGTCTCCTTCACCCAATCGTAGCGGGCGGGGCCGCCGGTGCGGTGATCCGTCGGCTCGAGCGTGTATCTGGCGGCCAGCCGCGCCCGCAGCTCCCGGAGCGGCAGGTACGACTCCACCCGGTCGATCCCGACTTCGCCGAGCGGCATGCCTTCGATCAGCGTGAGCCCGAAGCCGCGCCCGTGCGCCCACGCTATCATCGGCTCGATCTCGTCGTCGTTGATGCCGCGCATGGCCACCATGTTGAGCTTGATCTTGAGCCCGGCCGCGGCCGCTGCATCGATGCCGTCGAGGACGTCGGCGATCCGCCCGCGGCGGGTGATCGCGGCGAAGCGCGCCTCGTCGAGCGTATCGAGCGACACATTGATGCGTTTGATCCCTGCCGCCGCGAGCCGGCCCGCATGGCGCCGCAGCTGGCTGCCGTTGGTGGTCAGCGTCAGCTCCTCAAGCCCCTGTCCGAGATACGAGCCGAGCCTCTCGACCAGCTCCATGATGTCGCGGCGGACCAGCGGCTCGCCGCCGGTGAGCCGGATTTTCCGTGTCCCGCGGGCGATGAAGGCGCGCGCGATCGCGTCGATCTCCTCGAACCGCAGCACTTCGGATTTCGGCAGGAACTGCATGTGCTCGCTCATGCAGTAGACGCAGCGGAAGTCGCAGCGGTCGGTGACGGAAATGCGCAGATAGGTGATCTGCCGGCCGTAGCGGTCGATCAATGGCCGCGTGACCTCAGCGGTCGCGATGTCGCGCTGGGAAAACAGGAGAGTCATCTCGGCGGCCAGTCTAGCGGGGAGGGCGGCAAACAGAAAGGCCGGTCCCGAAGGACCGGCCCCAGCACCGAGCCCCCTCGACGCTTATTGGTGAACGACCACCAGCGATCCGACCTTCACGCGGTCGTAGAGATCGATGATGTCGTCATTGGTCAGCCGGATGCAGCCCGACGAAACGGCCTGGCCGATCGTCCAGGGTTCCGACGTGCCGTGGATGCGATAGAGCGTGGCCCCGATATAGATGGCGCGGGCGCCGAGCGGATTGTCCGGCCCGCCGGGCATGTAGGCAGGCAGATCCGGCACGCGCTGGCGCATCTCGACCGGCGGCGTCCAGCCGGGCCACTCGGCCTTGCGCGTGATCGCGTGCTGGCCGGACCACTCAAAACCCTCGCGCCCGACGCCGATGCCGTAGCGGATCGCCTGGCCGTCGGGGAGCACGAAATAGAGCCGCCGCTCCGAGGTTTCGATGACGATGGTGCCCGGCTTGAACTTCGTGTCGTAGGGGACGATTTCGCGCGGGATCGGCGTGTACTTGCCGTGGCCGCCGTTCTGGATGACGGTCCGTTCTTCCCAGCGGTTGGTGTCGGGGTTGTAGTAGAGGGTCGCCCAGGCCGGGACGATGCCCGCGAGGGTGACGATCGCCGCGAGCAGCGCGGCAAGGACTAGTCGCAGTCGAGTCATATGGGCCTCTGTTGCAGGATGAGCGCCTCCTGCGCGACGGATGATTTGATTAACCAAATTGCTGTCGGGCCGAAAGGGTCGGCACGCCCGAATCCCAGTCTCCGGCAGGCGCTATGGGAGCCTGTGTTGCGGCAAAGCGACAATCCGCGATCACCACAGCGTGAAACACAATGTTGACAGCGCCTTGGGCCGATCCTAGCACCGGGCCGCCTGGGGGGACGGGATGGCCGACAACCTGAAGAGAGCCGCCGCGGCGGCCGCGCTTGCCGAAGTGCGGGACGGCATGACGCTGGGTCTCGGCTCGGGCTCGACGGCCCGAGAGTTCGTCGATCTCCTCGGCCAGCGTATCGCGGCCGGGCTGCGCATCGTCGGCGTGCCGACGTCCGAGGTGACCGCGGCGCAGGCGCGAAAGCTGCGCATTCCGCTGAGTTCGCTCGACGAGACCCCCGTCCTCGATCTCACCATCGACGGCGCCGACGAGATCGGCCCCGGGCTGGCCCTCATCAAGGGCGGCGGCGGCGCGCTGCTGCGCGAAAAGATCGTCGCGGCCGCCTCGAGGCGAATGGTGGCGATTGCCGATCGCTCAAAGCTCGTGCCGGTCCTGGGGCGGTTTCCCCTGCCGATCGAGGTCAATCGCTTCGGGCTGGGTGCGACCCGGCGGGCGCTCGAGACGGTGCTGCGCGATTTTGGCGCCGAGGGCGGCCTGAACCTGCGCTCCGCCGTGGGCGGCGAACCCTTCGTGACGGATGGCGGCCATCTGATTCTCGATGCTTTTTTTGGCCGCATTTCCAATCCAGAAGCCCTGTCCGCCGCGCTCCACCAAGTGCCGGGCGTGGTCGAGCACGGGCTGTTTCTGAACCTTTGCCGCAGGGCCTACGTCGCCGGACCGGACGGCGTGGAGACAATCGATGCGTGACGCGCCGCGTCACCGAACGGGGGTTGACCGAATGAACAGACTGAACCTGTGGCGCTGGCTGGCGCCCCTCGCTCTGGTGGTGGCCTTGCTCGCGGCCGCGATGCCGGCGATGGCCCAGGACACCGGCCAGGAGATTTCGCCCGAGCAGCTCGCTCTCGCGCGCAAGTATGTCGATCTGACCAACAAGGGGCAGATCTACGAGGTCATCCTCGTCCAGACCGCGCAGAAGACCAGCAAGCTCTTCGGCCAGCAGAATCCGGACAAGCAGAAGCAGATCAACGACGTGATCGGCAAGATTCTCGAGACCTATAAGGGCAAGCACGACGACCTGTTCAACCAGTTCGCCCGGGTCTACGCGACGATCTTCACCATGGATGACCTGAACCAGATGGTGGCCTTCTACTCCACCCCGACGGGCCAGAAGCTCGCGAGCACCGCGCTCGACGTGAACCAGTCGATCCAGAAGATCATGCAGGTCTACACCTACAATCTGGGCACCGAGTTCGTGACCAAGGTGAAGGCCGAGCTGCAGGCCGAGGGCATCACGAAGTAGCGTTCCCCGCGACCGCTAACCGCGTCATGGAGCCCGCCTTGTGCGGGCTCCATCTTTTGCGATACCCCGCTAGCCGATGGACTACGACCTGATCGTCATCGGCGGGGGCTCGGGGGGCGTGCGCGCGGCGCGCATGGCCGCGACCTATGGGGCTCGCGTCGCCGTCGTCGAGGCCGACCGCGTGGGCGGCACCTGCGTCATCCGCGGCTGCATCCCCAAGAAGCTGTTCGTCTACGCCGCCCGCTTCTCGGAAATGTTCGACATCGCCGGCGATTTCGGCTGGACCGTCAACGCCACGTTCGACTGGCCGACGCTCGTCGCCAACAAGGACAAGGAAATCGCCCGGCTCGAGGCGGCCTATGTGGCCGCCGTGGAGCGGCCCGGCGGCGAGATCATCCGCGACTGGGCGACGGTCACCGGACCCAACAGCGTGCGGCTCGAGAAGGCCGGCCGCACCATCACTGGCAAATACATTCTCGTCGCCACGGGCGGCCACCCGACTCTTCCGGACATTCCGGGCAAGGAACTCGGGATCACCTCCAACGAGGCGTTCCATCTCGACAGGCTTCCGCATTCGATCCTGATCGATGGCGGCGGCTACGTGGCGGCCGAATTCGCGACGATCTTTGCCGGCCTCGGCGTGGACACGACCATCGTCTATCGCGGCGAGCGCCTGCTCCGGGGGTTCGACGAGGACCTGCGCCTTGGCCTCGATGCGGGATTTGAGCAGCGCGGCATCCGCCGCATCTATGAGACCACCATCCGCGGGCTCGAAAAGCGCGGCACCGACGTGATTGCGCATTTCTCCGACGGCGTCGATGCCCCGTTCGGGGCCGTGATGTTCGCCATCGGCCGCCGTGCGAACACCGCAAGACTGGGGCTGGACAGCGCGGGCGTGACCCTTAACGCTGACGGCTCGATCCCCGTCGACGCCTATTCGCGCACCAACGTGCCCTCGATCTACGCCGTCGGCGACGTGACGGGCCGGTTGCAGCTCACGCCGCTCGCCGTGCGCGAGGGCTGGTACGTCGCCGAGACGCTGTTCAACGACAACCCGCAGGCCGTCGATCACTCGCTCGTCGGCACCGCGGTGTTTGCCGAGCCGGAAGTCGCCACGATCGGGCTGACCGAGGCCGACGCGGCCACCCACGGCGACATCGATGTCTACGTCGCCCGCTTTCGCCCGATGATCAACACGCTCTCGGCCACTGCGGAGCGCATGATGATGAAGCTGATCACCGAAGCCGACGGGGGCAGGGTGCTGGGCGTCCACATCCTTGGGCCCGGCGCCGCCGACCTCGTCCAGATGGCCGCGGTCCCGATGGCCATGGCGGCGTCCAAAGCCGACTTCGACCGGGCCATCGCCATGCATCCCACTGCCGCCGAGGAGCTCGTGACCTTCAAGAGCCCCAGCTACACCTATCGCGGCGGCGCCAAGGTTTGACCGCGCCCCGCCGGACTTGATACACCGCCCGGCCTGAGAGGAACTGACATGACCCCGCAGAGCTGGAGCCCGCAAAGCTGGCGGCAAAAGCCGATTTCGCAGGTCCCGGCCTATCCCGATGCCGAGCGGCTGGCGGGAGCTGAAAAGCAGCTCGCGAGTTTTCCACCGCTGGTTTTTGCCGGCGAAGCACGCGAGCTCAAGACCCAGCTGGCCGAGGTCGCGCGCGGCGAGGCCTTCCTGCTGCAGGGCGGCGATTGCGCCGAGAGTTTTGCCGAGCACGGCGCTGACCATATCCGCGACTTCTTCCGCGTCTTCCTGCAGATGGCGGTGATCCTGACCCATTCGGCGGGGAAGCCCGTGGTCAAGGTCGGCCGCATCGCGGGCCAGTTCGCCAAGCCGCGCTCGTCCGATACCGAGACCATCGACGGCGTCACGCTGCCCTCCTATCGCGGCGACATCATCAATGACATCGGCTTCACGACCGAGGCGCGGACGCCCGATCCGGAGCGGCTGCTGCTCGCCTATCGTCAGTCGGCCGCGACGCTCAATCTGCTCCGTGCCTTTGCCTCGGGCGGCTATGCGAGCCTCGCCCGCGTCCACGAATGGACGATGGGCTTCATGAAGGACTCCGCCGCCTTTCCGCGCTTCGAGGAAGTGGCGAAGAAGATCGACGATGCCATTGATTTCATGCGCGCCCTGGGTCTCACCGCCGACAACACGCAGCAGCTGCGCGAAACGCGGTTCTACACCAGCCACGAGGCACTGCTGCTGGGCTACGAGGAGGCGCTGACCCGGCGCGACTCGATCACCGGCGACTGGTACGCGACCTCGGGCCACCTGCTCTGGATCGGCGATCGCACCCGCCAGCCCGACGCCGCCCATGTCGAGTATTTCGCCGGCATCAAAAACCCCATCGGCATCAAATGCGGCCCCTCGCTCGCCAGCGACGACCTGCTGCGCCTGCTCGACCGGCTCAATCCCACCGACGAAGCCGGCCGCATCACGCTCATCTGCCGCTTCGGCTCCGACAAGGTGAAGGAGCATCTGCCGCGCGTCATCGAGACCGTGCAGAAGGCCGGCCGCACCGTCGTCTGGTGCTCCGACCCGATGCACGGCAACACCATCAAGGCGCACAACGGCTACAAGACCCGGCCCTTCGACAAGGTGTTGAGCGAGGTGCACTCCTTCTTCCAGGTGCATCGGCAGATGGGCACCTATGCCGGCGGCATCCACATCGAGATGACCGGCGACGATGTCACCGAATGCACCGGCGGCGGCTTTGCGACCGTCAGCGAAGGCAGCCTCAAGGACCGCTACCACACCTATTGCGACCCGCGCCTCAATGCGAGCCAGTCGCTCGAGCTCGCCTTCCTCGTCGCCGAAGAGATCCGCGTGCAGCGCCCGGCGCGGCAGGGCGCGGCAACCGCCGCAGAATAGCTTGACGCTTGCGCTGGCGGGCGCATAGTCCGCTGGTACGTCGTGGACTCGGAAGCGGGTGGAAATCCCGCGCGGTCGCGCCACTGTAACCGATGAACGCCCGCAAGGCGTGTTGGAAGTCAGACCCGGCCACGGCATCACATGAACCTCAACGGGACGCGCAATCCCAAGGAGCAATGATGTCCGACATCGCTTTGGCGCCGGAAGCGGCGCAAACCCCGATCCCCCTCCGCGAACTTTTGCCCTGGATCGTCTTCGCCGGGCTGCTGGCGCTGATCGCCATCTACTTCGTCGGCGCCGAAGAGGGGGCAACCTCCCTGATTTCCGGCATGTATGTGCACGAGTTCGTCCACGACGGCCGGCACATGCTCGGCTTCCCCTGCCACTGACGGGAGGCGCGCGTGGCCAGAACATTTCTCGTCCGCGGCATGATCTGCGGCGTCATCGCTGGCTTGCTGGCGTTCCTTTATGCCCACACCTTCGCTGAGCCCAATGTCG
>CAYRZM010000178.1:0-5639 GCA_964428685.1 uncultured Devosia sp. | reverse complement strand
ATGTCCGGTGGCGTCGACAGCTCCGTGGTGGCGGGCATGCTCGCCAAAGAGGGCTACGACGTGGTGGGCGTCACCCTGCAGCTCTACGACCATGGCGAAGCGACGCACCGCAAGGGCGCGTGCTGCGCCGGGCAGGACATTCACGACGCGCGTCGGGTCGCGGCGGCACTCGGCATTCCGCACTACGTGCTCGACTACGAGCAGCGCTTCCGCGAGGCGGTGATCGCGCCGTTCGCCAATGCCTACCGGCAGGGCGAGACACCGGTGCCGTGTATCGCGTGCAACCAGTCGGTGAAGTTCGTCGACCTGATGGAGGTGGCGCAGGAGCTCGGCGCCGACGTGCTCGCCACCGGCCACTATGTGCAGAGCAAGCTGGTCGATGGCCGGCGGCGGCTGTTCCGGCCGGCCGATGCGAGCCGCGACCAGAGCTATTTCCTGTTTGCGACGACGCAGGCGCAGCTCGATTTCCTGCGCTTCCCGCTGGGCGGGATGGAGAAGCCGGCGGTGCGGGCCCTGGCGCGCGAGCTCGGGCTCGAGGTGGCCGACAAGCACGACAGCCAGGACATCTGCTTCGTGCCGCAGGGCAAGTACTCCGACGTGATCCGCCGGATGCATCCCGAGGCGCATGCGGGCGGCGAGATCGTCCATCTCGACGGCCGCGTGCTCGGCCGGCACGAGGGGATCGTCAACTACACGGTCGGCCAGCGGAAGGGGCTCGGCATCGCGGCCGAGGCGCCGCTCTATGTGGTGAAGCTCGACCACAAGGCCGGCAGGGTGATCGTCGGCCCACGCGAGGCGCTGATGACGCGCCGGGTGCGCCTGCGCGACGTCAACTGGCTCGGCGATGCGCCGCTCGCGTCGGCGATCGGAGGCAACGGGCTGCCGGTCGAGGTCAAGGTGCGTTCGACGCGGCCGCCGCAGCAGGGCGCCGTACAGACGATCGAGGGCGAGGTGTTCGTGACGCTGTTCGCCGGCGAATACGGGATCTCGCCCGGGCAGGCCTGTGTGTTCTACGCCGACGAGAGCGACGAGAGCGAAGTGCTCGGCGGCGGCTTCATCGCCGAGGCGGTGCCGCAGGCGCTTGTCGCCTGACCGGCCTCAGGGGATGGTGATCGCGTCGGAGGGCGAGGGCACCGGCTGGTGCAGCATGCCCGGCCCGACGATGCCGGCGGCCATGCCGAGGGCGACGGCCAGGATCAGGAGCGCGCCCAAGAGGATCAGCGGGACGTGCGCCGGCGTGAGCTGCCCGGGGCGCGGCTGGCTGCGCGGGGCCGGATCGGTGCTCATGGCACGCTCGCGCTGAGCGCGGGATCGGCGGATTCGTGCAGCGCCTGGTAGTTGCTGACGCCGCCCATGATGCCGCCGACGATGAACAGCACCGCCAGCACCCCGAGCACCAGGATGGTGATGCGGGCGGGTGTCATCGCCCAGGGCGAGAGCGGCGGCTGCGGGTCGGTCATGAGGGCTATGTAGCCTTCCGCAACGGCTCGTGGAAGGGACGCGGCGTCGCGGCGGAGGGCGCTGCGAGAAAACACGAGGCTCCGACCCAAGAATCCCCCGGACAGTGGCGTCTCATTGGCAAAGATGCCAATTCATGGGTCTCACGGGTGAGCGGGTCGTTTGTATTGACAGCTGAATCCACACAGGCGCCGCCGCGGCCGGCCCCGTCGGGCGACCTGACCCTGGTCAGCCGCGCCAAGGGCGGCGACCGCCAAGCGTTCGCGGAGCTGGTCGCCGAGCACTACGATTTCATCTACCGCACGGCCTGCAAGTGGTCGGGCCGGAAGTCGGACGCTGAAGACATCGCGCAGGAGGTCTGCATCAAGCTCGCCACCGCGATCCAGCAGTTCGACGGGCGCTCGGCCTTCACCAGCTGGCTCTACCGCGTGACGCTCAACATGGTGCGCGACATGCAGCGCTCGAAGGGGCGCCGCGAGCGCAACATCGACGCATTTTCACTGGTGCATCCGGAGGACGATCCGGGCGGACAGGAGGAGGCCACAGCGGCACGGGAACTTTGGACAGCAGTCAGCGCCCTGCCTGAAAAACAGCGCGAAGCGATCATGCTGGTCTACGCGGAGGAGATGAACCACGCGGCGGCGGCAGAGATCATGGGATGCAAGGAGGCAACCGTCTCCTGGCACATACACGAAGCCAAAAAGACCCTCAGGGGCCTTTTGTGATGAAGGACGACGAGATGACCGATGAAGCCCTGCTGAAGCTCAAGACCCTGCGCAGCGAACCCGCCTCGCCCGAAGCCAGGAAGCTCGCGCTGAACGCGGCGATGGTGGCCTTCGATGCGGCGCACGCAAAGAGCGCGCACCGGGGATCGGCGACGAGCCCACGATGGCTCAACCGCTGGAGCCTCGCCACCGGACTTGCGGGACTGGGCACGGCCGTCGCGGCGCTGGTGCTGTTGCCGCTTGGAACGCAGCTCTACACGAGCACGGCACCGACCGTGCAGCCGCCGGTCGTTCCCGGTGGGCAGGTGTCGATCGCTGCCGCCAAGCCGGCGGTACCCGACAAGGATGTGGTGACGAGCGTCGTCGCCACGTCGGCCAACGTGCCGGCGGCACCGGACGACACCGCCAAGACGGAGCTCAAGCTGCAGTCGACGGGCGGGCTGGCAACGCGACAGGTAACGACGATTGCGATGCCGACCGCGAAGGCGAATGTCGAAGCACCTCCGCCGGCTGCCGATGCCGTCGCTCAGACTGCTCCTGCCGACGAGGAGGGAGAGGCCGATCTGATGCCGGTTGATTCCAACGAGGGGGCCGATCTCGCGGCGATGCCGGCGCCGATGCCCGCAACTGCCGGAGCGCTCGGCTATGCCGCGACACAGCCTTCGGGTGATACATTCCAGAAGTTCGACGAGAACCGGCTGAAGGTCGTCGCCGACGATCCGGTGTCGACGTTCTCGATCGACGTCGATACGGCGTCCTATTCCTATGCGCGCGGCCTGATCGAATCCGGCTCGCTGCCCGAGCCCGATGCGGTGCGCCTCGAGGAGATGATCAACTATTTCCCGTATGACTATCCGGCCCCGGCGACGGCCGACACGCCGTTCAAGGCGACGATGGCGGTGATCCCGACGCCGTGGAACAAGAAAACAGAGCTGCTCGAGATCGGCATCAAAGGCTACGAGCCACCGCCGGCGGCGCGGCAGCCGGAGAATCTGACATTCCTCATCGACACCTCGGGGTCGATGGACGAGCCCAACAAGCTGCCGCTGCTCAAGCGCAGTTTTGGGCTCCTCGTCGACAACCTCATGCCGACCGATACGGTGTCGATCGTCACCTATGCGGGTTCGGCCGGTGTCGTGCTGCCGCCGACCAAGGCGGGCGACAAGGCGGCGATCCTCTCGGCGCTCGACAATCTCGAGGCCGGCGGATCGACCGCCGGCGCCGAAGGGATCGAGCTCGCCTACCAGGTGGCGGCGCAGAGCCGGATCGCCAACGGAGTCAATCGCGTGATCCTTGCGACCGATGGCGACTTCAATGTCGGCATCGACACGCCGGACCAACTCAAGACCTTCATCAAGACCAAGCGCGACGAGGGCATCTTCCTGAGCGTCCTCGGCTTCGGACGCGGCAACCTCGACGATGCCCTGATGCAGGCGCTGGCGCAGAACGGCAACGGCAATGCCAGCTACATCGACAATCTGCACGAGGCGCAGAAAGTGCTGGTCGAAGAAGCAGGCGCCAACTTCGTCACCATCGCCAAGGACGTGAAGGTGCAGGTGGAGTTCAATCCGGTGCAGGTGAGCGAATACCGGCTGATCGGCTACGAGACCCGGGCGCTCAACCGCGAGGACTTCAACAACGACGCCGTGGATGCCGGCGAGATCGGGGCGGGCCACACCGTAACGGCGCTCTATGAGATCACGCCGGCCGGGTCGGACGGCGAGCTGGTCGATCCGCTCCGCTATGGCGCCGCCTCGACGCCGCCCGAGGGAATTGCGACCGAGCTCGGCTACCTAAAGATCCGCTACAAGGCACCCGACGGCGACGTGAGCAAGCTGATCAGCGCGCCGATCACGCCCAACCTCGTGGTGCGGGACCTGGCCGCGGCCGGCAACGACCAGCGCTTCGCCGCGGCGGTCGCCGCCTTCGGGCAGAAGCTGCGCGGATCGGCCTATGGCGAGACGATGGGCTGGAGCCAGATCGTCGACCTCGCCAATGGCGCCAAAGGGGCCGACCCGGACGGCTACCGCGCGGAGTTCGTGCAGATGGTGAAGCTCGCGGCGCTGCTGGCGCCGGATCATGCCGGCGACGGCAAGGCCGTGGGAGACGCTCCCGACAGCGGCAAGCCGAGCCTCGCGCCTGCCGACTGACGGTTTCGGGCGCGGAACCGCCGCCTCCTGCCGCGCCTGATAGAGCCCGGGTCTCCCGCCCGGGCTCTTTTCATTTGGCAACGGACGGAGAAGAACATAACATGAACAAATGGTCGCGGTTCGGTTGCGCAACGGGCAGGATTTCGGCGAGTGGCGCGCCGCGGCGCGCGGGCTGCTGCTCACGGGCACGCCGCCCGGGGCGGTGACGTGGACGGAAGGCGACACCGACCTCCTGGGCGGGCTCTTCGAGGATGCGCCGGTTATCACCGGGCGTGCGGTCGGCGTGGTGCCGCAGCGGTTCATCGACCTCGCCAAGGTTGCGCTGTTCCATCGGGACCCGGCGCGGTTTGGCCTCCTCTATCGCCTGCTGTTTCGGCTCCAGAAGGATCATGCGCTGCTCGGCGCGCGGTCGGACCCGGACGTGGCGCGGCTCTACAAGCTCTGCGCCGATATGCGCGAGATGGCGCGGCAGAAGATGGAGGCGCGCAACCATCCGGTGTCCGAAATGATTGCTCCTCCGAAGGAGAACACGATGGACGACAGAGCCGAGATCGTTTCGCTGGCCGCGGCGCGCGCCGCCGTTCAGGGCTGCCATCGGTGTCCCCTCTACGAGCATGCAACGCAGGCGGTGTTCGGCGAAGGACCCGAGATGGCGGAAGTCATGTTCGTGGGCGAACAGCCGGGCGACCAGGAGGATCTTGCGGGCAAGCCGTTCGTCGGGCCGGCCGGGCAGGTGCTCGATCGTGCGCTCGAAGCGGTCGGGATCGACCGGCAGCGGGTCTATGTCACCAATGCGGTCAAGCATTTCAAGTTCGAGCCGCGGGGCAAGAAGCGCATCCACCAGAAGCCCAACACCGGTGAAATCCAGGCGTGCCAGTTCTGGCTCAATCTCGAACGCGAATTCGTGCGGCCCAAGCTGGTCGTGGCGCTCGGCGCGACGGCGGTGCAGGCGCTGATGGGCAAGGCGGCGTCGATCACCTCGCTGCGCGGCAAGAAGCTCGAGCTGCCCGATGGCGCGACGCTGATGGTGACGGTGCACCCGTCGTACCTGCTGCGTATTCCCGAGCGCGAGCGGGCCGCCGAAGAGCGCAAGCGGTTCGAAGCGGATCTGCGCGCGGTGAAGGCGTTCATCGACCGCCGCGGCGACAGCGTGCGGCACGGCGGAGCCTTCGCGGCGCGGGCCGGGCGCGCTGCTTGACACTCCACCGGCCCCTCCCTAAGAAGGCGCGCCCTGGCGGGGTAGCTCAGCTGGTTAGAGCACGGGAATCATAATCCTGGGGTCGGGGGTTCAAGTCCCTCCCCCGCT
>CAYRZM010000177.1:0-5132 GCA_964428685.1 uncultured Devosia sp. | reverse complement strand
GCCTGGTGCGAGCTGCGCGACGATTTCCGCCATTTCCGCATCGACCGCATCGCCACCGCCGCCGCCACCGGCGAGCGCCTGCCCCGCCGCCGCCATGCGCTGCTCAAGGAATGGCGCGAGCGCATGGATGCCGAGCGCGCCAGCTGGCAGAGCGCGCAGGAAGCCAATCCGTGAACCTCGCGGCTGCTGCCGCAATCTGACAGCGCCCAGGCGCATCTCCCGATCGTTCATCACGGAGTGATCGCCATGACCGCCAATCCCAACATGATCCTCGCCTACGTCGCCGATGCGTCCAAATCGGCGGCGCTCTACGCCAAGCTATTCGGCGTCGAGCCGGTCGAATCCTCGAAGAATTTTGCCATGTTTGCATTTCCGGGCGGGCTGTCGCTCGGCCTCTGGGCGCGCGACGACGTCGAGCCCCGCGCCACGCTGCCGGGCGGCACCGAGATCGGCTTTCCGGTTGAGAACTCGATCACCGTCACCATGACGCGCGACGCCTGGTCCAGGCTTGGGCTCAAGATCCTGCAGGAGCCGACGCAGATGGATTTCGGCTTCACCTT
The DNA here is from genome assembly GCA_964428685.1 of uncultured Devosia sp. Classification (GTDB taxonomy): domain Bacteria; phylum Pseudomonadota; class Alphaproteobacteria; order Rhizobiales; family Devosiaceae; genus Devosia_A. The sequence continues at coordinate 4,572 of CAYRZM010000177.1, read as the reverse complement.
CACCGCCGCCGACCCCGACGGACACCGCCTCCGCGTCTTCGCGCCGTCCGAGGCCTAGAACGGCGTCGCAGTCGCGCGCGCGTGCCGGCTACTCGCCCTCCAGCTTCTCCTTGAGCAGCCGGATCTGCCGCTCGAGCCGCAGATTGTGGGCCTGCAGCTGGCGGATGCGGGATTCCGCCGCCTCGAGGTAGTCGACGCCGATCTCCTTGCGCGGCCGCGCCTTCTTTGCGGGTGTGGCCGCCGCGCGGCCCTCGATCACGTCCCGCCAGTTGAGCTTGTGCTTCTTGATGAACGCGTCGGCCGCCTTGGCGGCCGACGCCCGCTCGCCGTCGTGGGAAGAGCCGAGCAAGCCCAGAATGCGGTCGAGCCGGGCAATGTCCTTGCTCTGGATTTCGCCCTCCCTAGCGCTTCAGGAACCCGGCCATCCGCTCGAGCGCCGTCTCGATCGTCTGCCGGCTGCCGGCGTAGGAGAAGCGCACGAAGCGATGGCCGTTGACGCGGTCGAAATCGACGCCGGGCGTGGTCGCCACGCCCGCCACCCCCAGCAGCTCGCGCGAAAAGGCGAGCGAGTCGTTGGTGAAGCGGCTCGCATCCGCATAGGCGTAGAACGCCCCGTCTCCCTCGTCGACGCCGAAGCCGAGCGCGCGCAGGCCCGCGACCAGCAGCGGCCGGTTCTGGGCGTAGTGGGCCTTCTGCACCTCGTAATAGTCGCGCTCGCCGAGCGCCGCGATGGCCGCCACCTGGCTCAGCGTCGGGGCCGCGATGAAGAGGTTCTGCTGCAGGATTTCGGTGCGCCGCCGCACGGCCTCGGGCAGCACCATCCAGCCGATGCGCCAGCCGGTCATGCAGTAGTATTTGGAAAAGCTGTTGATGACGATCGCGTCGGGCGAGAACTCGAGCGCGCTGACCGAGGGCCCGCGGAAATCGAGCCCGTGATAGATTTCGTCCGAGATGAACCGCACCTTGAGGCTGCGGCAGGCAGCGATGATCGCCCCGAGCCGCTCGCGCGACAGCGCCGCGCCCGTCGGGTTGGCGGGCGACGCGAGCAAGAGCCCATCGAACGGCTGGCGGCCGTGCGCCGCCACGATCGCTTCGGGCGTGAGGTGCCACCCCTCCCCCGCCGTCACCGGGATTTCCACCGCCGAAAAGCCGAGCCCGGCGAGCGTGTTGAGATAGGCGGGGTAGCCCGGCCGGGTCACGGCAATACGGGCGCCCGGCGCAAACGCCCCGAGAAAGGCGAGGATGAACCCCGCCGACGAGCCCATCGTCGCCATGATGGCGTCGGGCGCCACGGTCACCCGGTGCTGCTCCGCGTAATATCGCGCGAGCCCCTCGCGCAGCGCCGGCACTCCGGCGAAGGGGGTGTAGGGCTGCGGCCGGTCGACCACCGCCCGCACCGCCTCGATCACGCGCGGGGCGGGCGGCGCGGCGGGCTGGCCCTGCTCGAGAAAGCAGATGTCGCGGCCCCGTGCTTCGAGCCGGCGCGCCAGCGCGTTGATCTCGAGCGAGTAGAAAGGCGCCAAGCCGGTGCCGCTGTCGGTCGTCATAGATCCGTCGCCATCCCGATCCCCTCGCCTAGCCCCATGTGCCGGTTGTCTCAACAGAAATTGATTTCGCCGGCTAAGGCGTGCTTCACGTCTCGGATGCTAGCGTGCCGCCGCCATTGCCCGGAGTGCCCATGTCGCGCCTGAGTTTCGTTCTCGTTGCCCTGGTGGGGATGCTCGCCGGCGGGCTCGGCGTGTCGCTGCTCCGGCCGCAGCCGGCAACACTCGGCGACAGCGACGTGCGCGCGGTCGTGGCGCAGATGCTGCAGCAGGACAAGGCAAGCGCCTCGACGCCCGGAATCGACAAGGCCGCCATCGGCCAGGTGATCGAGGACTATCTTCTGAGCGATCCGACGATCCTCCAGCGCGCCAACGAAAAGCTGGCCGAGCAGCAGCAGGTCGCCCAGCGCAAGGCCGAAAAGGACTCGATCGACGCTCACTCCGCCCAGATCTACCAGGGGGCCGACGACGTGGTGCTCGGCAATCCCAGGGGCGACGTCACCCTGGTAGAAATGTTCGACTACAACTGCGTCTATTGCCGGCAGGCCCTGCCCGACATGGCGCAGTTGATCGCGGACGACCCCAACCTCAAGATCATCCTCAAGCAGTTCCCGATCCTGTCTTCCGGATCGGTCGATGCCGCCCGGATCGCCGTGCTGGTCAGCGAAAACCCCAAGATCAACTACTGGGATTTCCATCAGAAGCTGTTCTCGATGCGGGCCGGATCGGTGGGCGCCGATCAGGCCCTCCAGGTCGCGCAGGCCGTCGGCGGCGATCGGGTGGAGCTCATGCTCGACATGAATTCCAAGCACACGGCCGACGTCGTCCAGCAGAGCTACGATCTCGCCAAGGCGCTCGGCATCTCGGGCACCCCGACTTACATCCTCGGCGACGAGGTGATCCCCGGGGCCATGGATGTCGACCGGCTCCGCGCCAAGATCGCCAATGTGCGGGCCTGCGGATCGACGGATTGCCCGGCGGCCGGCACGTCCCCAACCGGCTGAACACCTGATCTTCACAAGCCCGTGATAGTGCGTATAGTCGTCCGGCACGAAGCACCGGAGAGGGGACGGCGCGGGTGGGGCACGGGTCGGGCTACGATTTCGCGGCGGCGCGCGCCGCCATTGACGAAGCGACCAATCTGCATGGCCTCGGCCAGGATTGCGACCGGCTGACGATCCTCACCCTCACCAGCCAGGCGCTGGCCCATGTCGATCCGGCAAGCGCGGTCAGCAATGGTCTCGGCGCCGCCTTCCTCGCCGCGCGCGTCCTCGACACCGCCCGGCTGATCGCGCAGCTGCGTTCGGCGGAAGCGGCGAGCCGGGCGGATGTCGGCACGGCGCTGCTTGCCGTCGAGTTCGTCCTGCGCGCGGCCGAATACCATCAGCTTCGCGGGCAGGCTCTCGATCACTGCCCGTCCTGCGGGTCGCCCCATATCTACCGCATGGACGAGGCCGGCGACGGCGGCTACCGCTGCGCCGAGTGCGGCTTCACCACGGCTGCCGGCTGAGGCGTCCCGGCCCGAAATCCCGTGCAATTGTGGGCTCTGCGCCTTGCGCCGGTCCGGCCGGGCGGGCAAAACCCTTCGATCATGGCCAGCAAGCGCGTCCTCGTCATCAACGGCCCCAACCTCAACATGCTGGGCATCCGCGAGCCCAAGACCTACGGCTCGCAGACTCTCGCCGAGCTCGAGGCGATGTGCGTGGCGGAGGGCAAGCGGCTGAAGCTTGCGGTCGAGTGCCGGCAGACCAGTCGCGAAGGCGAAATCTGCGAGTGGATTCAAGGCGCTTACGGCAAGAAGGACGGAATCGTCCTCAATCCCGGCGGCTACTCGCACACCTCGGTCGCCATCCGCGATGCGATCAGCGCCGTGGGCATCCCGACCATCGAGGTGCACCTCAGCAATATCCATGCGCGCGAGGAATTCCGCCACTTTTCGTATGTCTCTGCGGTGGCGGCGGGGGTTATTTGCGGCCTCGGCATGACGGGGTATAGGCTTGCCCTCGAGGCTCTCGCCGAGCGGCTTTCGGCCTGATCCCGCGGCCGTCCATCAAAGAAGAACACGTGCCCAAGGGAGGCAAAGCGATGACCAAGGACACGCCCGCGGATCAGGCCCTGATCCGTGCCATTGCCGAATTGCTCAACGAGCAGAACCTCGCCGAAATCGAGATCGAGCGCGAGGATCTGCGCGTTCGCGTCACGCGCTCCTACGCGTCGGGCGTGCAGCAGGTGATGGTCCCCGCCGCCGCGCCGATGGCGGCGCCCGCGCCGGCCACCGCTGCCACCTCGGCAGGCGCCGCTCCGGCCAAGTCCGCCCCCGCCGATGACCTTGCATCCAATCCGGGCACCCTCACCTCGCCGATGGTCGGGACCGCCTATCTCTCGCCCGAGCCCGGCAAGCCCGCTTTCGTCGCCGTTGGCGCCCGCGTCTCCGAGGGCCAGACGATCCTCATCATCGAGGCGATGAAGACGATGAACCAGATCCCGGCGCACAAGTCGGGCACCATCGCGCGCATCCTCGTCTCCGACGCCTCGCCGGTCGAATACGGCCAGCCGCTCGCGGTCATCGAGTAATGTTCCAGAAGGTCCTGATCGCAAACCGGGGCGAGATCGCGCTCCGCGTGCTGCGCGCGTGCAAGGAGTTGGGCATCTCGACAGTCGCCGTCTATTCGACCGCCGACCGCAACGCCATGCATGTCCGCATGGCCGACGAGAGCGTCTGCATCGGCCCGCCTCCTGCGCGCGACAGCTACCTCAACATTCCCTCGATCGTCGCCGCCTGCGAGATCACCGGCGCCGACGCCGTGCACCCGGGCTACGGCTTTTTGAGCGAGAATGCGCGCTTCGCCCGCATCCTCAAGGAGCACAAGGTCACCTTCATCGGCCCGTCGGAGCACCACATCCAGATCATGGGCGACAAGATCACCGCCAAGCAGACGGCGGTCGAGCTCGGCATCCCCGTGGTCCCCGGCTCCAAGGGCGAAGTCGCGACCGAGGACGACGCCAAGCGCACGGCCAAGGAGATCGG
>CAYRZM010000176.1:0-1831 GCA_964428685.1 uncultured Devosia sp. | reverse complement strand
GGCATACTGGATTTCGACGCAGTCGTGCGGCGCGCCCATCGCCTCGATCTGCTTGAGGCCGAGGAAGCGGCCGATCCCATGGTCGACGTGGACGACAAGGTCGCCCGCCGACAGGCTCGTCGCCTCCGTCAGCGCGTCCGCCGCCTTCTTGCGCCGCTGCGGCCGGAGCAGCCGCTCGCCGAGGATGTCCTGCTCGGACAGAACGACAAGATCATCGGTCTCGAACCCGTTCTCGAGCGGCAGGACGGCGAGTGCCGTGACGGCCGGCGCCGTGGTGATGGCGTCGTTCCAGTTTTCCGCCAGCCGTGGATGCCGGAGCCCGTGATCGCCCAGCAATTGCGCCATGCGGTCGCGTGAGCCGTCGGACCAGCAGGCGATGACGGTGTGGCGTCCGCGCCGGCTCTCGCGCTGCAGGAGATCGACCACCGCGGCAAAGAGATTGACGTCCTGCGCCTGCCGCTCGGCGGCAAAGTTGTGGACCAGCCGGCCGCCGGCATCTTCGGTGTGGCTCTCGTCGGGATGCGCGAACGCCGAGAGCTGCACCGCCGCGCCCGGGCCGAGCCGATAGGGGTGCCCCTCCATCTCGTAGAGCACGTCGGGTGCGACCGGATTGTACGGCGCGCCCGCGACCGCGAGCTTCTTGTCGGTCCGCGCGGCCTCGCGGGCCTCGTAGTAGTCCTTGATCTGCGTCTGCCGGTCGGCGAACGCCTCGCGCACCTGCTCGTCGAAGACAAAGGGCGCGTCGCCGGCATGGTCCGAGAGGCGGTCGAGATGATCGTAGAAGAAGCCGAGCCAGTGCTCGTGGCCTGGGAAGCGCTGCCCGGCGCTGATGGCGCCATAGAGCGGATCGCCGGCGGTGTTGCCGCCGAACGCGGCGGTGTAGCGGGCGCGAAAGCGCTTAATGGTGTCGTCGTTGAGCAGCACCTCGCTCATCGGCGCGAGCGCGATGGACTCGAGGTTGCCCGTGGTGCGCTGCGTGCCCGGATCGAAGGTGCGGATCGATTCCAGCGCCTTGCCGAAGAAGTCGAAGCGCAGCGGCGTTGTCATGCTCGCGGGATAGAGGTCGACGAGTCCCCCGCGGACCGCGTATTCGCCGGTCTCGCGCACGGTCGGCACGCGGAGGTAGCCGTTGTGCGCCGCCCAGTGGATCAGTCGCTCGCTGTCGACCACCTGTCCCGGCCGCGCCGCAAAGCTCATGCCTTCGACCACATCGCGCGGCGGCAGCTTCTGGATCAGCGCGTTGACCGCCGTGAGCACGATCGCGCCACGCGTCGCCGGGTCGGCGAGCGCCGCGAGCGTCGTCATCCGCGCCGCGATGGTGACGCCGTTGGGCGACACGCGATCGTAGGGCAGGCAGTCCCACGCCGGCAACGTGAGGATCGTGTGCCCCGGCAGCATCGTCCGCAGCACGTCTTCCATGCGCTGCAGCCGCCTTCCGTCGCGCGCTACGAACACGGCGGCCACCGGCGCGGCGGGCGCCGCGCCCAGCCGGCTCTCGACCAGCCGTGCCAGCACGACCGGCTGCATGCCGTCGGGCACGTTGACGATGGTTCGGGTGGGACGCGTGAGTTCGGTCATGCTCTGCTCAGTCGATGATCGATGATGGTCCGCAGCAGCGCCGCGTCCGCCGAAGGCGGCGGCGGTTCCTGGCCCATCACCCACTTGAGGAGGTCGGTGTCCGCCTCGTCCATAAGGGACTCGAGCCGGTCGAGTTCCGCCGGTCCGAAGCCATCGACATGCGCATCGGCAAACGGGCCGAGGACGAGGTCCATTTCGCGCGTGCCGCGGTGCCAGGCGCGGTACCGGATGCGGCGTCGCCGCATAGATAAAT
>CAYRZM010000175.1:0-6143 GCA_964428685.1 uncultured Devosia sp. | reverse complement strand
CCAACCGCATCGAGACGATCACCATTGCCGGCTACATGACGCACAACTGCGACATGGCGACGATCGTCCATGCGCTGCACATGGGGTTCGACGTCGAGTTCCTGAGCGATGCGACCGGCTCGGTGCCCTATGCCAACAGCGTCGGCAGTGCCACCGCGCTTTGCCGCGGTGCTCTCGACCGAGGCCTGGATCAGCCATATCGGGGCCGGCACGGCACCGGCGCGCGACACGATCTACGGCTCGAACCAGCGCGCGCTCAAGGCGCGGGCCGCGGCCGCCTAGCGCAGGAAGCCGACGATGCGGCGGACTTCGCCCATGGTCTTTTCCGCCATCACCCCGGCCCGGGCCGCGCCGTCGGCCATGAAGGCGTCGATGGTGGCGGGATCGGCCATCAGGCGGCGGATTTCGCCGGCGATGGGGGTGAGCTTGGCAACCGCGAGGTCGGCGAGGGCCGGCTTGAAAGCGCCCCAGCCCTGCCCGCCATACTGCTTGAGCACATCGGCCTTGGTGGTGTCGGAGAGCGCGGCGTAGATGCCCACGAGGTTGTCGGCCTCGCCCCGCCCGGCGAGACCCTTTTCCTCGGACGGGAGCGGCTCGGGATCGGTCGTCGCGCGCTTGATCTTCTTGCTGATGGCGTCGGCGTCGTCCATCAGGAGGATGCGCGACTGGTCCGAGGCGTCGGACTTGCTCATCTTCTTTGACCCGTCGCGCAGCGACATCACGCGGGTGGCGGGGCCGGTGATCACCGGCTCGGTGATGGGGAAGTAGTCGGCATCGAGCCCCTGCTCTTCGATCGAGGCGGCGAAGTCGTTGTTGAACTTGGCCGCGATGTCGCGGGTCAGCTCAAGATGCTGCTTCTGGTCCTCACCGACGGGCACGTGGGTCGCCTTGTAGAGCAGGATGTCGGCGGCCATCAGCGAGGGATAGGCAAAGAGGCCGAGCGATTCCGCCTCGGCGTTCTTGCCGGCGGTCTTGTCCTTCCACTGCGTCATGCGGTTCATCCAGCCCATGCGGGCGACGCAGTTGAACACCCAGGCGAGCTCGGCGTGCTGGTGCACGCGGGACTGGTTGAAGACGATGTGGGCCTTGGGATCGACACCCGCCGCGACGTAGGCCGCGGCCACCTCGCGGGTGGCGTTGCGGAGCGCATCGGGCTCCTGCCAGACGGTGATCGCGTGCTCGTCAACGACGCAGTAAATGCACGCGTACTGCTTTTGCAGCGGCACGAAGCGCTTGATGGCGCCCAGATAGTTGCCCAGGTGCAGCTCGCCCGAGGGCTGGATGCCGGAAAAGACGCGCGGGGTGAAGGGCATGGCTCGATCCGAAGGTTCGGGCTGGCTCTAGCGCCCGGCCCCTTCGGGCGCAAGCGGGCTCAGGGCGCGGCGCCGGGGCAGAGCTTGGCCAGAGCGGTCGCGGCGGCGGTCAGGTCGTCCTTGGTGAAGGACGAGATGATGGCGGCGCTGGGCGAGAGGACGTTGACCGTGCCGTCGGCGGCGGTCGAGTGCACGATGTCCTCGTCGCCCTGCAAATCGATGGTGACGTTGTAGAGGCCCTGGTAGAGGCCCTGGTCGCCGTAGATGAAGGACTTGGCCTTGTTGAGGTCGAACTCGATCTCGGCCACCCCCGACTGGCCCGGCATGTCCATGTGCTGGTGGAACACGCAGGGTTTGGGCTCGGTGTAGGTGAGGCTTGCGGTGCCGTCGGCGAAGGTCACGGAAAAGACGCCATCGGCGGTGGTGGCGACGGTCCCCTGCCCGAGCTGGCCCATCACCACCTTGCTGCCCTCGGCGATGCCGCCCGAGGCGCGGGCGAAAAGCGCGAGGCCGCTGTCGTCGGCGAAGGCCGGCGCGGCGGCGGCGAGCGTGGCGAGGCAGAGGGCAGTGGCGGCAACGGAACGCATGGGAAACTCCGGACGGGGCGGCGCTTCCTACTCCGAATGGCGCAGGCGCTTCAAGAACTGGTCGAGACGCTGGGCGCCGGTGACGTGCACGAGCCCAAAATAGAGGAGCATGCCCAGAACGATGGTGATGGTGAGCGCGACGAGCTGGGTGACGAGCGGCGCGGCGGGGGTCAGCGAGGGCGCATAGAGCTGCGCGAGGCCCCAGACTGCGGCCGCCATCACGATCGAGGCGACGATGATGAGGCCGTGGCGGCGCCAGTCGGCGGGGCTCAGCCGGAAGTGCCCGCGGCGGCCGAGCATCCAGGCGAGGAGCACCGCATTGGCCCAGGCGGCGACCGAGGTGGCGATGGCGATGCCGACATGTTTGAGGCTCCCGAAGAGGAGCAGCGACAGCGCGATGTTGATGACGACCGAGATGCCGGCAAAAACGGTGGGCGTGCGGGTGTCCTCGCGGGCGAAAAAGCCGGGCTGGAGCACGCGGATCAGCACATAGGCGGGCAGGCCGGCCGAGAACCAGATCATGGTCTGGGCCGTCTCATAGGTGTCGGCGGCGGTGAAGGCGCCGCGCTGGAACAACACCGCGACAATGGGGGTGGCGAGCGCGATCAGCGCGGTGGCGGCCGGCATCGAGAGCAGCATCGAGATCAGCAGAGCCTGGTTCTGGCTGGCATCGGCCTCGGCATCGCGCCCGGCCTTCAGATGCCGCGACAGGACCGGCAGCAGCACGGTACCGATGGCGATGCCGATGATGCCGAGCGGCAGCTGGTAGAGCCGGTCGGCGTAATAGAGGTAGGCGATGGCGCTCGCCGCCGACGAGGCGATGATGGTGCCGACGAAGATGTTGACCTGGGTGATGCCGCCGGCGATCACCGCCGGAATGGCCAGCACCCAGAAGCGCCGCACCTCGGCATCGAAGCGCGGCCACATGAGGCGCGGCACGAAGCCGGCGCGTAGAATGGCGATATAGACGAGCGCCAGCTGGGCGATGCCGCCGGCGATGGTGCCGACGGCAATCCAGATGGCGGTTTGCACATCGGTGTTGGGCCAGAGCACCAGCGGCGCCATGAACACGATCATCACGATGTTCAGCAGGATCGGCGCGAAGGCGGCGGCGGTGAAGCGGCCGAGGCCGTTGAGGATGGCCGCATAAGCCGCCATCAGCGACATGCACATCAGGTACGGGAAGCAGATGCGCGTGAGCAGCACCGTGAGGTCGTATTTGCCCGGATCGGACAGGAACCCCGGCACGAACGGCGCCAGCACCCAGGGCATGAAGATTTCGGCGACCACAGTGACCACGGTCACCACGGCGACGAGCCAGCTCATGATGCGGGCGGCCCAGAGGCGCGCGGGCTCCATCCCCTCCTGCTCGATCGATTTGGCAAAGAGCGGGATGAACGCCGTGTTGAACGCGCCCTCGGCGAAGAGCCGCCGGAAGAGATTGGGGAAGCGGAAGGCGGCGAGATAGGCGTCGGCGGCGGGGCCGGTGCCGAGCACCGCCGCCACCAGCGCATCGCGGACGAAGCCGAGCACGCGGCTGCCGGTGGTCAGCAGCCCGACATTGAGAAAGTTGCGGTAGAGGGTGGTCACTTCCCCTCACCCCTCAGGGACAGGAAGGCCCCCTCACCCGGCGCGGCGCGCCGACCTCTCCCCCGAGGGGAGCGGTGCGATGGGGGGCGATCGCGCCACAACACCACCTCTCCCTCGGGGGAGAGGTCGGAGGGCGAAGCCCTCCGGGTGAGGGGGCCTTTGCCCCGGCGTTTCCGTCTATCCATTCGCCACTTTCGGCAGCCGCTCTTCGTGGCCGTGGGGGGCGAGGGGCTGGAAGACGCGGAGCAGGGTGTCGCGGATCTGGCGCTGGCGGCCCTTGCCTTCGATCTTATGGCCCGTGAGATCGGTGACGTAAAAGACGTCGACGGCCTTTTCGCCATAGGTGCCGATATGCGCCGAGCCGATGGTGAGGTTGAGATCGGAGATGGCGCGGGTCAGCTGGTGGAGGAGGCCGGTGCGGTCGAGGCCCGAGACCTCGATGACGGTGAACTTTTCGCTGAGGGTGTTGGAGACCTCGACCGAGGCCGGCAGCGTGAAGGGTTTGAGCCGCTTGTTGTGGCGGTTGTCCTTGCCCAGATCGATCAGCACCTGCCGCTTGCCCTGCAGCAGCTGCTTCACCGTCTCGATGATGCGGTTGGCCCGGACCTTTTCGTCCTCGTCGGAGGTGAAGGCGCGGCGCAGGCGGAAGGTGTCGAGGGCCTGGCCGTCGCGGGTCGAAAAGATCTGCGCGCCGATGATCGAGGCCTCGCACATGGTGCAGGCGCCGGCGATGAGCGAGAGCAGCCGCGGATGGTCGGGCGTGTAGAACGAGACTTCGGTGATGCCCTCGAAGGCCTGCACGCGGATCGAGCCGGCGAAGGGCTGGTGGGCGTGATCGGCGGCGCGGATCATCTTGGCGTGTTCGAGCTGCAGCTCGAGCTCGGCGCGGAGCCAGTAGTGATTGTAGTGGCGCGCCATGTAGGCTTCGAGCTCGTCGCGCGGCCAGGCATTGAGGGCTTTTTCGAGCTGGCTCTTGGCGGCCGCGATGCGGTCGGACTGGGTGACGCGCGAGTGGCCGCCCGAGAGCAGCGGCTCGGTGGCGTAATAGAGCGAGCGCAGCAGCGAGCCCTTCCAGCCGGTCCAGACACCCGGCCCGACGGCGCGGATGTCGCAGGCGGTGAGGATCATCAAGAGCGCCAGCCGCTGCGGCGACTGCACGATCTCGGCGAAGGCCTTGGCGGTCTCGGGGTCCTGCAGGTCGCGCGCCTGGGCGATCTCGCTCATCAGCAGATGATACTGGATCAGCCAGGCGACCGTATCGGTCTCGGCGGCATCGAGGCCCAGCCGCGGACAGAATTTGCGGGCGATGCGGGCGCCGGCAATGGAATGATCTTCCGGGCGGCCCTTGGCGATGTCGTGGAGGAACAGCGCGACATAGAGGAGCCGCGTGTCGTTGAGCGAGGGCAGGAGCTCGTGGGTCAGCGGCAGCTCGTTGCGGAGCCCGCCATTGGCGATCTCGGCCATGACGCCGACGGCGCGGATCAGGTGCTCGTCCACCGTGTAGTGGTGGTACATGTTGAACTGCATGAGCGCGACGATCTTGCCGAACTCGGGCACGAATTTTCCCAGAACGCCGCTCTCGTTCATCTGGCGGAGGATGCGCTCGACGGTGCGCGGGCTGGTGAGGATTTCGAGGAACCACTCGTTGGCGCGCGCATCGTTCTGCACGTCGCGCTTGATGAGCGGCAGCGAGCGGGCGATCTGGCGGATGGCGTCGGGGTGGAACAGCAGGTCGTTGCGCCCGGCGACGAGGAAGCTGCGGATGAGGTTGAGCGGGTTCTTTTCGAACGTGTCGGGGCGGGCGGTGTTGAGGCGGCCGGAATCGACGACGAAGTCGGGCTCGCCCTTGATGGCGACGCGGCCGCGGCGGAAGAAACCGGTGACCCGGCCCATCATGTCGAGCGGCTTGGCGTGGTCGAATTCGAGCTGGGTGCAGATGATACGGGTCAGGTCGCCCACGTCCTTGGCGACCAGGAAGTAGCGCTTCATCATGCGCTCGACGCCGAGCATGCCGGGGCGATCGGCGAAGCGGAGGCGCGCGGCGAGCTCGGGCTGCACCTCGAAGGTCAGCTTCTCGTCGGCGCGGCCGGTGAGGAAGTGGAGGTTGCAGCGCATCGCCCAGAGGAAATTCTCGGCGCGCTCGAAGAGGCGGTATTCGTCGGCGCTGAGCACGCCCTTGTCGACGAGCTCGGCACTGGTGCGGGCGCGGTAGATGTATTTGCCCATCCAGAACAGAGTGTGGAGGTCGCGCAGGCCCCCCTTGCCGTCCTTGATGTTGGGCTCGACGACGTAGCGGGTGTTGCCGGTCTGGCGGTGCCGCTCCTCGCGCTCGGCCATCTTGGCCTGGATGAATTCGGGACCGGTCTTGGGCATGACCTCGGTCTCGAAGCGCTTCTGCAGCTCATCGAACAGAGCCTTCTCGCCGGTGAGGAAGCGCGCCTCGAGAGTGGCGGTGCGCACGGTCATGTCGGCCTTGGCCATGCGGATGCATTCGTCGACCGAGCGGACGGCATGGCCGACCTTCTGGCCGAGGTCCCAGAGCATATAGAGGATGTATTCGGTGACCTGCTCGCCCCAGGGCGTCTGCTTGTAGGGGAGGATGAACAGCAGATCGATGTCGGAGCCGGGCGCCAGCGTGCCGCGGCCATAGCCG
>CAYRZM010000174.1:0-3095 GCA_964428685.1 uncultured Devosia sp. | reverse complement strand
GCGATGCTGCGGGCCGGCGCCTTCCCCGGCATCGCGCCGGCCGACAGCGCGGCGCTCACCTACATCAAGATCGGCCTCGGCCCGGCGGCGTTCGAGCTCCGTCCGTTCAAGCTGCGCAAGGGGATGACGCTGATTGCGGCGGTCGACGAGATCGAGCGGCGCACGCAGACGCACATCGATGCGCTGCTGGTGCGCGATACGCTGATCCTCGCGCCGCGCGTGCGGCCGCGCGACCCGGCCGGACGGCGTCCGCGCCCCGGCGACTACGACCATCTGGCGCGCACCGACGAGTGGACGCTCACCGCCGGCGTGGACGATCCCGCATGAGCCGGCAGCTCAAGCACCCGATGCCGGAGGCGATCGTCGAGGCGCAGCGCACGGCCTCCGACCCCGCGCGCTCGGTGTGGGTGAGGGCCAATGCCGGGTCGGGCAAGACCTATGTGCTGACCGCGCGGGTGCTGCGGCTGCTGCTCAGTGGGGTGCGGCCCGAGGAAATCCTCTGCCTCACCTACACCAAGGCCGCCGCGGCGGAGATGCGCGGCCGGGTGGCCGAGCGGCTCGCCCGCTGGTCGCTGCTCGACGAGGCAGCGCTGGTGCGCGAGCTCACCGCCCTCAGCGGCGGCGCACCGGGAGCCGCAACGCTGATCCGCGCCCGCGCGCTCTTTGCCCATGCGCTCGAGACGCCGGGCGGCCTGCGCATCCAGACCATCCACGCCTTCTGCGAAGCGGTGCTGCACCGCTTTCCGCGCGAAGCGGGCGTGCCGTTCGATTTCGTGGTGCTCGAGGAGCACGAGCGCGACCGCATGCTGCTCGAGGCGCGCGAGCAGGTGATCGCCGCGGGCCTCCGCGGCAGCGCCCAGAGCGATGCCGTCGACACGCTGTTCGGCCTTCTCAGCGACTTCCAGATCGAGGCGGCGATCCTCGAAGCGCTGAATGCCCAGCGGACGCTGCGCCATGTGCTCCTGCACCGCGACGAGGCGCGGCGCGCCCTCAGGACGCTGCTCGGCGGCGTGGGCAGCATCGCCGACGTGCGCACCGAGATCGCCGAGGGGTATGGGCCGACCGCGGCGGATCACCGCGCGCTGTTCGCCGCGCTGCCGCCGGATCCGGCGGGCGACGACTTCGTCGACCGGCTGGCGCGGATCGACCCGGCGCGGCCCGACCCCGACCTGCTGCTCGAAGCCTATCTCACCCTCAAGGGGACGGCGCGCGCGACGCTGATCAAGAAAGCGGTGGCGGCGCGCATTCCCGAAGCCGCCGAGCGGTTCAGTGCCGAGGCGGCGCGGCTCGAGGTCCTGCGCGGCCGACTGACGCGGGCGGAGCTCTTTGCGCGAAGCATGGCGCTGCTCGACGTGGTGGCCGCGATCGCCGCGCATTACGAGCGGGCCAAGCGGGCGCGCTCGCAGCTCGACTTCGACGATCTGGTGGAACGGCTGGCGGCGCTCTTGGGCGACGAGCACCGCGGCGCGTGGGTGCGCTACAAGCTCGACAGCCGGGTGAGCCATGTGCTGGTCGATGAGGGGCAGGACACCAATCCGCAGCAGTGGGAGGTGGTGCGGGCGCTGATCGCCGAGTTCTTTGTCGGCGACAGTGCCGCGGACCGGCCGCGAACGCTGTTCGTCGTCGGCGACCAGAAGCAGTCGATCTTTTCGTTCCAGGGCGCCGACCCCGAGGAATTCGTCATGCTGGGGCGGCAGCTCCACTACACGGCGCGCGCTGTGCGGCTCGACATCGCGCGCGTGCCGCTGCGGCACAGCTTCCGCACGCTGCCGGACGTGCTCGGCGCCATCGACACGGTGTTCGCGCGGCCGGACCTGCGTTCGGGCGTGCTCGAAGATGAGCTGCTGCACCACGATACGGCGCGCGCCGAGCCGGGCGGGATGGTGACGCTCTGGCCACCGATCCGCGAGAGCGAGGAGGAGATCGATCCCGACAACTGGCCGACAGAGGCGCCCGACTTCCTGACCATGAGCGCGCCGCGGCGCGTGGCCGAGCGCATTGCGCGCGAAATCCGCGGCTGGCTCGATGCCGGACGGGTGCTCGGCCCGCGCGCCCGGCCGGTGCGGCCGGAGGACATCCTGATCCTCGTCCAGGTGCGCAACGTGCTGTTCCACGAGATCATCCGCGCGCTGGTGCGGCAGGGCATTCCGACGCCCGGCGCCGACCGGCTGTCGGTCACCACCCATATCGCGGTGCTCGACCTGATGGCGCTGGGCGATGTGCTCAACAACATCGCCGACGATCTGCAGCTCGCGGCGCTGCTCCGATCGCCGCTGTTTGCAGTGAGCGAGGACGAGCTCTTCACGCTCGCGAGCCAGCGCGGCAAGGACGAGTGGCTGTGGCATGCGATGGAACAGAGTTCCATCGCGTCGGTGAAGGCGGCGGCCGGGCAGCTCGGCACCTGGCGCAGCCGGCTCGACTTCGAGCGGCCGTTCAGCTTCTTCGCCGAGGTTCTCTATGCCGCCGGCGGGCTCCGGAAGTTCCGCGCGCGGCTGGGCGCCGAGGTGGACGACGTGCTGGCCGAATTCCTCGACCTGGCGCTCGCCTACGAGCAGCAGCCGCAGCCTTCGCTGCTCGGCTTTCTCGCCGATCTCAGGCGCCGCGAGGTGATCATCAAGCGCGAGCTCGCCGATGCGGGAAGCGGCGTGCGGGTGATGACGGTGCACGGCGCCAAGGGGCTCGAGGCGCCCATCGTGATCCTTGGCGACGCGGCGAGCACCGAGGAAGGGCGCGATCGCCGGACCATCCATATGAGCGCGAACCCGCCGCTCTTCATCCACGCCTCGAAGGCGGAGACGCACACGCCCGAAACCATCGTCTACCGCGACGAGGCGCAGGCGGCGCAGAAGCAGGAATACTGGCGCAAGCTCTATGTCGCGATGACCCGCGCCGAGGACGAGCTTTACGTCACCGGCTACCTGACCAAGGCGCGCGACGGCAGGGAGAGCTGGTACGAGGCGATCGAGGCCGGGCTGCGGCCGGGCGCCGCGCGCGTCACCGACGGGGAGGGAACCGAGACCGCGCTGGTCTACCCCGCCGGCGCGGCGACCCCTGCCACGACCGGGGCCGCGGCGATGCGCCGGGTGCCGGCGGCG
>CAYRZM010000173.1:0-4134 GCA_964428685.1 uncultured Devosia sp. | reverse complement strand
TCGCAGCTGATCGCCGGCCTCGACCGGGGCACCAAGGAAAGCCTCACCGCCCGCGTCGATGGCCTCACCGCGCTCTACGCCGACCTCTCGGACACCTATCAGCGCGACAAGGGCCGCCGGGGCATTCCGCTCAGCTGATGCTTAAGCCACCACTTCAGCATTGACACCGCCTCGCGCTTCACTTAAGTTTCGACTTAAGTAATGAGGCCGCCGTGAACGCACTCGACCGCATGTTCGAAGCTCTCGCCGACCCGACCCGCCGGGCGATGGTCGAGCGGCTGAGCCGCGGCCCCGCCTCGGTCAGCGAGCTTGCCTCCCCTTTCCCCATGAGTCTGCCGGCCATCGTCCAGCACCTTCAGGTGCTCGAACAGAGCGGCCTCGTCACCACCGAAAAGGTCGGCCGCACCCGCACCTGCACCATCGACACAAAGGCGCTCAGCGAAGTCGAAAAGTGGATCAACGACCGCCGGGTCGAATGGGGCCGCCGGCTCGACCGGCTGGGCGCGTTTCTGGATGCGGAGGACGACCATGGCGACTGACATCACGCAGCAGCACCGCGCCGGACATCGGCGCCACAACCGCCTCGACCAGAACTAGATCCGCCATCAGGGAGATACACATGAGCGACCATTCCGTCGCGCACGGCACCTTTGTCATCGAGCGCACCTATCCCCATCCCGCCGAGAAGGTCTGGGCGGCCTGGGCCGACCCGGCGCAGAAGCTGCGCTGGTTCGGCGGCGGCGGCGACGGCATGCCGGCGCAGGTCTTCGAGTTCAGGCCGGGCGGCCGCGAGTCCCGGCGCGGCACCATCCCAAACGGCCCGAGCTTCAGCTTCGATGTCACCTACCAGGACATCGTTCCACTGAGCCGCATCCTCTACACCTACGACATGCACATGGACGGAAAGAAGATTTCGGTCTCGCTCGCCGCCGTCGAATTCTTTGCCGGCAAGGGCGGCACGCGCCTGCGCATCACCGAATACGGCCTCTATCTCGACGGCCTCGACAACCTCGCCCAGCGGGAAGCGGGAACCAAGGACCTGATGGGCCAGTTCGGCGATTTCCTCGACGGCAAGCGATAGGAGCAGCCATGCGCGATGTCGTCCTCGCCATGTTCATGAGCCTCGATGGTTACATCGAGGGACCCGGCAAGAAGCTCGTGCCGCCACCCTATTCGCCCGATCTGCAGAAGCACTGGATCGAGCGCAACATCGCGCGGGCCGGCACCATGATGTACGGCCGCGTCGCCTATCAGGGCATGCGCAGCTTCTGGACCTCCAAAGGCGCTCCCGCCGATGAAGCGGCGCGGCTCGCAGCGATGGACAAGATCGTCTTTTCGCGCACCCTCGCCTCCGCCGACTGGGGACGCATCGCGGTCGTGGCCGACGACATTCCGGGTGAGATCGCGCGGCGCAGGGCCGAACCCGGCAAGGACATGGTGCTGATCGCCGGCGCGGGCATCGCGCAGACCTTCCTCGCGCTCGATCTGATCGACGAGCTCAGCCTGATCGTCGCGCCGATACTGCTGGGCGGCGGCACACGGCTGTTCGATGGCGCCGTCAGCCGCAAGCTGTCGCTGGTCGAGGCCCTGCCGTTCGACACCGGCGTCGTCCGCCTGACCTACCGCCGCGCCACCTGATGCGGCGCCCTTTCGTCCGCTAGCATCGCAACTGTTGGCACGCTCTCCGTCCCGCATCTTTACCGCGTCGTGGATCGGCGCCTTGTCCCGCCCCCATCGTTCCCCTAAGTTTGCGCAAAACGTGGGAAACGGTGGGAGGCCGCATGATCTACGATGATCTCGTCAGCGTCGTCGGCTGGGCGCCGTCGAGCAGCGGCCTGCGCCAGGGCGATCGCTTCGTGCCCTATGCCGAGGTGGCCGAGCAGGCCGGCCGTATCGCCACGGGCCTGATCGGGCGCGGCATCGTGCCCGGCACGCCCGTCGGCCTCCTGATGGTCAACGGCCCCGATCTCCTGACCCTCGCCTTCGCCGTCTTTGCCGCTGGCGCGATCGTTGTTCCCCTCAATGCCCACGCCCCGCGTGCCGAACTCGCGGCCACGGCGAAGAAGGCACACGTCCACGCCGTCATCGCATCGGTCAGCTATGCCGCTGTGGGCACCACTCTGCTCGAGGACCTCGGCACCGGGGGTCCGCTCTTCGTCGCGGGCGGCGACGGCCAAAACTCCATCGCGGCCCTGGCCCGCTCGCCGCTCGGTCCATTGCCCAAGGTGCGCGGCGACGATCTCGCGCTCTACATGTTCTCGTCGGGCTCGACCGGCATCCCCAAAGTCGTGCCCCACACCCACGCCGAGCTCATGTTCAGCCGCGAGATGTATCGCGACCGGCCGCTCAATGCGCCCGACGACGTGATGATCAACATGCTGCCCGGCAGCCACGCGATGGGCTTTTTGACCGCCACCGGCTTTGCCTCGCACGGCGCCACCACCCTCTACTGGTCCGATCCGCAGCCGTTGATGCTGTCCAAGGCGCGCTTCGCCCGCGCCATCGTCGATGGCGGCGTGACCCACGTCATCGGCGTCCCCTTCATGTTCGACGCGCTCGCGAGCCTCAGGGACGATCTCGATTTCTCGCGGCTGCGCAGCGTGCAGTCCGCCGGTGTCGCCATGCGCAAGGACATCTTCGACCGCTTCGAGCAGCGCTTCGGCATTCGCATGAGCCAGGGCTATGGCTCGACCGAATGCCTCGGCATGGCGGTCAACTATGCCGGCATCCACGACGACTTCCCGTGGGACACCGTCGGCCCGCCGGTCCGGGGCGTCGACATGACCATCGAGCCCGCCGAAAATCCGTTTGGACCGGAGTACGGCGAGATCGTCGTCTCCTCGCCCGCCGTCACCAGGGGCTATCTCGACGCCCCCGAGACCAACGCCCAGACCCTGCGCAACGGCAAGTTCTACACCGGCGACCTCGGCACCATCGGGCCCGACGGCAATGTCTATGTGAAGGGCCGCACCAAGCTGCTGATCGAGGTGGCCGGCCACAAGGTCGATCCGTTCGAGATCGAGGAAGTGCTGGGCACCCATCCCGCGGTGGCGGAAGCGGTCGTGGTCGGCGTCCCCGATCCCCGCACCGGCGAGCAGCGCCTCAAGGCCGTGATCATCAAGGCCTCCGACGAATCGCCCGACGCGCTGATCCGCTACTGCCGCGAGCGGTTGGCCAGCCAGAAGGTGCCCAGTCTCGTGGAATTCCGCGACGAGCTGCCCCGCAGCGCCGCGGGCAAGGTGCTCCGCGGCAAGCTGATGGAGACCGTCTAGGCGCCGAGCGCCGCGGCCTGCCGCGTCGTGCCGCCGAGGCGCTTTTCAACATAGGCGATCAGCGTCGCCGGCGAGGTGAAGAGATCGGCGCCGATGTCGCTGTCGGGGATGCGGATCGCAAAGCGCTCCTCGAGGAACTGAATGAGGCCGACCAGATTGATCGAATCGAGCAGTCCCGTCTCCAGGAGCCCTGTGTCCGGCGTCACCGACACGTCCGAGCCCGCCGCCACGTCGCGGATGTGCTGCATGATTGACTGTTCGATGGCGTTCATCGTTCAACTCCCACTGAAAGCGTCGGCGTCATACTACCCAACCCCGCGGCAGCCTGAAATGTTTCAGCATCCCGCGCTTGGAGCAAGGTGAATGTCGTTGACCGAGGGGATCGTCGAAACCCGGCCCGTAGGCGAGCAGGAGCGGCTGTTTCACTACCTGCACGAGCTCGGCGGCCTCATTGCCTCCGGCGCCGCCCACATCCGCGGCCCGCTGACGCCCGAGCTCGTCCGTCGCGGCTTCGACTGGCTGCAGCGCCAGCACCCGGTGCTGCGCGCCCACATCCGCTACGAGGGCCGCGCCTACCGCAACGTGCCGCCCTTCGTCTATCCGATCCCCTGGTTCGACACGCGCGGCACCACCGAGGTGCCGATCCGCGTCGTCACCGACCCCGATCCCGACGCCTGGCAGCCGATCCTCGAGGCCGAGAGCAAGAAGCCGATCGGCCGTGGCCTTCACCCGCGCATCCGGGTCGTCCTCGTCCGCACGCACGAGGGCGCCGACCTCATGCACCTCATCACCACGCTCGACCACGCCATCATCGATGCGCAGGCGGGCAGCATGCTCAACGACCAGCTCTTCCGCTACTTCA
>CAYRZM010000172.1:0-15272 GCA_964428685.1 uncultured Devosia sp. | reverse complement strand
CGGCTGTTCATCTCGTAGGCGCGCTGCGCGGCGATGAGGTCGGAGATGTCGGTGACGGGGTTGACGTTGGCCTCTTCGAGGTAGCCCTGCATCACGCTGCCCATGCCGTCGGTGTTGGGCGTGCCGGCCTGCGCCGCGCCGCTCGCGGCGGTTTCGGCAAAGTTGTTGTCGCCGACGGATTCGAGGCCTTCCTTGTTGACGAAGCGGTAGAGCTGGATCTGCCCGAGCTGGGTCGGCGTCGTCGCGGTGCCGATATAGGCCTGCACAATGCCGTCCGAGCTGATCGTCACGTTGTTGGCGTCCTCGGGAATCGTGATCCCCGGCTGCACCTGGTAGCCGTTGACGTTGACGAGGAGCCCGCTGCCGTCGCGCTCGAACGAGCCGTCGCGGGTGTAGCCGGTCGTCCCGTCCGGCAACTGCACGGCGAAGAAGCCTTCGCCCTGGACGGCGAGGTCGAGGTCCTTTTCCGTCGGCGAGACCGTGCCCTGGCTCATGATCCGCGGCGTGGCCGCAGCGCGGACACCCGAGCCCACTTCGATGCCCACCGGCGCCTGCGTGCCGGTGTCGGAGGTCTGGGAACCGGCGCGCAGATACTGCTGGTAGAGCAGGTCCTGGAATTCCACGCGCTGCTTCTTGTAGCCCGTGGTGCGCATGTTCGCGATGTTGTTGGAGATGACTTCGACGTTGCGCTCCTGCGCGGCCATGCCCGTCGACGCGATGTAGAGTGCCTGCATGATCGGGGTCTCCGCTTAGGCCGTGGTGTCGGCGAGGCGCTGCATCGCCGTCTGGCGAAGCTGGTCCTGGCGTTCCATGATGTTGGCGATGGTCTGGTAGGCGCGCTCGACGCGGATCATGTTGGCCATCTCGCCGACGCCCGACACGTTCGAGCGCTCGAGCGCGAACTGCACCAGCCGGGTCTTGGCCGCCGGGTTGCCGGCCGGTCCGTTGAAGTAGTTGTAGCCTTCGCGGCTCAGCACTTGCGGGTCGTCGAATTCGGTGATCTTGAGCTTGCCCTTGCTGCCCTTGGCCGTGCTGACGGTGCCGTCGGGCGAGATCGAGATGTCGCCGTCGCTCGAGTCGAAATGCACGGGGCCGGAGTCGGCGAGCACCGGGTTGCCGTTGATGTCGACCAGCGTTCCACTGGCGTCGATCTGGAGCGAGCCGTTGCGCGTGTAGCGCTCGCCGTTGGGCGTATCGACGCTGAGGAAGCCGGCGCCATCGAGCGCGACGTCGAGCGGATTGCCGGTCGGCTCGATCGAGCCGTTCTCCATGTTGAGCCGGGTCGACCAGTCCTCGGTGAAATGCAGGTCGCGATCGGCGCCCTGGAACTCGGCATCCTGCGCCTTGGGCATCAGGTAGTCCTGGAACAGCAGATCCACGGACTTGAAGCCGGTGGTGTTGATGTTGGCGAGGTTGTTCGCCACGACATCCATCTGCCGCTGCAGCGCCATCTGGCGCGAGAGCGAAATGAGCTGCGTGTTCTCCATCGCAGTGTCCCCGTCTTGGTCCCCGGAGCCGCCATGCATCCCCATGCGGGCCGCTCCGCCGTTAACAGTGCAGAAACCGTGCCAGACCAAAAACATCTGCGATTTCAACGATGTCCGAGAAACGTCGGGATCGCGCCATGCCGCCGACACCGCCCGGCGGCAAATCCGTCCCGGCAATTTCTGCCGGGCAGGGGCCCTCCGGTAAGGGATCATTAACCATGCGGCGATTAGCTGGACGGCGAGCCGGAATCGACCGGAATTGCGGGGGTTTTCTGCATGGCCGTTGAAGCCGAAGCGGAAGTCGAAGACGGCGAGGCCGCACCCAAGAAGAAGGGCATTTCACGCCGGCTGCTGATCATCGCGGCGGCCGGGCTCATCGTCCTCCTTGCGGCCGCTGCCGGGCTCTACTTCTTCGTCTTTGCCGGACATCCCGCCGCCGATGCGGCCAAGACCTCCGCCGTTGCGGCCGCGCCGACGAGCTTCATCTTCAGCCTGCCGACGATGACAGTGAACCTCAACGACGACGGCGCGCCCGGCGACCAGTTCCTCAAGCTCACCGTGGCGCTCGAAGTCGCCAACGAGGGCGTGATGAAGGACATCCAGCCGCGCATGGCCAAGATCGTCGATGCCTTCCAGGTCTATCTGCGCGAGCTGCGCAAGTCCGACCTCGAAGGCTCCGCCGGCATCTACCGGCTCAAGGAAGAGCTGCGCCGCCGCATCAACGTCGCGATCTTCCCCGCGCAGATCGACGGCATCCTCTTCAAGGAACTGCTGGTGCAGTGATGGCGGAGCCGGGGGAAGACGACAAACTCGCCGAAAACTGGAATCCGGCCGGCGAGGGCGCGGAAGGGGTTTCGACCGACTGGGCGGCAATGCTCGAGGCCGACACGGCCAAGTCGGCGGCGGAGCCGGCCGACCGCAAGCTCAACCAGGACGAAATCGACAGCCTCCTCGGCTTCGATGCCTCGACGGCAAGCAAGGTCGAGCTCACGGGCGTCCAGGCGCTCATCAACTCGGCGCTGGTTTCCTACGAGCGCCTGCCGATGCTCGAGATCGTGTTCGACCGCCTGGTGCGCCTCGCCACGACCTCGCTCCGCAACTTCACTTCCGACAATGTCGAAGTGTCGATGGAGTCGATCTCCTCCGTCCGCTTCGGCGACTACATCAACTCGATCCCGCTGCCGGCGATCCTCAGCGTCATCCGCGCCGAGGAGTGGGACAATTTCGGGCTGCTGACGGTCGACAGCAACCTCATCTATTCGATGATCGACGTGCTGCTCGGCGGCCGCCGCACCGCCGGCCGGGTGCGCGTCGAGGGGCGGCCCTACACCACGATCGAGATGGCGCTCGCCCGCCGCATGATCGAGGTGATCCTCGAGGACACGCACAAGGCGTTCGATCCGGTCACGCAGGTGCATTTCCGCCTCGAGCGGCTCGAGACCAATCCGCGCTTTGCCGCCATCTCGCGCCCCGCCAATGCGGCGATCCTGATCGAGCTCCGGATCGAGATGGACGATCGCGGCGGCAAGATCGAGATCCTCCTGCCTTACGCGACGATCGAGCCCATCCGCGAGCAGCTCCTCCAGATGTATATGGGCGAGAAATTCGGCCGCGACCCGATCTGGGAGGGCCATCTCGCGACCGAGATCTTCGCCGCCGACGTGCAGGTCGAGGCGGTGCTGCACGAATTCGACCTGCCGCTGAGCCGTGCGCTCGGCCTCACGCCTGGCGAGACCATCATGTTCGACCGCTCGCCGCAGGAGCCGGTGCTGCTCCGCTGCGGCGACGTCGATCTCACCGAGGGCATGATGGGGCACATCGGCAACCACGTCTCGGTGCGCGTCGCGCGCCCGCTCAATCCGCCGAAGGTGACGATGGCGGCGTTCGAAGCCTTGGATAAGCCTGTGGAGGGGCGCTGATGTTCGGCATGAGCCTGGGAATGATCGTCGAGGGCTCGGTGGCGGTTCTGCTTGCCGTGACAATCGGCTACTGCATCTTGCTCAACGCGCGCCTCAAGCGCCTGCACGGCGACCGCGATGCGCTGGCCAAGATGATCGGCGACCTGATCCAGGCGACGACGCTCGCCAACAATGCCGTCAAGGAATTGAAGTCCGCCGCGACCGAGGTCGATGCGCAGATCGACCGTCGCCTCGACGAGGCGGCCGAGCTCGAAGCGGAGCTCGCCGCCCAGGTCGCGAGCGGCTCGCAGCTGGTCGACAAGATCGCGCGCATCACCGCCGCGGCCAAGACTTCGGTGGTGGCCGAAGTGGCGGCCGAACCGGCTACGGTTCGCGCGGCGAGGCCGGCCGAGGTGATCGAGCCGCAGAGCCGGCTCCATTCGGCGCTGCAGCAGCTGGCAATGCGTCCGAGCATCGGGGGCAAGGCCGCTTGAGATCGATCCGCCTTCTTCCCGTCGTCATCTTTGCCGCGCTGGCGCTGCTGGTCTTCAAGGGGATCGGCCTTGTCACCAATGGCGGCTACGTGCTGACGGGGCCGGTCGCGGCGATCGCGCAGGAAGGCGATGATCCGGCAGCCGCCGCGTCCGATGTCGTCGGTGCGGACACGAGCCCGGTCGTGACGGACACGGCGCCGACACTTGCGGCCACCAAATCCGATGCGCCGTCGTCGTCCGCGTCGAGCCTGCCGCCGGCATCCTCGCTCGCGGCGGCTCCCTCATCGTCGGACGTCTCGATGGCGGCGCCCTCGTCGACCGTCGCAGAGCCGCCATCGCCATCGAGCGCGGAAGCTCCCGCATCCAAGGCCGAAGTCTGCCCCGACACCGGTCCGTCATCGGCCCCCGCTTCGGCCTCGGGCGGCGACCTCAACGACAAGATCGGCAACGCGCTCGCCAATGGCTGCCCCTCCGCGCCCACGCCGGTGAATGCCAACGGCGACGTGCTGCCCACCACCAAGGACGGCAACGGCCACATCGTTCCGCTCGAAACCGCCGAGGGCGACAATAGCGAGGACGCGATCCTGCAGCGGCTCGCCGAGCGCCGGGCCGAGCTCGACAAGCGCGAGTCCGATCTGCAGATGCGCGAAGCCCTGGTCGATGCGGCCGAAAAGAAGCTCGACGAGCGCACCAAGGCGCTGCAGGACCTCGAGACGCAGGTCAACGCGCTGGTCGACCAGAAGCAGGCGGAGGAAGACGCCGGCTTCAAAGCTGTGGTCTCGATGTACGAGACCATGAAGCCCAAGGACGCGGCGGCGATCTTCGATACGCTCGACATCAACGTGCTGCTCAAGATCGCCCGCGCCATGAATCCGCGGAAGATGGCGCCGGTGCTCGCCGCCATGTCGGCCCAGCCTGCCGAGCTCCTGACCACGGCGCTCGCGAGCACCAATCCGGTCAACACCGTTGCCGACAATGCGGCGGGCAACACCGCCGCGCTGCCGCAGATCGTCGGCCACTAGCCGCCGAAAAGCCCCGGTTTCGTAAGCCGGCGTTAAGCCGGCGCCGCTATGCTTAACGCTTGTTTGCGTACGCGTTGAGTGCGGCCGGCGATGAGTGAGTTTTGGCGGCGGGCGAGGGGGCCGGTGCGGCTGTTGCTGGCTGCACTCGTCTGCGCGCTGTCCGCCGTTGCCGCCCGGGCCGACGACCGCGTCCAGCTTGCCGCCACCGACGAGAGCGGCTTCGGGCGCCTGGTGCTGCAGTTCACCGACCGCCTCGACCTGCCGACCTACAAGGTCGCGCTCGACAACGGGGTCCTCGCCGTCACCTTTGCGGCGCCGGTAAATCTGCCGCTGGCGGACATGACGGCGGCACTTCCGGCCTATGTCACCGCCGCCCGCGTCGATCCCGACCGGACGGGCGTCCGCTTCGGCCTGCGGCCCGGAATCACGATCCACTCCATGGAGGCCGGCGAGCGGCTGTTCATCGACCTGCTGCCGGGCGCGTGGCAGGGGCTGCCGCCCAGTCTTCCGCCCGAAGTCGTCGCCGAGCTCACCGAGCGCGCCAAGAACGCCGAGCTCCTCGCGGCGCAGAAACAGAAGGCGGAGCAGGCCAAGGCGCTCAATCCGCAGGGGACGCTGCAGGTCGGGCGCAACCCGACCTTCATGCGGCTCGAATTCGACTGGAGCACCGACACCAAGGCCGAGTACGCGCAGGTCGGCAACGAAGCCACCATCACCTTCGACTGGCCCGTGGCGGTCGACCTCTATGCCCTCAAGTCGAACCTTCCGTCCGAGATCACGGGAGCAGCCAACAGCGTCTCGGTCATGGGCAGCAAGATCGAGCTGACCCTCGCCGACGGCGTCACGCCACGCTTTTACGGCGAGAGCGGAACGCAGTTCACCCTCGACGTCGATTTGACGCCGGCCGAAATCACGCAGAACCAGACCACAGCCGAAGCGGCGGCCGCAAAGGCCGCTGCCGACGCCGCGGCCGCCGCGGCGGCTGCTGCCGCCAAGAGCATCGACGGCGCTTCGTCCGAGGCGCCGCAGGACGAGGCGATGCAGAGCGACTATCAGCCCGGCACGCCGATCACGCCGGTGACGACGCTGGTTGCCGGTACGGTGCGGGTCACGTTCCCGTTCGAGGCCGATACGGCGTCGGCGGTGTTCCGCCGTGGGGACGTGCTCTGGATGCTGTTCGATACCCCGACGCCGATCAACCAGCCGGCGCAGTCCGATCCGCTGAGCTCGATCGCGTCGGCCTTCACCGTCATCCCAGCCGGCGACACCCAGATCGTGCGGGTTGACCTGTCGACGCCCAAGCTCGCAACGCTCGCTTCGGAGGGCCGTTCGTGGGTCCTCTCGATCGGCGATGAGCTGCTCAACACCACGCAGCCGATCGACTTCAAGCGCAGCCGCGATCAGGACGGTCATTTCGAGATGACGGCCGATGTGGGCAAGCCGTTCAAGGTCCACAGCTTCCGCGATCCGGTGGTCGGCGACATGCTCGACGTCGTCACCGCCTTCGCGCCCGCGCACGGGGCGGCGCGCGACATGAGCTATGTCGATTTCGACGCGCTGCACTCGGTGCAGGGGCTCGTCGTGCGGCCCGACAACAACGATCTCGCAGTGGCCGTCGCCGACAACGTCGCGCAGATCACTGCGCCCGAGGGCCTCACGTTGTCCGACCAGGACGCGCCGCGCGCCCTCGACAGCGGCAACGCCTCGCAATACCGCGACAGCTTCGTCGATTTCGCCGCGCTCAAGGAAGACAATCCCGCCGCCTTCGAGAAAAAGAGCGAAGAGCTGGCGGAAGATGCGGCGGTCAAGGAAGGCTCCGCACGCGACGTCGCCCGGCTGGGCCTTGCCCAATACTACATCGCCAACCAGTTCGCCGAGGAAGCCATAGGTGTCCTCAAGGTGCTCGAGGGCGATCTCAAGACCGATGAGCTGCGCAAGAAGGTCAAGCTCAGCGAAGCCATCGCCAATGTGCTGGCCGAGCGGCCGTCCGATGCGCTGACGATCCTCACCAACGCCGCCTTCGCCGACGACGTCGACGCGGTGATGTGGCGGTCGATGGCCCGCGCCGACAACTACGATTTCGTGGGCGCGCGCGCCGATGCGCTGGCGTCCGAGAGCATCATCACCGCCTATCCGGTCTGGGTGCAGCAGCGGTTCCTGTTCTCGGCCATCCGCGCCGCGCTCGAGGCTGCCGACGTGCCGCTCGCCGAACGGTACTTGAAGCTCATCACCTTCGCCCAGCTCTCGCCCGAGGACGTGACGCTCTACCAGCTGCTCCAGGGCCGCGTCGCCGAAGCACAGGGCCAGACGCAGGCCGCGCTCGACACCTACGGGCAAGTGATCGCCGCCGATGTCCGGCCGACGCGTGCCGAGGCGGTCTATCGCACGCTCCTCATCCTCAAGCAGACCGGCAAGATCGATCTCAAGAAGGCGACCGACACCCTCTCCGCCGAAGCCATGCTCTGGCGCGGCAATCCGCTCGAAATCGACATGGAGAAGCTGCTCGCCGAGCTCTACTTCGCCAACAAGGACTACCGGCTCGGTTTCGAGACGGCGAAGTCGGCGTCCGAGCACAGCCCCGAAAGCAAGCCGGTCGCCGCGCTGATGGATGAGACCGAAGCGCAGTTCACCGATCTCTTCCTCAATGGCGCGGCCGACCAGTTGCCGGACCTCGACGCGCTGAGCCTCTACTACGATTTCCGCCAGCTCACGCCGCCCGGCGCCAAGGGCGACGAGATGATCCGCAACCTCGCGCGGCGGCTGGTGAAGGTCGATCTCCTCGGCCAGGCCGCGGACCTGCTGCAGTACCAGATCGACAGCCGGCTCAAGGGTGTCGCGCAGGCGCAGGTCGCCGCCGATCTCGCCCTCATCCGCATCGCCGACCGACAGCCCGAGGCGGCGCTGCGCGCGCTCAACGAGACGCGCATGGACAATCTCGCGCCCTCGCTCGATCACGAGCGCCGCATCCTCGAGGCACGCGCGCTCATCGACGCCGACCGCGAGGACCTTGCGCTCGACCTCTTGTCGCGCGTCACCGGCCGCGATGCCGACCTGCTGCGCGTCGACGGCTACTGGAAGTCGAAGAACTACACCGCCGCCTCCGACATGATCGAAACGGTCTACTCCGCCGACCCCAACGAGCCGCTCGGCGACGATGCGCGAATGAACATCGTCAAGGCCGCGGTCGGGCTGGTCCTCGCCAACGACACGCTCGGCATCAGCCGCCTGCGCGACAAGTTCTCCGACCGCATGTCGCAGTCGCCGCAATGGGCGATGTTCGACTACATCACCAGCCCCGGCGTCTCGCCGGCCGGCATGGAGTTCAAGGCCGCCGCCAAAGCCGTGTCGGGCATCGACTCGGTGACGGCGTTCCTCGAGGCCTACAAGAAGATTTATCCGGTGGATCCCGGCATCGCGCCGGACAACGCGACCGCCAAGAGCACGGTTTAGCCCTAGCCTCCGGCGCCGGCGAAACTGCGGATCAACGAGCCGGCCACCAGGTGCCAGCCGTCGACCAGCACGAAAAAGATCAGCTTGAACGGCAGGGAGATGACCACCGGCGGCAGCATCATCATGCCCATCGACATGAGCACCGAGGCGACCACCATGTCGATGATCACGAACGGCAGGAACAAGAGGAACCCGATTTCGAACGCGCGGCGCAGCTCCGAGATCATGAAGGCCGGGATCAGGATCTTGAGCGGGATGGTCGTCGCATCGGCCGGCGGGGTTTCGTTGCTCATGTCGTAAAAGAGCTGCACGTCCTCCTGCCGCACATTGGCGGCCATGAAATCGTGGAGCGGCACGCTGCCCTTGTCGAACGCCTCCTGCACCTGCATCTGCCCCGCGAGCAGCGGCGCGACGCCCTGGTCATAGGCCTGCTGCAGTGTGGGCTGCATGATGAAGAAGGTGAGGAACAGCGCCAGCGACACCATCACCGAGTTGGGCGGCGCGGTCTGGAGCCCGATCGCCGTGCGCAGCAGCGACAGCACCACCACGATGCGGGTGAAGCTCGTGACCATCACCAGGATCGAGGGCGCGAGCGCGAGGACGGTGATCAGCCCGACGAGCTGCACCGCCCGCTCGGTCAGCGAGGTGTTGTCGCCGAAATTGACGGAAACGTCCTGCGCCTGCGCGGCGCTGGGGATAAGGATCAGCGCCGCCGCGACTGCGGCCACCGCCAGCGTCAGGAGACGGCGGTCAGCTCCGGTCGCGCGAGGCGCTCCTGAAGAACCTGTTCCTGCCGACAATTCTGGGCCGCCCGTCCGTACCATCGCCGGTGGCGGTTTTAGCTGAGTCGGATTTGGCCCCACCTGAATTATCGACGCGCAGCTGCGGTCCGGTGGGGATAAGCGGCGGTTCCGGCCGCTCCGTGCTGCGCAGCAGGCTGCCCTGCCGCATATGGTCGCGCGGCTTGAGCGGTGCCGGCCGGGCGAGGTCCCGCAGCCGGTCGATGGCCTCGCGCGGCACCCGGTGGAGCACCGGCGGCGCGGGCGTTGCAATATCCGGCGCGGCCGCGGGGGCCGGCTTCGACGCGTTCGGCTGCGGCTGTGCGGGCCGGCGGGGAGTTGCGGCACGCCGCGGCGGCGCCGGCTCGGGAGCCGGAACGGGAACACCCGACTCGATCACCAGGTCCTGCGGACCGCCGGTCATGATGACGTGCTCGACATTGTCGCGCCGGATGATCAGCACCTTGCGCTTGGCGTCCACGGACGCGCTGTCGATGACGCTCAGCCGCTTGTTGCGGCGGACCACGTTGGTGCTGGCGTTGGTGAAGAGCTTCAGCACCCAGACCGCCAGCACGATCAGCACCAGCACGATGCCGAGGGCGAAGGCCGCGTTGAGGACTGTGGAATCGGTGCCGCCGAAGAGGGCCGTGATGAACTGCATGCCGCGCTCCATTGGTGCCGACCCCCACCGGCAAACCCCAGGCAGAATGTGCCGAGTCTAGTGGAGGAATTATGCACAATGCGAGGCGTATTTGCGGAGTTCCCTCGCGAGTTAACCGGCTCTTAACCATGCGGGCGGCAAAGATTGCCTATCGGGACGGGCAAGAGTCTGGCGCCATGGAGATTTCGGGGGCGACGCTGTTTCAGGCGCTGGCGGCCAAGATGCGGTGGCATCAGGCCCGCCAGCAGGTGCTGGCCGAGAACATCGCCAACGCCGACACGCCCGGCTACGCCGAAAAGGACCTGAAGCCGTTCTCGTTCGGCGACGACGACGGCATCAAGTCGGTGGCCATGATGACCGTGAGCAACGGCTCGTCGCCCACCCAATTCAGCATTTCGAGCGGCGACTCCCAGGATGGGTTCGATGCCGAGTCCGCGTCGGTGCAGACCAACCCGGACGGCAACGACGTGACCCTCGAGGACGAGATGATGAAGGTCTCGTCCAACGACCTCGACTACCAGACGGTCACCGCCCTTTACACGCGCTCGATGCGGCTGATCCGGGTTGCCCTGGGCAAGGAGGCTTGAGGCCATGAACGACTTCCTGTCATCGCTCAAGATCGCGGCCAGCGGGCTGCACGCGCAGAACGCCCGCATGCGGATCATCGCGGAAAACATCGCCAACGCGGATTCCGCCGGCAAGACTCCGACCGAAGATCCCTACCGCCGGCGCATTCCGACCTTCCAGTCGGTGCTCGATCCCGAGACCGGTGCGGAGGAGGTGGAGGTCGGCAAGATCGCCGAGGACATGTCGGACTTCCAGAGCAAGTTCGAGCCCGGGCACCCGGCCGCGGACAAGAACGGCTACGTCAAATACCCCAACGTCGATCCACTGATCGAATCCATGGACATGCGCGAGGCGCAGCGGACCTACGAGGCCAACCTCAACGTCGTGACGGTGACCCGGCAGATGCTGGGCCACACCCTCGACATCCTCAAATCGTGAGGCGCTAGCCGATGGCCGTTCCGTTCAATGCCGTCACCGCCGCCTACAACAACGCGGCAAAACTCATCTCCAACGGCGCCGGCGCTTCGAGTCCCGGTTCAGCGGGAAGCGGTCAAGGCACTGATTTCGGCAAGGTTCTTGCCGACACGATGCAGGGCGTGATGAACGCCGGTAAGCAGAGCGACAAGATGTCGATGGACCTCCTCAACGGCAAGGCCAACACCGTCGACGTGGTGACCGCCATCAGCCAGACCGAGCTCGCCATGGAAAGCATGGTCGCAGTTCGGGACAAGGTGATCTCCGCCTACGAAGAGATCATGCGGATGCCGATCTAGGCCGTTGCGAGACTCAGCGCGGGGGCCGAAACACGACGACATGGACGGCGCACAGGTTCTCGATATCGCCCGCGACGGCATCTGGGTGATGATCCTCGTCGCCGCGCCGATGATGATCGTCGGGCTGGTGGTGGGCGTCGTGATCGCGCTGGTGCAGGCGCTGACGCAGATCCAGGAACAGACGCTGGTCTTCGTGCCCAAGATCATCGCCATCTTCATCACCATGCTCATCGCGCTGCCGTTCATGGGCGCGACCATGTCGGCCTACATGACCCGGCTCGCCGACATGATCGTCACCGGCGGATGACCGTCTCCCTCGGCTGGCTTCCGGCCACCGCCTATTTCTACATTCTCATCTTCGCGCGCGTCGGCAGCGTCCTCATGCTGATCCCGGCGCTCGGCGAGATGAGCATTCCGGCGCAGATGCGGCTCAGCTTCGCGCTGATCTTTTCGCTCGTGCTCTTTCCGCTGATCCAGCCGTCACTGCCGCCGCTGCCCGGCGATGTGATGCAGGTGCTGGTCTACCTCCTACACGAGCTCGCGGTGGGGCTGATCCTCGGGGCGATCACCCGGCTGGTGACCATGGCGGCAGCAGTCGCCGGCTCGGTGATCGCCTACCAGTCGGGCCTGTCGGGCGCGCAGGGCGCAGACCCGATCAACGGTGGGGCGCAGGGCGCGCTGATCGGCGCGTTCCTCTCGATGCTTGGCGTCACGCTGATCTTTGCTACCGACCTCCACCATGTCGCGCTGATGGCGATCCGTGACAGCTACACGATCTTTCCGCCCACGCAGTCGCTGATGTTCGGCGATGCGGCGCAGATGGCTGTCCAGTCGGCCGCCTCGGCCTTCGTGGTCGGGGTGCAGATGTCGGCGCCGTTCATCGTGCTCGGCCTCGTCTTCTACCTCGGCATGGGAATCCTGGCGCGGATGATGCCGCAGCTCCAGGTCTTCTTCGTCATCATGCCGGCGACGATCTGGGTCGGCCTGATCCTATTCGCGCTGCTGCTCGCCATGATGATGGGTTGGTACCTCACCCACTACGAGAGCGAGCTCGCGCAGTTCCGCGGGGCCTAGATGAGCGACGAAGCCCCGGAACAATCGAGCAAAACCGAAGACCCCTCGCAGAAGCGCATCGAGGACGCGCGCAAGCGCGGCGACGTGGTCAAGAGCCAGGAGGTCAACAACTGGTTCATGATCGCTGGGTCCGGGCTGCTGTTCTCGCTGATGGCGGCGCCCACGACCACCGGCCTCGCCGAAAGCCTCCGCCAGCTGCTCGCCAACGCCGATGCGTTCGAGGTCGGGGGTTCGGCGCTCACCGAGTTCTTCACGCGTCTCGCCACCACCATCCTCATCGTCGCGCTGGTGCCGCTGGTGGTGCTCGCCGCTTTCGGCATCGCCGGCAACCTCGTCCAGCACCGGCCGCTGCTGTCGCTCACCCCGATCACGCCCAAGCTCAGCAAGATTTCGCCCATCGAGGGCGGCCGGCGGCTGTTCTCGCGCGATGCGTTGGTCAACTTCGTCAAGGGACTGCTCAAGCTCGGCATTGTCGGCGGCATCACGTTCGCGGTGATCTGGCCCGAGCGCGACCGCCTCGAGACGATGGTGACGCTCGATCCGTCGATGCTGCTGCCGGCGTTCCAGGACATGGCGCTGCGCATCTTCGGCGCGGTGCTTGCGGCGGTGACGGTCATCGCGCTCGCCGACTACCTCTACCAGCGCAACCGCTGGTGGAACCGGCTCAAGATGACGGTTCAGGAGGTGCGCGACGAGTTCAAGCAGATGGAAGGCGATCCGACCATCAAGGGCCGCATCCGCGCCGTGCGCAACGAGCGCGGCCGCAAGCGCATGATGGCCAACGTGCCGCAGGCGACCGTCGTCATCACCAACCCGACCCACTACGCCGTGGCGCTCACATACGACCGCTCGATGCCGGCGCCGCTCTGCCTCGCCAAGGGCGCCGACGACGTGGCGCTCCGCATCCGCGAAATTGCGAAGGAAAACGACGTGCCGATCGTCGAAAACCCCCCGCTCGCCCGGGCCCTGTTCGCGGCGGTGGACGTCGACGAAACCATTCCCACCGAGCATTTCAAGGCGGTGGCGCAGGTTATCGGGTTCGTCATGCGGATGAAGGACAAGCGGGCATGGCGCGCCTGACGGTCACGCGTTGCGGCGCTGCGCTACCCCGTGACTCCGGCATTTGCTAGAGCTTGAGGGGCGCGATTCGGCGCGCCTGGCGAGGACTTCGAGGTTTGGGGATGTCCAGCATGCCGGCTGAGGACGACGGCTATCCGAGTCCGCTGGTGGCGCGGTCGCGCGGCATGACCGGCCTGTGGCGTGTCGTGGCGCTCGCCGCCGCGTTCATCATCGTCGCCGTCGCGATCTCGACGCTCGGCGAATACATCCCGCCCGACGCCATCCTGATCTTCGTCGGGCTGCTCGCCGTGGTCGGCGTCTTCTGCCTCTTTGCCATGACCGCGGGCATCCTCCGCTTTGCCGCGCAGAGCGAGGAGACCCGCACGCTCTCCCGTGCTGTCGTCGACAGCCTGCCGTTCGGTGCGGTGGTCGCCGACCGCGACGGCAAGATTTCCTACGTCAACGCGCAGTATGGCGAGCTCGCCGGCGGTGTCAGCGACGGCGTGCCGGTCGGCGTCCCGCGCCTCTTTGCCGGGCAGCCCGAGGCGAGCGAGTCGATCTATCGCCTGTCCCGCGCGGCCCGCGACGGCCGCCCCGCGACCGAGGACATTCGTCTCGTGGGCGGCCTGGGTGGTGCGCTCGGTGGGTCGACCACGCCGTTCTGGTATCGCGTGTCGGTGCGGTCGCTGCCGGAAGTCGAAGGGGCGAGCCGGCCCTTGGTGCTGTGGAGCGTCGAGGACATTACCCGCGACCGCGAGCGGCAGGACAACGCCTTCCTCGAGCTGCAGCGGGCCATCGACTATCTCGACCACGCGCCCGCGGGCTTCTTCTCGGCCGATCCGGCAGGGCGCGTCCAATACCTCAACTCGACCCTCGCCGACTGGCTCGGCTACGACCTCGCCGAGTTCGAGGCCGGCACCATCCGGCTCGCCGATATCGTGCGCGGTGATGGCGCGAGCCTGCTGATGCGCGGACGCGCCGACGGCGAAATCGGTACCGAAATCATCGACATCGACCTAGTGAAGCGCAACGGCACCTCCATCCCCGTGCGCCTTCTCCATCGTGCCGGACGCCTGGCCGACGGGGAATTGGGTGAAACCCGCACGCTCGTCCTCGACCGCCGCAAAGGCGTCGAGCAGGAGGAAGCGTTGCGCGCGTCGGAAGTCCGCTTCTCGCGCTTCTTCAACGACACGCCGTTCGCCATCGCGACGCTCGACAAGGACGGGCGGATCGTGCGCACCAACGCGCCGTTCAGCCGCATCTTCGGCTGGTCGGGCAGCGAGAAGCCGCTCGATCGCGTGGCGATGGGCGAGCTGCTGTCGGACGCGAGCCGTGCGAGTTTCGATCAGGCCGTGGCCGCCGCCATTGCCCACAAGTCGGCGATCGAGCCTGTCGACGCCCAGCTCACCCGCGAGGGCGATCCGGCCGTGCGGCTCTATCTTTCCAGTTCGGAGGAGAGCGAAGGCTCGCCCGAGCGCGTCAACGTCTACGCGCTCGACATGACCGAGCAACGCAAGCTCGAGGCGCAGTTCGCGCAGGGCCAGAAGATGCAGGCCGTCGGCCAGCTGGCGGGTGGCGTCGCGCACGACTTCAACAACGTGCTGACCGCCATCATCGGCTTTGCCGATCTCCTGCTGCTCAAGCACAAGCCGGGCGATCCGAGTTTTGCCGACCTCATGTCGATCAAGCAGAGCGCCAACCGGGCTGCCGGTCTCACGCGCCAGCTGCTCGCCTTCTCGCGGCGGCAGACACTGCGCCCGCAGATCCTCGAAGTGCCAACCAACATCGACGACCTGACCGTGCTGCTCAAGCGCCTCATCGGCGAGCAGATCACGCTCCACGTCGATCACGCGCAAGGGGTGTGGCCGGTGAAGGCCGACCTCGTGCAGCTCGAGCAGGTGGTGGTGAACCTCGTGGTCAACGCGCGCGACGCGAGGCCCAATGGCGGCGCCATAACCAT
Organism: uncultured Devosia sp.; assembly: GCA_964428685.1. Taxonomy (GTDB): domain Bacteria; phylum Pseudomonadota; class Alphaproteobacteria; order Rhizobiales; family Devosiaceae; genus Devosia_A. The sequence continues at coordinate 48 of CAYRZM010000172.1, read as the reverse complement.
CCGCACCCGCAACGTGCCCGAAAGCGAAGCGGCCGGACTCGGCTACAC
>CAYRZM010000171.1:0-2677 GCA_964428685.1 uncultured Devosia sp. | reverse complement strand
AGCAATGCCTGCCAGAACGAGCCGGGCGGCAGCTCCAATGCCGGGATCGTGCGCTGCGACGGCATCGAGGAAGCGTTCTGGACGGCGCTGATGACCTTCGAATACGGCGAGCTCGTCAAGACGCTGAAGCCCGATGCGCTGGCGTCGCTGAAGGCCGCGCAGAGGGCGTGGGCACCCTGGCGCCTCGCCCGCTGCGACTTCGTCAAAAAGAGCCAGCCGGACGCAACGCTGGTCGCCATCGACGTGTCCTACTGCAAGATGGAAACGACCGCGCAGCGAGCCATCGACCTGATGGCGGCGCTCTAGCGCCTCAGGGCGTGTAGCCGCGGCCGACGAAGATCGTGTAGCGGTCGATGATGCGTCCGAACGCCATGGTCTCGACCGATCCGGCCTCCTCGATCGCGGCAAAGTGCGCCTTGATCTCGGGCAGCAACGAGCGCCAGCCGTCGGCGACGATCACCATGGTCGCGCCGCGCAGGGATTCCGGATCGGTCCAGAAGTCGTAGGCGTCGGTGTTGGGCGAAAGGCTCACGACGTTGCGGTCGTGGAGCGCAAAGCCGAGCTCGCTGGTGATCGTGTAGTCGGTGCTGGCGGCAAGGCTCGCGCCGCTCGAGGTTTCGGCCGCGCGGACCTTCGCCGTGACGTCGTCCCAGCCGTAGCCCCAGAACGTCGCCTGGTCGCCGAAATTGAACAGCGTCCCCAGCGGGACCACCGCGTAATTGAGCCCGAACAGGGCGATCGTGAGCCCGGCATAGACGAAATGGAGGATCGCCAGCACGCGAGACCGCACGAACGCGGCGAGGAACGGCAGGCTCGCCGCGTAGGCCAGCGCGTTCCAGTGGACGATGATGTCGGTGACGGTCGACGCCGCAAGGAACGCCAGCGACGACAGCCAGAACAGCGCCTGCGGGAAGGCCAGCGTGCCGCCGCGGCGGGCGGTGGCGAAGCGCAGCATCGGCCAGACGAGAAAAGGCGAGACGACGGCGAGGATGCCGAGCAGATAGCCCGGCGTGCCGGCAAAGCTCCACCAGCGGATGGAGTTGCGCCCCCCGACGATGAAGCCGAACGAGGCCCAGCCATGCTGGAGGTTCCACACCAGCACCGGCGCCTGGATCGCCAGCGCCAGGAGCGCGGCCACGTAGAAATGCGGACTGCGCCACAAACTGCGGTAGCGCGGCACAATCGCCGCGGTGGCGATCAGCGCGGCCCCGATCAGAACGCCGTAGTACTTCGACAGCATGGCGAACCCAATCGCCACCGCGCCGGCATAGAGCCAGCGCCAGCGCGGCTGCCCCGCACCGAGCCCCGCGAGGAACGTTTGCAGCAGATAGAGCGCGAGGAGGCAGAAAAAGACCATCAGGTGGTCGGGGATCGCGACCCCGGTCACGGCCCAGAGGATCGGCATCGACAGGAACAGTGCCGCCGAGGGCCAGAAGGTGCCCTCCCAATCCGCCGACTGTGCGCGCCGCGCGAACAGATGGAGGAGCACGAGATCGCCGGCGAGGGTCAGCAGCACCGGCAGCCGCAGCGCCGCCATGCTCCAGCCGAGGACGAGGGCCGAGAGCCCCTCGGTCCAGCCGATCAGGCCGGGATGATCGAAGTAAGAGAGCGCCGGGTGCTGGCCCCAGAGGAAATAATAAGTCTCGTCCATGTAGGGACGCATCGTCGCGAGCAGCACCAGCCGCGCCGCGAGGAAGGCGAACGCCAACGCGCGCCACACCTCGAGCGGCAAAGCGCTCCTGGTCGGCGTCTCGTCGGAGCCTGCTGCGACTGCCGTGCTGATGCGTCCGCCCTCGCCTCGTGAAGCCGGGCTTGCACCGCGCTTCTCTGCCGCGATCCTAGTCGATCGCGGCGGCCAACCGCAAACTCACTGGAAGCCGGCGGCGGGACGAGGGCTGTAGGACGCTTCGAGCTTGGCGATGTCGTCCGCGGCGAGCGCCACGTCCAGCGCGCCGATCGCATCGGTGAGCTGTTCGAGCTTGGTGACGCCCACGATTGGCGCACTCACCGCCGGCTTCTGCAGCACCCAGGCGAGCGCCACCTGCGCCATGGTCTTGCCCTTGGCTTTCGCGACAGCCGCCACGGCCCCGTTGACCTTCTCGTCGTCGGCCGCATGCGCATCGTACATCTGGTTCTGGAACGGATCGTTCTCGTAACGCTTGGTGACCTCCCCCCAGGGACGCGCCACGCGGCCGCGCGCCAGCGGCGACCACGGGATCACCCCGATCCCCTGGTCGACGCAAAGGGGCAGCATCTCGCGTTCTTCTTCGCGGTAGATGAGGTTGAGGTGGTCCTGCATCGACACGAAGCGCGACCAGCCGTTCGCTTCCTGGGTCTTGAGCATCTTCATGAACTGCCAGGCCCACATCGAGGACGCGCCGATATAGCGGGCCTTGCCCATCTTGACGACGTCGTCGAGCGCCCCGAGGGTCTCCTCGATCGGCGTGTTATAGTCGAAGCGGTGGATCTGGTAGAGATCGACATAGTCGGTCTTGAGCCGCCTGAGCGAATTGTCGATCTCGCTGAGGATAGCCTTGCGCGACTGGCCGCGCCCGTTCGGTCCCGGGCGCATCTCGCCGTTGACCTTGGTGGCGAGCACGATCTCGTCGCGGGGCGCGAGCTCCCAGAGCGCCGCGCCCGTCACCTCTTCGCTTGTACCCTGCGCGTAGACGTTGGC
>CAYRZM010000170.1:0-1565 GCA_964428685.1 uncultured Devosia sp. | reverse complement strand
GTGGGCGACGATGTCGGCCTCGGTGCCCTTGGGCGCGGCGTCGGCATGCTGGTCGGCGATCTCGGCGAAGTAGCCGAAGGCCTTGGCCTTGTCCTGCGCCACCCCCTCGCCGCTCTCGTACATGAGGCCGAGCTGCCACTGCGCCATCGGATCGCCCGCAGCGGCGGCGTCCTGCAGGGCGGCGAGCTGGGTGGTGGACGAGATGCCGCCGCCCGCGCCGTACAAGGCGCTCGCCATTGCCTGCGCGGCGTCGTTGGAGGTGTCGTGAACCCCGCCGGGGGCAACCATCGTCGGGCCGGCGGCAATATCGGCCGGCGGCACGGGCGGCTTGTCCTGCGCGCGCGCCGGCGCGGCCAGCAGCAGGGCCGACAGCGCGAAGATACCGATGAGGGCCGGAGCGCCTCTAGATATCGGCATACTGCTCCTTCTCGCCCTTGGCGCCGGGATTGGTCAGCGCGCCGTAGCGCGCCGGGCCCACGAGCTGGGCATATTTCCAGATGGCGCCCGAGCCGTACTCGGTCTCGCGCGGCGCCCACGCCGCCTTGCGCTTGGCGAATTCCGCGTCGCTCACATCGGCCGAGATTTCGCCCTTCACCGCATCGAGCGTGATGGTGTCGCCGTCCTTGATCAGCGCGATCGGGCCGCCGACTGCCGCCTCGGGGCCGACATGGCCGATGCAGAAGCCGCGGGTCGCGCCCGAGAACCGGCCGTCGGTGATGAGCGCGACCTTGTCGCCCATGCCCTGGCCGTAGAGTGCGGCAGTGGTCGAGAGCATCTCGCGCATGCCGGGGCCGCCCTTGGGCCCCTCATAGCGGATGACGAGGACTTCGCCTTCCTTGTAGGTGCGGTTGGTCACCGCCTCGAAGCACGCTTCTTCGTTGTCGAAGACGCGCGCCGGGCCGACGAAGCGCTGGTTCTTGAGGCCGGCGACTTTGACGATGGCACCGTCGGGCGCGAGGTTGCCCTTGAGCGACACGACGCCGCCGGTGGGCGAGATCGGGTTCTTGGTGGCGCGCACCACGTCCTGATCGGCGTTCCACTTCACGTTGGCGAGGTTCTCGGCAACCGTCTTGCCGGTGACCGTCATGCAGTCGCCGTGAAGATAGCCGCCCTCGAGCAGCGCCTTCATCACCAGTGGGATGCCGCCGGCATCGAACAGATCCTTGGCGACGTATTTGCCCGCCGGCTTGAGGTCGCCGATATACGGGGTCTTCTTGAAGATCTCGCCGACGTCGAAGAGGTCGAAGTCGATCCCGGCCTCATGCGCCATGGCCGGCAGATGCAGCGCGGCGTTGGTCGAGCCGCCGGTGGCGGCAACGGTCATGGCCGCGTTCTCGAACGCCGCGCGGGTGACGATCTGGCGCGGCCGGAGCTGCGTCTTCAGGAGCTCCATAACCTGCTCGCCCGCGGCGGCGCAGAAGGCGTCGCGGATTTCGTACGGCGCCGGGGCGCCGCAGCTGTAGGGCAGCGCAAGGCCGATCGCTTCCGCCACCATCGCCATTGTGTTGGCCGTGTACTGGCCGCCGCACGAACCGGCCGAGGGGCACGCGACGCGCTCCATCTCG
>CAYRZM010000169.1:0-13380 GCA_964428685.1 uncultured Devosia sp. | reverse complement strand
GCCCTCGGTGATCGCGCGCGCCAGCGGATGGGCGGACCGGCGCTCGAGCGCGGCGGCAAGCGCCAGCACCCAGCCCTCGTCGACTCCCTTGTCGGCGACGACCTGCCCCAGCGCCGGCTTGCCCGCCGTCAGCGTGCCGGTTTTGTCGACGACCAGCGTATCGACCCCCGCGAGACTTTCGAGCGCGGTGGCGTCCTTGACCAGCACGCCGGCATGTGCGCCGCGGCCGGTCGCGACCATCACCGACATCGGCGTTGCGAGCCCCAGCGCACAGGGGCAGGCGATGATGAGCACCGAAATCGCGGCCACCAGCGCGTCGCCGAGATCGAGCGCCAAGAGCAACCAGACGAGGAACGCGGCCACGGCGATGACCACCACGAGCGGCACGAACCAGGCACTCACGCGGTCCGCCAGCGCCTGGATCGGCGCACGGCTCCGCTGCGCCTTGCCCACCAGCGCCACGATCTGGCTGAGGCGGGTCGCGACACCGACCGCCGTCGCGGTGATGACAAAGCTGCCGGCGCCGTTGAGGGTGCCGCCGGTGACCGCCGAACCGGCGGTCTTTTCGGCCGGCATGGGCTCGCCGGTCAGCATCGATTCATCGACGTCGCTCGCGCCCTCGATCACCTGCCCGTCGACCGGCACGGCTTCCCCCGGCTTGACCCGCAGCCGGTCTCCAACGGCCACCGCGTCGAGCGGGACATCCTCGTCGTGGCCGTCGCGCACGCGGTGCGCCGTTTTCGGCGCGAGCCTCAGCAGCGCGCGGATCGCCGCGCCGGTGGCCTCGCGGGCTTTGAGCTCGAGCACCTGACCCACGAACACCAGCGTGACGATGACGCCCGAGGCCTCGAAGTAGATCGGCAGGCTCGGGACGGCGAGCGCCACGAGGGAGAAGAGATAGGCCGCCCCGACCCCGAGACCGATCAGCGTCCACATATTGGCCGAACGGTTGGCGATGGACTGGACGAACCGGTGCCAGAACGGCAGCGCGGCCCAGAGCACGATGGGGGACGCCAGTGCGAAAGCGACCCACCGGTGGGCCGGCCCGAGCCACATCGGAAAATCGAGCCCGACCAGCTCGCCCATCGAGAGAACGAGCAACGGCACGCTCAGCGCGGCGCTCACGATCAGGCGCCACGTGAAGTCGGCAAGTTCCGGATTCGGTGCGTCATCGAGGCTCGCGACCATCGGCTCGAGCGCCATGCCGCAGATCGGGCACGTGCCCGGCGCGTCACGCACGATCTCGGGGTGCATGGGGCAGGTGTAGAGCGTGCCGGCGGGCGCGGCGGGACCATGATCCGCAGCATCGTGCGCGTGGGCATGGACCGGCTCCGCCGGCAGCGTAAACGGCCTTGCGTCGAGATACTTTTCCGGATCGGCGACGAACTTGGTCCGGCAGCCTTCCGAGCAGAAGTAATAGGTCGTGCCCTTCACCTCGGCGGAGCGCGCCGTGGCGGGCTCGACGGTCATGCCGCAGACGGGATCGATGGCGTGGCCGGACGATCCGGCGGCGTGGTGATCGTGGTGGTGCTCGTGCGTCATCGGTCCGCCCTTGGGCTCTTGCTCTTGACGAGCGATATGGACCTTCCCATCATGGGAAGGTCAAGCCCCGGAGACGAACCTCATGCAGATCGGCGAAGCCTCGCGCGCCACCGGCGTCTCGGCCAAGATGATCCGGCACTACGAAACCATCGGCCTGATCCCGGCCGCCGACCGGCGCAGCTCGAACTATCGCGACTACGGCGCCGAAGACGTGCACCGGCTCGGCTTCATCCGCCGCGCGCGCGACCTCGGCTTCTCGATCGACGACATCCGCACGCTGCTCAAGCTGTGGACCGACCGCCGGCGATCGGCACGACAGGTCAAGCGGCTGACCCTCGACCACATCGCGGAGCTCGATGCCAAGATCGCGCTGCTCGGCGAGATGCGGGCGACGCTCGCGCATCTGGCGCATTGCTGCGATGGCGGCGACCGCCCCGACTGCCCGATCATCGAAAGCCTCGCCGGCACGGCGCCGGTCGCGTCCCATCGCCACTGAGCGCAACACACATCCGCCTTTTTCTTGGCCGCGGATGGCGTATGATTGAGACCGTTAAGACAAGCGGCGGGACTCTAGTGTAAACTGGAGCATGCGAGTCGCCGGTAACTGGCCGACCGCAAATGGAGTGGGGAAAATCATCAGATGAATAGCCAAGACGATCGGGCTGATGCGTCCGAGCCTGGAAGTATGGCGCGCCCGGAAGAGGCGCCCCCAGAAGAACCTCCCATAGACCTCTCAACTATTTCCGTCCTGCCGCCGGCCTCAGCATTCGCGACCATCGCCACCGCCGCGACGGCGACCCTGACGACTCCCAGAGGCAAACTTTCCACTCCCCGCAAAATAGAGCCGATCAACCGCGCGACGGTGAGCGAGCGCTCGCGGCGATTCCTCCGCAAGCACTATCCCGGCATCTCGATCCACGACTGGAACGACTGGAAGTGGCAGGTGCGCAACCGCGTGCGCCGGCTCGACGTGCTGGAGCGGATCATCGACCTCACGCCCGATGAGCGGCTGAGCGTCGAAAAGCGGACCGGCAACCTGCCCATCGCCATCACCCCCTACTACCTCTCGCTGCTCTCCCCCACCGATCCCGACCAGCCGCTGCGCAAGACCCACATTCCGGTCGGCGGCGAGTTCGTCCAGGGGATCGGCGAGGACCCCGACCCGCTGCACGAGGACCACGACACCGCGGTGCCCGGTCTCGTCCACCGCTATCCCGACCGCGTGCTGTTTTTGACCACCGGCTTCTGCTCGACCTACTGCCGCTACTGCACGCGCAGCCGCATGGTGGGCGAGACCAACGGCGAATACTCCTTCTCGGTCAGCCAGTGGGAGAAGGCCGCGCAGTATATCGAGGCGCATCCGGAAGTGCGCGACTGCCTGCTCTCGGGCGGCGATCCCCTGTCGATCGGCGACGACAAGCTCGAATGGCTGCTCAACCGCCTGCGCGCGATCAAGCATCTCGAATTCATTCGCATCGGGACGAAAATCCCGGTGGTGATGCCGCAGCGGGTGACGCTGCGGCTGACCCGCATGCTGAAGCGCTTCCACCCGCTCTGGATGTCGATCCACTTCACCCATCCCGACGAGTTGACGCCCGAGACCATCGAGGCCTGCGGCCGGCTCGCCGATGCCGGCATGCCGCTCGGGAGCCAGACCGTTCTGCTCAAGGGCATCAACGACAGCCTGGACGTGATGAAGCCGCTGATGCACGGCCTGCTCAAGGCGCGGGTCAAGCCCTACTACCTCTACCAGTGCGACCCGGTCTCGGGCTCGGCGCACTTTAGAACGCCGGTAGAGACCGGCCTCGAGATCATCAAGGGCCTTCGCGGCCACACCACCGGCTACGCGGTGCCGCAGTTCGTCGTCGACGCGCCTGGCGGCGGCGGCAAGATCCCGCTGCTGCCCGACTACGTGCTCGGCCGCGACGGCGACGACCTTATCCTCACCAATTTCGAGGGGGGGACCTATCGCTACCCCGATCCGCTGGGTAACACCGGCACGGCTCAGGACGCGCTCCGCGCCTCGGGCCACAGGCTCAAACCCGAAAGCGGTCTCTATCTCAAGTGAATGCCAAAATCGTGCTGGCCGAACCCGGCCTCCTCAAACTGGTGCCCATCAAGGGCAAGGGCCGCGGCGTGGTGACCACCCGCCCCATCAAGCGCGGCAGGCTCGTCGAAGCTTCGCCCGTCATCCGCATGAAGAAGCGGGACCGGCTCGACCGCTCGACGGTACTGAGCCACTACCCGTTCGAGTGGGACGATCCGCCGTATGTCCACGCCTTTCCGCTGGGCTTTGCGGGGCTGCTCAACCACTCGTCGACGCCCAACTGCAAGATCGAGGCCGACATCGCCGGCGAGGTGCTCTGCATCTATACGCTCAAGCCCGTGCCCGCCGGCGAGGAGCTGACCTGGGACTACGGGATAGACCCCTGGTTCGAGGTGGCGGAGTAGCCCCATGCTGATCGGCCTCACCTACGACCTGCGCGAAGACTATCTGCGGATGGGCTTTTCCGACGAGCAGGCGGGTGAGTTCGACGTCATCGAGACCATCGACGCCGTGGAGGCGGCCCTCCGCGCCCACGGCCACGAGGTCGAGCGCATCGGCGGCATCCGCACGCTGGTGCCGGCACTCGCCGCCGGCCGCAGCTGGCCGCTGGTCTGGAACATGTGCGAAGGGGTGAGCGGCATCGCCCGCGAAGCGCAGGTGCCGGCGCTGCTCGAAGCGTACGGCATTCCGTTCGTCTTCTCGTCGGCCGACGTGCTGGTCACAGCGATGGACAAGGCGCTCGCCAAGATGATCGTGAGCGACGCCGGCGTGCCGACGCCCAGCTTCGCCGTGATCCGTACCGCGCGCGACCTCCAGGGCGTGCGCATGCCCTATCCGCTGTTCGTGAAGCCGCTGGCCGAGGGCACCTCCAAGGGCGTGCAGGAATCGAGCAAGGTCGGCAACCGCACGGCGCTGACCCAGAAGTGCCTCGAAGTGTTGAGCACCTACCACCAGCCGGCGCTGATCGAGACGTTCCTCCCCGGCCGCGAGTTTACGGTGGGACTCCTCGGCAGCGGCGCCAATGCGCGCGTCATCGGCGTCAGCGAAATCCGCTTCCTGCCCGGCGGCGATCCCTCGGCCTATTCGTACAAGAACAAGATGGAAGCCTTCGACGAGCTGACGCTCGCGACCGGCCCGCTCGCCGATCAGGCGGCGGCCGTGGCGCTGGCGGCCTGGCGTGCGCTCCACTGCCGCGACGCCGGCCGCATCGACATCCGCTGCGACGCCGAAGGGCGGCCCAACTTCATCGAGTGCAACCCGCTGGCCGGGTTGCGGCCCAAGTGGAGCGAGCTGACCCAGCTCGCAGGCCTTTTCGGCATGAGCTACGAGCAGCTGATCGGCGAGATCGTGAGCGAGGCGATTGCCCGCGTGCCGGCGGAGCCGCAGCGGGCGCACGGATGAGGGTGCTGGTCCTCACCTCGCCCGCCGACACCGCGAACCGGCCCGACACGGCCGACACTCTCGTCCAGGCGGAGGAAGTCGCCACCAACCTCAGGACCCTCGGCCACGAGACGCTGGTGACGCCCTACCCCTACGGACACGACTTCACGAGCTTCCGCGATTTCGCGCCGCATCTGGTGTTCAACCTGGTCGAGGACCTGCCCGAAGGGCCCGACCAGCTCCACAACGTCACGCACTTCCTCGAGCAGGAGGATGTGGCCTACACCGGGGCCGCGACCGAGGCGCTGCGCCTCCTGGGCAACAAACCCGAAATGAAGGCCCGGCTGCGCATGGCCGGCCTGCCGGTGCCCGCCTCGCTCGGCGATACCGGAGGAGGCAACCGCTACATCGTCAAATCCTGCCGCGAGCATGCGAGCCTCGGCCTCAATGCCGAGAACGTCGTGACCGGGGCCGGCGCCGCGCTGCTGGTGATGGCCGAGCGGCAGGCCGAATACGGCGGCGAGTGGTTCGCCGAAGAATATGTCGACGGCCGCGAATTCAACGTGGCGCTGCTCGATGGCGAGGTGCTGCCGATCGCGGAAATCCTGTTCACGGATCACGGCGAGGGCGCGCCCAGGATCGTCGGATACGCCGAGAAATGGGCGACCGATAGCGCCGCCTTCGCCGCCACGCCGCGGGTCTTTCCGCCGCGCGAGGAGCCGTTGTTCTCCGAACTCGAGCGCCTCGCCTGCGCGGCCTGGGTGACGTTCGCGCTTGCCGGCTACGCCCGCGTCGATTTCCGCGTTGATCGGCAGGGCCGGCCCTATATCCTCGAGGTCAACGCCAACCCGTGCCTCGCCGCCGACGCCGGCTTCTGTGCTGCCGCCGCGCAGCGCGGCCTCAGCCAGGCCGATGTCGTCGCCCGCCTCCTCGAAGCCGCCCGCCACTAGGTTCCGCCATGTCCTCGATGCGGCCGACCCGGCGCGCATCCGCGCGCTCGTCGCGGCCACCGGCGTGTTCTCCGCCGAGGAGGCACGGGTGGCGGCCGAGCTCGCCGACACCACGCTCGACGGCAGCGAAACGTACCGGTGGCTGATCGCTGAACAGGCGGGCGAAATGGTCGGCTACACCTGCTTCGACCGCATTCCGTTGAGTAAGGTCAGCTTCGACCTCTACTGGATCGCCGTTCTGCCCGAGACGCGCGGAACGGGCCTTGCCGCCGAACTGATGGCGCGCACAGCGAAGTTCGCCGCCTCCAAGCGCGGCCGCTGGATGTTCGCCGAAACCTCGTCGCGCGGACCCTATGCCCCGGCGCGCGCCTTCTATCGCAAGACCGGCTTCGACGAGGTCGCGCGCTTTGCCGATTTCTACGAGGCCGGCGACGACAAGGTGGTGTTCCGGCTGCAGCTCTAGCGTCCGCTCACACGCTGAGGCAGAGGTACTTGATGTCGAGATAGTCCTCGATGCCGTACTTCGATCCCTCGCGGCCGAAGCCCGACTGCTTGACGCCGCCGAACGGCGCGACTTCGGTCGAAATGAGCCCGGTGTTGATGCCGACCATGCCGTAGTCGAGCGCCTCGGCAACCTTGAACACGCGGCTCAGGTCGCGGGCGTAGAAGTAGGAGGCGAGGCCGAACTCGGTGGCGTTGGCCATCTCAATGACCTCGTCCACGGTCTCGAACTTGAACAGCGGCGCCACCGGCCCGAACGTCTCCTCGCGCGCAATGGTCATCTGCTGCGTGGCGCCCGTCAGCACCGTCGGCTCGAAGAAGAGCCCCTGCTTAGCATGCCCTCCGAGCGCGATCTTGGCGCCCTTCTGCGTGGCGTCGGCGATGTGGCGCTCGACCTTTTCCACCGCGCGCCGGTCGATCAGCGGCCCGAGCGTGGTGCCGTCGGCAAAGCCGTCGCCGACCCTGAGCCGGCGGGTCGCCGCCACGAGCTTTTCGGCGAAGGCATCGTAGATGCCCGTCTGCACATAGAGGCGGTTGGCGCAGACGCAGGTCTGGCCATTGTTGCGGTACTTGCTGATCAGCGCACCCTCGACGGCCGCTTCGAGATCGGCGTCATCGAACACGATGAACGGCGCGTTGCCGCCGAGCTCGAGGCTCAGCCGCTTGATCTGGTCGGCACCCTGCCGCATCAGGATGCGGCCGACTTCGGTCGAACCGGTGAAGCTCACCTTGCGCACGGTCGGGTTGGAACAGAATTCCACACCGATCGCCGGCGCCTGCGTCGACACCACGAGGCTGAAGAGACCCTTGGGCAGCCCCGCCATTTCCGCGAGGCGCGCCAGCGCGATGGCCGAAAGCGGCGTCTCTTCGGCCGGCTTGCTCACCACGGCACAGCCGGCGGCCAGCGCCGGCGCCATTTTTCGCGCCAGCATCGAGTTGGGAAAGTTCCAGGGCGTGATGGTCGCCACAACGCCCACCGGCTGTTTGACGACGATGATGCGCTTGTCCTCCTGGTGGCCGGGGATGGTGTCGCCATAGACGCGCTTGGCTTCCTCCCCGAACCATTCGACATAGGACGCGCCATAGGCGATCTCGCCCTTGGCTTCCGCCAGCGGCTTGCCCTGCTCGGCCGTCATGATCGCGGCGAGATCGTCCTGGTGCGCCATCATCAGCTCGAACAGCTTGCGGAGGACGGCCGCGCGGGCCTTGCCCGTTTTCCTCGTCCACTCGGCCTGCGCGGCGGATGCGGCAGCGATGGCCCGCCGGGCTTCCGCCACGCCCATGTCCGGCAGCGTCGCCAGCACGTCGCCGGTCGAGGGATTGGTGACCTCGAAGGTTTTGCCGCCCCCGACGGTCTCCAGCCACTCGCCGCCGATCAGCCCGGCGGCCGGAATGAGGTCCTTGACCTTGAGATGCTTGGTGAGCGCGGGCGTGAGCGGCATGGCGGTCTCCTTGAGCGCGGAGACCTACGCCGCTCGTCCGGTGTCATCAAGCGGCGCGGCGGCGCGGCAGGCGGCGGATGCGCGGGGTGTCGAGCTGCTCACGGAAGGCGGTGCGCGGCGAGGCCCCGCCCCGCACATCCGCCGACCAGTCGTCTTCGACGAAGGTCAGCGCGTTGGTCGCGGGGTCGTAGCGGATCTCGAGGCGCTGGCCGTTGGTGGCGCGGGCGTAGAGGTGAAGGTCGGCGGTCGAAGCGTGAAGGCTCATCGACATCTCCATCGAACGAACATCCCCCAGGGCAGGTGTTCATTAACCATGACGCTTGGCCGTCGCATGACCTTTGGCCGAAGCTTTTGTGACAGGCCAATGGCTTGAGTCTGTGGAGAGTTCCGCGCGTTGCGGGAGGATCGCGGGCTCACGCCGACGAATCAGGCGGTGGGGAGCACGCGAAAGCCCGGTTCTGAGGGCATGGCGGCCGGCACCGCGACCACCTCGTCCACGGCAGCAGCGGGCGGCCCGTGCTGGAAATCGGCGACCAGCGCATCGACTGCCGACGTCTCGCCCGCCACCAGCGCCTCGACGCTGCCGTCGCGCCGGTTGCGGACCCAGCCGGCAAGGCCGCGGCGGCGCGCTTCGGCATCGACCCAGGCACGATAGCCCACGCCCTGCACCCGGCCCGTGATGCGCACGAGCACCGCGGCGGTCATTTGCCGATCGATTTGAGGCGTGGGTAGTCCGCCCTGAGCTTCTGGAAATATGCCGGATTGAGCGCGCTGAGCGACTCGAGATCGAGGCGCTTGGGGTTGACGAGGCTCAGCTCCATCGGCTCGCCCCGCAGCTGGAAGCGGATCGCCGAGGGCGCATCGACCGTGCCGTTCCCGCCGGGCGCGCCGGCCTTGGCCGTCCAGCTCTTGGCTTCGGTTGCGGCGAAGGCGAGACGGCGGCCGGGGCCGAGCCACACGGTGGTCCGCGCCTCGTAGCGCATGCCGTCGCTCGAGAGTTCCGCGATCTGCCCGCGCCAGTAGTAGCGGCCCTGGAAGAACACCAGCACCAGCAGCGCGCCGGCCAGCCCGATGGCGAGGCTGACGCTCACTTGCGGCTCGAAGTGACTGACATTGGCGCCGAACCAGACGCCGGCCACGATCAGCACGGCCGAAACGATCGGCACCCAGCGAGGCACGGTGTCGACGAAGATCGGCTTCATCACATCACCGCGCCGACCTGCCAGGGCACGAACTCGTTGTCGCCGTAGCCGAGCTGTTCGGACTTGCTGCGCTCGCCCGAGGCGACGCGGAGGATGGTCTCGAAGATCTCGCGGCCCTTCTCCTCGAGGGTCGAGACGCCCTCGACGATGTCGCCGCAGTTGATGTCCATGTCGTCGCCCATCCGCCGGTAGAGATCGGAGTTGGTGGCGAGCTTGATCGAGGGCACGGGCTTGCAGCCATAGGCCGAGCCGCGGCCGGTCGTGAAGCAGAGCACATTGGCGCCGCCCGCGACCTGCCCCGTCGCCGACACGGGATCGAAGCCGGGCGTGTCCATGAAGACGAGCCCCTTGGCGGTCACCGGCTCGGCATACTCGTAGACCGCGCTCAGGGGCGACATGCCGCCCTTGGCGGTGGCGCCCAGCGATTTTTCGAGAATGGTGGTGAGCCCGCCGAGCTTGTTTCCGGGCGAGGGATTGTTGTTCATCTCGCCGCGGTTCCGGGCGGTGTAGTCCTCCCACCACTTGATGCGCGAGACGAGCTTTTCGCCGACCTCGCGGCTCACCGCGCGGCGCGTCAGCAGATGCTCGGCGCCATAGATCTCCGGGGTCTCGGACAGGATCGACGTTCCACCCTGCGCCACGAGGAGGTCCGAGGCGATGCCGAGCGCGGGGTTGGCGGTGAATCCGGAATAGCCGTCGGAACCGCCGCACTGGAGCGCGAGGACCAGCTCGCTCGCGGGGATCGTTTCGCGCTTCGCGCTCGCGATGATCGGCAGCATTTCGAGCACGCGCTGGACGCCCCACTCGACCATCTTTTTGGTGCCGCCGATCTCCTGGATGGTCATGGTCTGGAAGGTGTCGTTGTCGGTGACGCCGTAGGCTTCCTTCATCTTGCCGATCTGGAACGCCTCACAGCCGAGCCCGACCAGCAGCGCGCCGCCGAGATTGGGATTGGAAGTGTAGCCCCACTGCGTACGGCGGAGCAGCGTGAACCCCTCGCCCTCGAGGTCCATGGCGCAGCCGGTGCCGTGGACGAACGGGATGACGCCATCGACGCTCGGATAGTCGGCGAGCACGCCCGAACGGTTGATCTCCTCGGCGATGTATTTGGCGACCGTCGCCGAGCAGTTCACCGAGGTGAGGATGCCGAGGTAATTGCGCGTGCCGGCTTTGCCGTTGGCGCGGCGAAAACCCTCGAAGGTGCGCCGCTCGGCTTCGGGCACGAAGCGTGTCGGAACGACCGCTTCCCCGAACGCATAGTCGCGCGCGAAGGCGCCGTGTTCGGCGCCGATCGAGCAATTGTGCTCGTGGACCCATTCCCCGGCCGGCAGCTCCTGGGTCGCAAAGCCGATGATCTGCCCGAACTTGACGATCGCCTCGCCGGCGCGCACCGGCCGGACCGTGAACTTGTGGCCGCGCGGCACGCGCTTGGTGGTCTTGACGCCCTGCGGCGTCAGCGCCCCGACATCGAGCGTGGCGAGCGCCACGGCGACATTGTCGGCGGGGTCGAGCTGCAGCGTCTTGGGGGCCGGGCGGGACATGACTTCGGACATCTGGCGATCTCTGGCTGGGTGGCGCCGCGGTTGCACTGGCCGCGGCTTCCAACTAACATGTTAGCATGACGGCGGCGGAAATCCCCTACAAATTTCTGGCAACGACGGCCGCTCCGCAGCGCGGCAGCGTGACCGCCGTGGTGACCGACCAGCTCCGCCGCGCCATCGTCACGCTCGAGCTCAAGCCGGGCGAAGTGCTGGACAAGGGGCTCATCTGCGAGCGGCTCGGCGTGTCGCGCTTTCCGGTGTCGGAAGCGCTGGCACGGCTCCAGGCCGAAGGCCTGGTCGAGATCATGCCGCAGCGCGGCTCGATGGTGAGCCGGGTGCGGATCGGCGACGTCGTCGAGTACATGCTGATCCGGCGCGCCCTCGAAAGCGAAGCGGTGCGCGCGCTGGTGTCGCGGCGCACGCCCGAGCTCATCGCCAAGCTCGAGGAAAACCTCGCGGCGCAGGGCCGCGCCGCCCGCAAGGGCGACCGCGAAACCTTCCACCTCTACGACCTCGAATTCCACGAGATGCTGTTCGAGGCGATGCAGTTCGCCCGCATCCGTGCCGTGATCGACCAGGCCCGCGCCAATCTCGACCGGGCGCGCCGGCTGATCCTCGATCCGCGCCGGCTGTCGATGACCCAGGCCGAGCACAAGGCGATCACCGATGGAATTGCCGCTGGCGACGGCGAGCGCGCCGCCACGGCAATGCGCGCCCACATCGACAAGGTCACCGGCGAGCTTTTGGTCTTTGCCCGCGAGACGCCGGAGCTCTTCGCCGACGGCGAGCGCTACGCCCGCGACACCACCCTGTTCGGCTGAGAGGCTTCATGCTCAAGGGCATTCCGCACATCCTGAGCCCCGACCTGCTGCACGCGCTGCAGGCGATGGGGCACGGCGACGAGATCACCATCGTCGACGGCAACTATCCCGGCGAGAGCGCCGGCCCGCGGCTGATCCGCGCCGACGGCCACTCGGGCACCGACCTGCTCGAAGCCATCCTCACGGTGATGCCGCTCGACGATTTCGTGCCCGACCCGGTGGTGGTGATGCAGGTCGTCGGCGATGCCGGCCAACGCCCGCCGGTGGTGGCCGAATACGAAAAGCTGGTGCATCGCTTCGAGCCGGCGGTGAAACTGAGCTCGCTCGAGCGCTTTGCCTTCTACAAGCGCGCCAATGCCGGCTACGCCATGGTGCAGACCGGCGAGCAGCGGCTCTACGGCAACATCATCCTCAAGAAGGGCGTCATCCGCCCCGACGGCTGACGCCGAACCCATTCATCCAAAGTCGCCCTCGATTTCGCCCGCCGCGGCGGCTAGAGCGGCGGTCCAGAACCAGGGAGACATGCCATGAAACTGCTGCGCGTCGGCGCCAAGGGCGCCGAAAAGCCCGCCCTCCTCCACTCCGACGGAACCTATCGCGACCTCTCGTCCGTCGTGCCCGACCTCAAGGGCGATGCGCTCACGCCCGCGGGAATGCAGAAGATCCGCGCCGCCGATGCCGCCAAGCTGCCGACCCTCGACAGGAACCTCCGCATCGGGCCCTGCGTCGGCTTTGTCGGCAAGTTCATCTGCGTCGGCCTCAACTACGCCGACCACGCCGCCGAGACGGGCGCGCAGATCCCCAAGGAACCGATCCTGTTCCAGAAGGCGACCAGCGCCATCATCGGCCCCAACGACGACGTGATCATCCCCAAGAATTCGCAGAAGCCCGACTGGGAGGTCGAGCTCGGCGTCGTCATCGGCAAGGAAGCGCGCTACGTCGACGAGAAGGACGCGATGAGCCATGTCGCGGGCTACTGCGTCAGCAACGATCTCAGCGAGCGCTATTTCCAGAACGAGCGCGGCGGCCAGTGGACCAAGGGCAAGTCGGCCGACACGTTCGGGCCGATCGGCCCCTGGCTGGTGACGCCCGACGAAGTGCCGGACCCCCAGAACCTCGACATGTGGCTCGAGGTCGACGGCCACCGCTACCAGAACGGCAACACCAAAACGATGATTTTCGGCGTGCGCACGCTGGTGAGCTACATCAGCCAGTTCATGTCGCTGCAGCCCGGCGACGTGATCTCGACCGGAACCCCGCCCGGCGTCGGCATGGGCATCAAGCCAAACCCGATCTGGCTCAAGCCCGGCCAGACCATGCGCCTCGGCATCGCCGGCCTCGGCGAGCAACAGCAGAAGACCAAGGCGTACGCCTGACGGCGGCCCTCACGGGCGCTTCGCCACCAGGTCGATCTCGACCAGCGCATCGAGCGCCAGCGCGGTGACCCCCACGGTCGTCCGCGCCGGCAGCCCGGCCGGCCAGTATTCGGGCCAGAGGCGGTTGAGCCCGGCGTAGTCGCGCCGGAAGTCGCTGAGATAGATGCGCGCCATCACCACGTGCTCGAAGCCGAGCCCGAGCCCGCCCAGGACGATCTGCAGGTTGGCGAAGACCCGCCGTGCCTGCGCCTCGATTCCCTCGGGCAGCGGCGCCTCCGGAGCGGCCGGATCGTTGGGCATCTGGCCAGTAATGAACACGAAGCCGTCGGCCTCGACCGCCGGTGAATAGGGCGCCGGGGCTTTGGGGGCACCGGCGATCTGGTGGCGGAGCGGCAGCGGCATCGGATCTCCCTCACTTGCAACCGGGCGGATGCTAACCCACTCTCAACACAAGCGGCGCAACAAAGCGGCCGCATTTGACTTCCGCGCTGCCGCCCGACACACAGGGGACAGCGCCGCGACCGCCTCGGAGACCCTATGGGCCTGTTGACCTGGATCACCGACTATCTCGAGCAGAT
>CAYRZM010000168.1:0-14290 GCA_964428685.1 uncultured Devosia sp. | reverse complement strand
AAGGATCTGAGCTGGCGGCAGAAGCCGGTCGCCGAGCGCATCAGCCACGCCCTCGTCAACGGCATCACCGAGTTCATCGACGAGGACACCGAGGCCGCGCGCCTCGAGGCAACCAAGCCGCTCCATGTCATCGAGGGCCCGCTGATGGCGGGCATGAGCGTCGTCGGCGACCTCTTCGGCTCGGGCAAGATGTTCCTGCCGCAGGTCGTCAAGTCGGCGCGGGTCATGAAGCAGGCGGTCGCAAAACTCCTCCCCTACATGGAGGCGGAGAAGGACGGCGGCCGTCCGACGGCCGGCAAGATTCTGATGGCGACCGTCAAGGGCGACGTCCACGACATCGGCAAGAACATCGTCGGCGTCGTCCTCAGCTGCAACAATTACGAGATCATCGATCTCGGCGTGATGGTGCCGACCCAGAAGATTCTCGAAACGGCGAAACGCGAGAACGTCGACGTCATCGGGCTGAGCGGCCTCATCACGCCCTCGCTCGACGAGATGGTCCACGTCGCCTCCGAGATGGAGCGCGAGGGCTTTGACATTCCCCTCCTCATCGGCGGGGCGACGACCTCGCGCGTCCACACGGCGGTAAAGATCCACCCGCAATACACGCACGGGCCGACCGTCCACGTGCACGACGCGAGCCGCGCCGTCGGTGTCGTCTCCGCGCTCCTCAGCAAGGAGCAGCGGCCGGCCTACGTCGCCGACGTCCGGGCGGAGTACGAGAAGGTTGCGGCAAAGCACGCGGAATCCGAAGCCGCCAAGCAGCGGCTGCCGCTGAGCGCGGCGCGCGAGAACGCCTTCCGGACCGACTGGACGACCTACGTCCCCCCGAGGCCGAGCTTCCTCGGCACACGCGTCTTCGAGTCCTACGACCTCCACGAGCTCGCGCGCTACATCGACTGGACGCCGTTCTTCCAGGCTTGGGAGCTCAAGGGCCGGTATCCGGCGATCCTCGACGACAAGGAGCAGGGACCGGCCGCTCGCCAGCTCTGGGACGATGCGCAGAAGCTTCTGGCGGAGGTCCTGCAGAAGAACTGGTTCCGGCCCAAGGCCGTCATCGGCTTCTGGCCAGCGAACGCCGTGGGCGACGACATCGAGGTCTTTACCGACGAGAGCCGAAGCGAGAAACTCGCCACGCTTTTCACCCTTCGCCAGCAGCTGTCGAAGCAGAAAGATAAGCCCAACCTCGCGCTGAGCGACTTCGTCGCGCCGATTGGAACGCCGGACTACATCGGCGGTTTCGTGGTCACCGCCGGGCTCGAGGAGCAGCTCATCGCCGAGCGCTTCGAGCGGCAGAACGACGACTATTCGTCGATCCTCATCAAGGCCCTCGCCGACCGCTTCGCCGAGGCGTTCGCCGAGGCCATGCACGAGCGCGTCCGCAAGGAATTCTGGGGCTACGCACCCGACGAGCATGCTTCGCCCGAGGACCTGCTGCAGGAAAAATACCGCGGCATCCGTCCGGCGCCCGGCTATCCCGCGCAGCCCGACCACACCGAAAAGACCACGCTGTTCCGGCTCCTCAATGCCAGGCAGCGCATCGGCGTGTCGCTCACCGAGAGCTTTGCCATGTGGCCGGGCTCGTCGGTCTCGGGACTCTATTTCAGCCATCCCGGCGCCTACTATTTCGGCGTCGCCAAGGTCGAGCGCGACCAGGTCGAGGACTATGCCCGCCGCAAGGGCATGGAAGTGCGCGAGGTCGAGCGCTGGCTCGGGCCGGTGCTCAACTACACGCCGGCAAGCGAGAAGGCGGGCGCATGAGCAGCCCCTTCGATCCCCTGCCGGCGTCCGTCCCGGTGACCGTGGTGACCCACGGCGCCCTGCCGGCCGAGCCCGCGTCGCGGGTGATCCATCTCGAGGCGGCGCTTCACGAGCACGAGCCGGGAGACGAGTGCGTCGCCTGCGCCGCGCGCGGTGACATCCGCGCGATGCTGTTCGACCTGATCCAGGCCTCGCGCAGCGATCTCCGGCCGCTTACCGCGGTGCTGGTCGACGCCACGGACCTCAGGGATGCGCAACCGGTGATCGACCGGATCGAGCGCGGCAAGCTGCCCGCGTTCGGCCTGCGCGATCACACCGTGGCGCGCAGCTTCCACCTGGCGCGCGTGATCTAGCGCTTCGGCCGGAACCGCATCGCCACCGCGCCCGATCCGAATTCCTGCCGGTCGATGAGTTCGAGGTTGATCATCTTCGACAGGCCGCCGAGCAGCGCCGGTCCGTGGCCGGCGATGCGCGGATGCACGACGAATTCGTATTCGTCGATAAGCCCGGCTTCGGCCAGCGCCGTCGGAAGCCGGACGCCGCCGACGAGCAGGCCTCTTCCCTCCTGCGCCTTCAACCGCCGGACGGTCTCGAGGAGACGATCGCCGCGAACCAGTTCGGCGTTCCAGTCCGCTTCGCCAAGCGTGTTCGACACCACGTATTTCTTGGCGGAGTCGATGGTCTTTGCGAACGGCACCATCCAGTCGGCCGCCCAGTCCGGGCGCTCGCCCTCTGCAACCGGCCGCCACGCGGACTCCATCATCTCGTAGATGACGCGCCCGAAAATCAGCGCGTCGGCCTGCGCCAGCGTCTCCGCCGCGCGGCGGTGCAGCTCCTCGTCGGCGATCATCACCTGATGGTCGCAGGAGCCGTCGAGCGTGACATTGATGGAATAGCGGAGCGGTTGCATGCAATGAGAGTGCCACGATCCCGCGCCGGCAAGAAGCGGCCTAGGGCGTCAGATCCTTCGGCGGCGTCAGCCCGTTGATGAGGCTCGCCGTCGTCACCGTGTTCGCCAGAAGGCACGCGATGGTCATCGGGCCTACCCCGCCCGGGACCGGCGTGATCCAGCCCGCGACCGGCAGCGCGCCCGCATAGTCCACGTCGCCGACCGTTCGCGTCTTGCCCTCACCTTTGTCCGGAGCCGGAACGCGGTTGATGCCGACGTCGATCACCGCCGCGCCCGGCTTGATCCACTCGCCCTTGATCATCAGCGGCCTTCCGACGGCGGCGACGACAATGTCGCCCTGCCGGACAATGCCGGCGAGGTCGGCGGTGCGCGAATGCGCGACCGTCACGGTGCAGTTCTCGCGCAGCAGCAGCTGCGCCATCGGCTTGCCGACGAGATTGGAGCGGCCGACGATCACCGCGTGTTTCCCGGCAAGGCCGCCGACGAAGTCGCGCAGCAGCATCAGGCAGCCGAGCGGCGTGCAGCTCACCGGTCCGGGCAGCCCGATCTGCAGCTTGCCGACGCTCGCCGGCGTGAAGCAGTCGACGTCCTTGTCCGGCGAGATGGTGAGGATGACCTTGGTCGGGTCGATGTGTTTCGGCAGCGGCAGCTGAACGAGGATACCGTGGATCGCCGGATCGGCGTTGAGCCGCCGGACGAGGCCGAGGACGTCGTCTTCCGAAGCGGTCTCGGGCAGCTCGTATTTTTCCGAGTGCATGCCGGCCTCGAGCGTCTGCTTGGCCTTGTTGCGGACGTAGATTTCGCTCGCCGGATCGTGCCCGACGATCACCACGGCGAGGCCGGGGCTGATGCCGTGCTCCGCCTTGAGGCGGACAACATGCGCCGCGATCCGGGCGCGCAGGCCCTCCGCATAGGTCTTGCCGTCGATGATCTGGGCGGTCATGGCGCGGCTATTTCACAGCGCCGCGCGAACCTCAACCCCCGCCGCGGCAAGCGCGCCCTTCACCGCACGGGCGATGGCCACCGCGCCGGGCGTGTCGCCATGGATGCAGAGCGAGCGCGCCGCCGTCCGCAGCACGCTGCCGTCCGCCGCGACGATCTCGCCGCGCGCCGCCAGCCGCACCGCCCGCTCGGCAATCTCGCCAAGATCCTCCAGCACGGCGCCCGGCGCGGCACGCGGCACCAGCAAGCCGTTGGGCAGGTAGCCGCGATCGGCATAGGCCTCGCGGACCACCGGAAAGCCCAGCGCCTCCGCCACCTCCGCCTGCGCGGAATTGTCGATCGCGAGAATCGCCATGTTCTCGGCCAAGCCCTCGACCGCAGCAAGGCAGACCGCCGCCAGCGCAGGTTCCTCGGCCGCCATGTTGGCGAGCGCGCCGTGGAGTTTTACGTATCGGACCGGCCAACCTTCTTCCTCCGCGATCTCGACCAGCGTCCGCACCTGCGCCCGGATCGTTGCGTCGAGTTCTTCGGGCGGCAGCACCATCCGGGTCCGGCCGAAATTGGCGCGGTCGGGAAAGCCCGGATGCGCGCCCACGACCACGCCCCGCGTTTTCGCCGCGCGCACGGCCGCGCGCATCGAGCCGGCGTCGCCGGCATGGCCGCCGCAGGCAATGTTGGCCGACGAGACGATCTCGAGCATGGCCGCGTCGTCGCCCACGCCTTCGCCGAGATCGGCGTTGAGGTCGAGGTGCGTCGTCACCGCGCATGCTCCAGCGTCACCGGACGGAAGCGCACTTCGCTGCCCGGCCGCAACTGCGCAAACCGGTCGAGGTCGGCGCTGACCACCGTTGCGATGCGCGGATACCCGCCCGTCGGCTGATGGTCGCGCATCAGCACGATCGGCGTGCCGTCGCCGAGGATCTGGATGTCGCCGGGCACGATCGCGTCCGACACCAGCGCCAGCCGCCGCTGCTCGTCAAACACGCCGGCCGTGTCGGCGAGGCGGACGCCCATGCGGTCGAGGCTCCGCGAAATCTGGAACGGCGTTTCGGCGAAGCGCCAGCGCACCGTGTGGTCGAAGAGGTCGGCGTGGATGCCCCAGATCACCCGGATCGGACCATCGGTAACGCTCGCCGACACCATCGGTGCCGGGGCATCGGCTGTTCCCGCCGCGCCGAGCTCCAGCCGGTCGCCGGCCTTGAGCGCGCGGCCCTTATAGCCCCCCAGCCCCACCGTCACGTTGGTCGACCGGCTCCCGAGCACGTGCGGAACGTCCAGCTCGTCGGCGAAGCGCAGATAGCCGTAGTTGCCGGCCGCGGGCGCAAGCTCGAGCCTCTCGCCGGCCGCCAGCGTGCGGCGCTCCGTCCACGCCAGCGTCACCGGCCCGTCGGTCTCGATCTCGAGCCCTTGCGTGTATTCGATCGCCGTCGCGCCGGCCGCCTCGAGCAGCGCCCCCGCCGCGAGGAAGGCGCCGCGGTCCATCGGGCCGGACGCCGAAATGCCGTGCCGAAGCATGCCGAAGCGCCCCCGGTCCTGGAGCGTGGTCAGCGGGCCGCAGCGGAGGATGGTCAGGGCGGTCATGCCGGAACAAAGTTCACGACGTCGCCGGCGCAGAGGTCCGTTGGCGGATCACGGTGGGCGTCGAAGTTGTGGAACGGCGTGCTTCCGATCACGTGCCAGCCGGTGCGGATGGGGGTGGACGCGATGGCGGTCTGGCCGGCCGCGAACAGCACCGTGCCCGCCGGCACCAGCGGGCGCACGTGCTCTCGCCGTCCCAGCACCATGCCCTCGCCATGAAAGCCGCAGTAGACGAAGCCAGGCGCAAATCCCGTCGCGAGCACGCGCAACGGCCGCTCGTTGTGCCGTGACACGAATTCCGCCGGCGTCAGCCCGAGGCCGCTCGCCACTTCACCCAGGTCCTCGCCGTCGAACCGGATCGCGATCTCCCGCCGCGCGCTCCGTGTCGCGTCGGGCACACCGATCCGCAGCATCACCTCGCCCCGGATGCGCGCGAAATCGAAGCCCGGCTCCAAGCGCAGCAGCACCGAAACGAGCCCCGGCGCGATTTCGGCCACGCCCTCGATCGGCTCGCGGTCGAGCCGATGCGCCAGCCCGATCGCCGCCCGGTTCGCCTCCTCCGAAATGGTGTCCGCAAACCGCACCAGCAGCGCGGCGTCGCCGAGAGGCAGCAGGGTGGGCTGGAGCGGTTCAGTCACGCCTGTCCTCGCGAATGTCCCAAGCTCTCGCCCACTCGAATGGCGGGCAGGGAGGGATTCGAACCCCCGGAACGCTTGCACGTTCGCCGGTTTTCAAGACCGGAGCAATCAACCGCTCTGCCACCTGCCCGTCCGTCCGCATGTAGCGGCTGGGCCCCGGCCCGTCCAGTCAGGGGATGAGGATCGTCGCGCCCGTGGTTTGCCGCGCCTCGAGCGCGCGGTGCGCGTCCTGCACCCGGTCCAGCGGAAATTTCTGGTCGATCGTCGGCAGGATCTTGCCCGTTTCGAGCGCCTCGAAAACCATCGCGACCGACCGCCTGAAGGCTTCCTTCGTTCCGACATAGGAGCCGCCGGTGGGGCGGGTCACGTAGAGCGAGCCGCGGCTCTGGAGCATGCTCAGGCTGATGCCCGTCACCGCGCCCGAAGCGCTGCCGAAGCTCACCATCAGCCCGCGCGGCCTGAGGCAGTCGAGTGAGGCCTCGAACGTGGCTTTGCCCACGCCGTCATAGACGACGTCGACCCCCTTGCCGCCCGTCGCCTCGCGCACCTTCGCGACCCAGTCGTCCCGGCTTGAATTGAAGGCATGCGTTGCGCCGTGCGCCCGGGCGCGGGCGACCTTGTCGTCCCTGCCGGCGAGTGCGATCACCGTTGCCCCCAGCGCCGCTGCCCACTGCACCAGCAACGAGCCGGTCCCGCCCGCCGCGGCGTGGACGAGGATCGTCTCGCCCTGCTTCAGCGGCCAGGTGTCGAACAGCAGGTATTGCGCGGTCGTGCCTTTGGTGACGAGCGTCGCCGCGAGGTCCGTCGGCACGCTGTCGGGCAGCTTCACCACCCGATCGGCGGGCGCGACGACGTCGTCGGCATAGGCACCGCCGCTGCCATAGAGCACGCGGTCGCCGGCCTTGAACTCGCTGACGCCCGCGCCCACTGCGGTGATCCGGCCGGCACCCTCCCCGCCCGGGACCAGCGGCAGGCTCGCCTTGTAGAGGCCGGTGCGCTGGTAGACGTCCACGAAGTTGAGGCCGATCGCCTCGTTGCGGATCGCCACCTGTCCGGGACCCGGCGCGCCCACGTCGCGCTGCTCGATCCTCAGGACTTCGGGACCGCCGGTCTCGCGGACGACGACTGCGCGGCTCATGATTTCTTCCTCGGCGCCGATTTCGGACGCGACTGTGCCCGCGATTTCGGGCGTGGCTTCGATGCCGCGGGCGCGGCCGGCGCCATGGCGGCCGCCGAGGCCGGCTTGGCGGCGGCGGGAGCCACACCGCCGCCCGCGGCGGCGAGTTTCCGCTGCTTGCTGACGATGTTGATCGCCTCGACGATCACCGCAAACGCCATCGCCGCGTAGATGTAGCCCTTGTCGATGTGGAAGCCGAGGCTGTCGGCCGCCAGCGACACACCGATCAGCACAAGGAAGGCGAGCGCCAGCATCTTGGTCGTGGGGTGCTTCGAGACGAAGGCCGCGATCGGCCCCGACGCCCAGAACATGATGCCGACCGCAACGATCACCGCCGCGATCATCACCTCGACGTGCTGCGCCATGCCGATGGCGGTGATGATGGAGTCGATCGAGAACACCAGGTCGAGCAGAATGATCTGCATGATGATCGCCGAGAGCGCCGCCCGCGCGGCCTGCTGCAGGCTGTCGGCCGCGTGCGGCTCCTCGATCTCGGCATGCATCTCGGTGACCGCCTTGTAGATGAGGAAGAGGCCGCCCGCCAAAAGGATGATGTCGCGCCACGAGAAGCCGTGCCCAAAGGCGGTGAACACGGGTTCGCTGAGCGCGATGATCCAGCTCAGCACCAGGAGCAGGGCGATGCGGAATACCAGCGCGAGGCTGAGGCCGATCACGCGCGCCCGGTCCGATTGCGCCTTGGGCAGCTTGCTGACCAGCACCGAGATGAAGATGACGTTGTCGACGCCGAGGACGACCTCCATCACCGTCAGGGTCAGGAACGCGATCCAGGTGTTGGGGTCGAGCAGCAGGTCGAGCATGGGGGACTCCAGCGGGCGGTCCGGCCAATCTAGGAAGGGCGCGCCCGGGTTGGAAGTCTCGCGGGCCGGCAAATCGGCACATTCCTGTTGCGCCCCGGCCGCCGCGAACGGAACAAAAGCCTTTGTTCTCCGCTGGTTGCGCGGAGAGCCCGGTGGTAGATTCCGGGCAACCTGCGGAGTTCTCCCATGGAAAATTTCACCCCCATCCCGGCCGCAATCGGCGGGGCGCTGATCGGGCTTTCCGCCGCGATCCTCTGGCTTGGCAACGGCCGCATCGCCGGCATTTCCGGTATTTTCGGCCAGCTGTTACCGCCCAGCAGCGCCGTGCTCTGGCGGCTGACGTTCCTCGCCTTCCTCGTCGGCGGGACGTTCCTTGCCGCCTACGTCGTTCCCGGGCTCGGCGTCGGCGGCCCGGCGGGCCGGCCGGCCGCGCTCGTGACGGCTCCGGCATGGTTCACCCCCGGCACGCTCGTCTGGGTCACGGCGTCGGGCCTCCTCACGGGCTTCGGCACCAAGATCGCGAATGGCTGCACATCGGGCCACGGCATCGTCGGGCTCGCGCGGCTCAGCAAGCGGTCGTTCGCGGCCGTCGGCGTGTTCTTCGTCGTCGCCATCGTCGTGGTGACGCTGACGGGAGTGGTGTGAGATGGAAAAGCGCCTCGACCTTCCCTATCTCGCCGTCGCCGCAGTTGCCGGGGCGGTGTTCGGCTTCGGCCTCTACGTTTCGCAGATGGTCGATCCGCTCAAGGTCCTCCACTTCCTCGATTTCAAGGCCATCCCGACCGGCGGATGGGACCCGAGCCTCGCCTTCGTGATGGGCGTCGGCCTCGTCGTCATGTTCGTCGCCATCGAGATCGGGAAGCGCTGGCAGCGGCCGATCTTCGACACCGCGTTCCACAACCCAACCTACACCAAGATCGACCAGCGGCTGCTGTTCGGCTCGGCGGTGTTCGGGCTCGGCTGGGGCATGTCGGGCATCTGCCCGGGGCCGGCGATCTCGCTGATCGCCTTCTGGCCGCCGAACATCCTGGTCTATCTCGTGGCGCTGTTCATCGGCTCCTACGGCGGCAGCCTGCTGCTGCCGAGCAGCGGCGAGCGGCAGCGTCGGCTCGCGGCCGCGCAGTGACGCGGGCCGTCGTCGTCGGCGGCGGGCTCGTCGGGCTCGCCGCGGCTTTCGCGGTCGCCAAAGGGGGCGTGGAGACGGTCCATCTCGTCCCCAAGGGCCCGCCGGACCGGCGCACCTCGGCGTTGATGCTGCCGTCGGTCGACTACCTCACCTCATCCGGTCTCATCGCCGATCCGGCGGCGATCGGCGTCCCCCTCACCCAGATCCGCATCATCGATGCCACCGCGCGTCTGATCCGCGCGCCCGAGACGCTGTTCGACGCGCAGGAAGCCGGGTTGCCGGCTTTCGGCTGGAACCTCCCCAACGTGGCGCTCGCGGCCGCCTTCGACGCCGCGCGCGCCGGTCTCGCCAATCTCACGACGCTCGAGACGACCCTTTCCGGCATGACCCGCGCGGACGGCCTCTGGCGGCTCGCGCTGGGCAACGGCGACACCATCACCGCCGATCTCGTCGTCGGCGCGGATGGCAAGAAATCGCGCGTCCGCGACAGTGCGGGCTTTCACGCCCGCGACACCCCGTTCCGGCAGGCCGCGCTTGTCGCCGATCTCGGCCTTGCGCGCGGCATCGGCCGTGCCTCGGTCGAGTTCCACTACGAGAACGGCCCGTTCACGCTCGTCCCCTCCGGCGGCAATCGCGCCAATCTCGTCTGGATCGATGAGATCGATGTGCTCAAACAGGCGCAGGGGCTGGCGCCCGACAAGCTGGCCACATTGTTTCGCGCCAAGTCGCAGCGGCTCTTCGGCGCCATCGAGGTGCTGACGCCGGCGTTCGTGTTCCCGCTCTCGACGCTCGGCGTCGATACGGCCGGCAAGGACGGCGTCGTGCTGGCCGGCGAGGCCGCGCATGCCTTCCCGCCGATCGGGGCGCAGGGGCTCAATCTCGGCCTCCGCGATGTCGCCGACCTTGCCGCATCGCTCGCCGCCGCACCGACCGGCTCCGCGGTCTTCGCCGACGCCGTCAGCGCCGACTATGCCCGCCGCCGCGCCGGCGACCTCGCCCGCACCGGCGCGGTGGTCGACGCGCTCTTCCGCTCGCTGCTCGCCGATTTCCTGCCGTCGCAGGCGCTGCGGGCCGGCGGGCTCTGGGCGCTCAAGCTCGCGCCGCCCCTGCGCAAGGCGGCGTTCGACCTCGGCATGGGGGCGCGCTGAAGCTTCAGCGCGGCACGGCCGTCCACGTGCCGTTGGGACCGCCCGAGAACTGCCAGGAGCCGCTGAGCGAGGTGTCGGCGAGCTTGAAATTGCCGGTCCCCTTGAAGTTCCCCTGGGTCCAGTTGAAGCTCAGAACGCCGTTCTTCACATAGCCCCCGCTGATCTTGCCCGGCCCGTCGCTCATCGTGTAGCCGCCCGCGACGTGCCCGCAATTGTCGACATTGAGCGTCAGCGGGAACGTCACGCCGCTGGGCATGCTGGTCACCGTCCAGCGCCCGAGGAACGGTTGCGCCGCCGCGTTGGCAATGGTGCAGGCGGCCGAGCCGGCCCCGAGCGCGCCGGCCGAGGGGCTCGTGGTGGCCTTGGGGCCAGTCGGCGTCTTGGAGGCGGGCGGGACCCCGTAGCCATTGAAGGGCTTGGAGCTGCAGACCAGCCCCAGCCGGTGCACGCCCGCGATGTCGATGCCGACAGCGGTTATCGCGTCTATGCGCATCCCCACGGGAAACTCGCCATCCGGGCAGGCCTGATGGTGGGAAAAGCCCCCGTTCACGTCCGCTCCCACCAGTTCCGGGGTCGCCGTGTTCCCGCCCGAGACGGACAGGCTGTCCCCGCTCATCATGGTCAGAATGGGATCTGAGGAAAAGTTCGGGGATGCAGCGGTCACCGGCCGGCATCGAAACAGCAGGTCATCCAGATTTGTCGTCTTGAAGTCCTTATACTCCGCCTCGAACATCGTGAACTGGATGTATTCGACGGCTTGGTTCGGGGGGCACTGTTTGGACTGGTAGGTGCCGCCGGGGTCGCCCACCATGCCGGGATTGTCGGTCGCCGGCTGGAGGGTTCGAGTGTCCGGGTAATAGTCCCCGCAGACCGGGCCAAGCTGGTCGAACCAGGCTCCGGTCTGCGCCTGAAATCCGATGATGTATCCGTACTTGCACCAGAAGTTGACGGTCGGGTTGTTGCCCGTGTCTTCGCCGAGAACCTCGAGGTATTGGCGATCGGAAGCTGCGGCCGACGACGTCAAGCCGGCGAGCAGAGCGGCGACCATAACCGTGGCGATCGCGATGAAACGGAAAAGCAACTTCATTCGGAGCCCCTCAGCCGAAATGAACCGCCGACTTTCCGCAATACTACCGCTTTTGCAGGCCCGCGAAAGTCCCGGAAAAGAAAAGGGACGCCCGAGCGTCCCCTTCCAAAATCAAACCTGCCGTCTCCACTTACTGCGCCGGCGCGCTTGAGCTCTCCAGCGCCTGCCGGGCGGCTTCGGCGCGGTCGGCGAGGATCTTTTCGAGCGCCGCCTCGCCCGAGGCGTTCTTGTTGAACTCGTCGAAGGTCAGCGCGGCATCGCCGTCATAGACGCCGGTGAACCCGGCGAGGTTGATGGTGATCACCAGGTCTTCGTTCTTGCGGTTCTTGGCGGTCAGGGTGAGCTTGGTGCCCTTCTTGAGGCTGTTGACGTAGGCCTCGTTGATCACCAGCTGGGTCGCGCAGCTCTGCGGATCGCAGAGCATATAGGGGACGCGGATCGGCTTGCCGCCGTCGATCTGCCAGGTCACGCCGAACGGCAGCAGCACCCCGAGCGGCACCGCGGCCACCGCGAGCAGCCGGCTTTCCTGGCCGGGGTCGTCGCGCAGCAGGAACGAGCCGAGGAACTGGTTGTTGGAGGTCACCACCACCTGCCGCATGATGCAGGCGCGCTGGCCGTCCTTGATGGGATCGCAGATCTTGAGCCAGTTCTGGTTGGGAGCGCCGGCCGCAGCGCCCGGGGCCGCCGAAGCGTCACCGGCAGGGGCGGGCGCGGGCGTCGGGGCGGCCGCACTCGAGGCGTCCTGCGCCTGCGCTGCGCCCATCGTCAGCGCCAGCGTCGCGGTCACGAGGCCGGCGGCAAGAAACGATCTCATCGTCATCGATAATCCTTGGAGTTCCCCAGCCATCCGCGGCTCTTGATGGCCGGCTGGCATTCGGCTGCCTTCAATTGGCGAAATCGGGCAATAACATGGCCGGGAGGGCTTTCCAATTCTTTCTCCCGCCGCTGTTGCCGCCCTGCATGGAATCGCCCGGCAAACCGCGCGACGGAGGGGACGATGGCCCCCCTTCCCGGCGCCAATTTGACCCCGCGTGGGCAAATTCGGGTGCCTTACGCGGCAGCGGCCTCGGCGAGCTTGGCCATGCGGTTGAGGATCGCCGCCGTGCCCTTGAGCCGCGACGCGGCGTTCGGCCATTCGCGCGAAAACACCAGCTTCTGGTCGGGCTTGAGCCGCACGGCCATCCCCGGGTCCTGCACCAGCTGCACCAGGCCCGCCGGGTTGGGAAAGCTGTTTTGCCGCAAGGTGATGACGGCGCCCTTGGGCCCCGCCTCGACCTTTTCGACATTGGCCGCCCGGCAGAGCGCCTTGACGAGGATGACCTTGAGCAGCGCCTCGACCTCGTCGGGCAGCGGGCCGAAGCGGTCGATCAGCTCGGCGCCCGCCGCGTCGATCTCGCGCGCGTCCTTGAGGTCGCCGAGCTGCCGGTAGAGCTGCATGCGGACCTGGAGGTCCGGCACGTAGTGCTCGGGGATCATCACCGGCATGCCGAGCGAAATCTGCGGGCTCCATTCGCCCGAGTCCTCGAAATCGTCGCCCAGACCGCCGTCCTTGAGCGATGCCACCGCCTCCTCGAGCATCGCCTGATAGAGCTCGAAGCCGACTTCCTTGATGTGGCCCGACTGCTCTTCGCCCAACAGGTTGCCGGCGCCGCGAATATCGAGGTCGTGGCTCGCGAGCTGGAATCCGGCACCCAGCGATTCGAGCGACTGCAGCACCCCGAGCCGCCGCTCGGCCGTGTCGGTGAGCTTTCGCGCCGGCGGCACCGTGAACAGCGCATAGGCCCGTTGCTTGCTCCGCCCGATGCGGCCGCGGATCTGGTAGAGCTGCGCCAGCCCGAAATGGTCTGCGTGGTGCACGACCAGCGTATTGGCGTTCGGAATGTCGAGGCCGCTCTCGACGATCGTCGTCGCCAGCAGCACGTCGAATTTGCCGTCGTAGAAGTTGTTCATGATGTCGTCGAGCTCGCCCGCCGCCATCTGCCCGTTGGCGACCACGAACGACACCTCCGGCACCTGTTCGCGCAGGAATTCTGCGATGTCCGGCTGGTCCTTGATCCGCGGCACGACATAGAACGCCTGCCCGCCGCGATACTTTTCGCGCAGCAGCGCCTCGCGGATCGACACCGGATCGAAGGGCGAGATGAAGGTGCGGATGGCCAGGCGGTCGACCGGCGGCGTCGCCAGCAGGCTCAGGTCGCGGACGCCCGTCAGCGCGAGCTGCAGCGTGCGCGGGATCGGCGTCGCCGTCAGCGTCAGCACATGGATGTTGCCGCGAAGCTCCTTGAGCCGCTCCTTATGGGCGACGCCGAAATGCTGCTCCTCGTCGACGATCAGGAGGCCGAGGTTCTTGAACTCGACCGATTTGCTGAGCAGCGCATGCGTGCCGACCACGATCTCGATCGTGCCGTCGGCGACGCCCTCCTTGGCCGCCTTGAGGTCGGCGGACGGCACCAGCCGGCTCGCCTGCGCGATCCTGACCGGCAGTCCGGCGAAGCGCTCGGTGAAGGTCTTGAAGTGCTGTCGGCTGAGCAGCGTTGTCGGCACCACCACCGCCACCTGCTTGCCCGACATGGCCACCGCGAACGCCGCGCGCAACGCCACTTCGGTCTTGCCGAAACCCACGTCGCCGCAGACCAGCCGGTCCATGACCTTGCCCGACGAGATGTCGTCGAACACCGCACGGATGGCGACGAGCTGGTCCTCGGTCTCCTCGTAGGGGAAGCGGGCGGCGAATTCGTCGTACGCACCGGTGTTGATCTCGACCGGCTCGGCCCGCGTCAGCAGCCGCTGCGCCGCGATCTTGATGAGCTGCTCCGCCATGTCGCGGATGCGCTTCTTGAGCCGCGCCTTGCGCGCCTGCCACGCGACCCCCCCGAGCTTGTCGAGCTCGACGCCGCTCGCATCGTGCCCGTAGCGGCTCAGGAGCTCGATGTTCTCGACCGGCAGGTAGAGCTTGGTGTCGTTGGCATACTGGATTTCGACGCAGTCGTGCGGCGCGCCCATCGCCTCGATCTGCTTGAGGCCGAGGAAGCGGCCGATCCCATGGTCGACGTGGACGACAAGGTCGCCCGCCGACAGGCTCGTCGCCTCCGTCAGCGCGTCCGC
>CAYRZM010000167.1:0-6953 GCA_964428685.1 uncultured Devosia sp. | reverse complement strand
GCCCGCCGGCCGATCCAGACCACCGCCGACCTGCCCGGTTTCTGGCGCGGCAGCTGGAAGGACGTGCTCAAGGACATGCGCGGCCGCTACCCCCGCCACCCCTGGCCCGACGATCCTGTGGGCGCCACGGCCACGGCGCGGGCCAAGCCGCGGGGGACATGAGGGGCGAAGCGCGGCCTTCTCCCTCCCCCGCGTGGGGAGGGTAGCGAAGCTTGGCCGAAGGCCTAGTGGAGCTGGGTGGGGGCCGCCAGTCGCCACCGCAAGTCCCCCCAACCCCGGCTTGCTACGGTCTCGCTGCGCTCGACCAAGCGCGCCGCCCTCCCCACGCGGGGGAGGGAGAACCGGGGCAGCCGTTGCCTTTTCCGCCAGCCCCGTTACCTTTTGACCAACCGGTCAAAGCGCCGCGAGGGAGCATGCAGAACATCATCGACGCGCTCGAGGCCCGGCGGGCCGAAGCCCGGCTCGGGGGCGGGCAGACGCGCATCGACGCCCAGCACAAGAAGGGCAAGCTCACCGCGCGCGAGCGGCTCGACGTGCTGCTCGATCCCGGCTCGTTCGAGGAATACGACATGTTCGTCACCCACCGGGCGACGGATTTCGGCATGGACGAAACCGTCATCCCCGGCGACGGCGTGGTCACCGGCTGGGGCACCATCAACGGCCGCATGACCTATGTGTTCAGCCAGGATTTTACGGTCTTCGGCGGCTCGCTCAGCGAAACGCACGCGCAGAAGATATGCAAGATCATGGATCTCGCCGTACAGAACGGCGCTCCAGTGATCGGGCTCAACGACTCGGGCGGCGCCCGTATCCAGGAGGGTGTCGCGGCGCTCGGCGGCTACGCCGAAGTGTTCTGGCGCAACGTCCAGGCTTCGGGCGCCGTGCCGCAGATTTCGGTGATCATGGGGCCGACGGCGGGCGGCGCGGTCTATTCGCCGGCGATGACCGACTTCATCTACATGGTGAAGGACACGAGCTTCATGTACGTGACCGGCCCCGACGTCGTGAAGACCGTGACCTCCGAGATCGTCACGCACGAGGAGCTCGGCGGCGCCGGCACCCACACCAAGGTCAGCGCCGTCGCGGACGCGGCCTTCGACAACGACATCGAGACGCTGCTCGAAGTTCGCCGGCTGTTCGATTTCCTGCCTTTGAACGCCAACGCCAAGCCGCCGCGCGTCGCCCCGTTCGACACCATCGACCGGCGCGAGGACGCGCTCGACACGCTCATCCCCGACAGCGCCAACAAGCCCTATGACATGCGCGAAGTGGTGCTGCGCCTCGCCGACGAAGGCGATTTCCTCGAGCTCCAGAAGGAGCACGCCGGCAACATCCTCACCGGCTTCATCCGCCTCGACGGCGAGACGGTGGGCGTCGTCGCCAACCAGCCGCTGGTGCTGGCCGGCTGCCTCGACATCAATTCCTCCAAGAAAGCCGCCCGCTTCATCCGCTTCTGCGACTGTTTCGGCATTCCAATCCTGACGCTGGTCGATGTCCCCGGCTTCCTTCCCGGCACCGCGCAGGAATATGGTGGCATCATCAAGCACGGCGCGAAACTGCTCTTCGCCTATGCCGAAGCCACGGTGCCCAAGGTGACGGTGATCACCCGCAAAGCCTATGGCGGGGCCTACGACGTGATGGCTTCAAAGCACATCCGCGCCGACGTGAACTATGCCTGGCCGAGTGCCGAGATCGCGGTGATGGGCGCCAAGGGCGCGACGGAGATTTTGTATCGCGCGGAACTGGGGGACCGGGACAAGATCGCCAAACGCACCGCCGACTACGAAGCCCGCTTCGCCAACCCCTTCGTGGCGGCCGAGCGCGGCTTCATCGACGATGTCATCCAGCCGCACAACACCAGGCGGCGCGTGGTCCGGGCCTTCGAAACGCTGAAGCACAAGAAGGCGAGCGTGCCCGCCAAAAAACACGGGAACATTCCGCTGTGATCACAACGCATGCAGTCGTCTCCCTCCCCCTTGCGGGGAGGGATCAAGGGTGGGGGGAGCCGTGAGCACCGACCTTGCGAGAAAGCTCCGCAAAGCCGCCGGCGAACCGGAACGCCGCATGTGGGCGATCCTGCATCCCCTCCGCCGCGAAGGGTTCAACTTCCGCAGACAGGTCGAGATCGGAACATACTATGCGGACTTTGCCTGCCGTCGTCCGGCGTTGGTGATAGAGATCGACGGCGAGAGCCACGGCAGCGTTGCGGCACGCACCAACGACGCCGTGCGCGACGACTACTTTGCTGGCCGAGGCTACAGGGTTCTGCGTTTCTGGAACAACGAGGTCATGCACAATCCCGAGGGGGTGTACCTGACGGTCACCGAAGCGCTTGCCGACATATCGAGCCCGGCTCCCCCCACCCTTGATCCCTCCCCGCAACGGGGGAGGGAGTCGACTGCAGGCCCGGTGGAGCAGGACTGAATGTTCTCCTCCCTCCTCATCGCCAATCGCGGCGAGATTGCCTGTCGGGTCATCCGCACGGCGAAACGCATGGGCATCCGCACCATCGCGGTCTACTCGGATGCCGATCGCGAGGCGTTGCATGTGAAGATGGCGGATGAGGCCGTGCACATCGGCGGCGCGGCGGCGCGGGACTCGTATCTGTCGATCGACAAGATCGTCGCCGCCTGTAAGGCCAGTAAAGCGGAGGCCGTGCATCCGGGTTACGGCTTCCTCAGCGAGAACCCAGCCTTTGCCGCCGCACTCGAGAAGGCCGGGATCATCTTCGTCGGCCCGCCCGTGAAAGCCGTCGAGGCGATGGGCGACAAGATCACGTCCAAGAAGCTCGCGGCCAAGGCGGGCGTCTCGACCGTGCCCGGCCATATGGGGATCATCGCCGATGCCGACGAGGCGGTGACCATCGCGCGCAGGGTCGGCTACCCGGTGATGATCAAGGCCTCCGCCGGCGGCGGCGGCAAGGGCATGCGCATCGCCCACGACGACGCCGAGGCGCGCCAGGGGTTTGAGCGATCCAAATCCGAGGCCGCGTCGTCCTTCGGCGACGATCGCATCTTCATCGAGAAATTCGTCACCGAGCCGCGCCACATCGAGATCCAGCTGATCGGCGACCAGCACGGCAATGTGCTCTGGCTCAACGAGCGCGAATGCTCGATCCAGCGCCGCAACCAGAAGGTGATCGAGGAGGCCCCGTCGCCGTTCCTCGACGCCAAGACGCGCAAGGCCATGGGCGAACAGACGGTCGCGCTCGCCAAGGCTGTCGGCTATTTCTCCGCCGGCACCGTCGAGTTCATCGTCGACGGCCAGCGAAACTTCTACTTCCTCGAGATGAACACCCGGCTGCAGGTCGAGCACCCGGTGACCGAGCTCACCACGGGTCTCGATCTCGTCGAGCTCATGCTGCGCGTTGCGGCCGGCGAGAAGCTGCCATTGAGGCAGAAAGACGTTCCACTCAACGGCTGGGCCATCGAGAGCCGGCTCTACGCCGAAGACCCCTACCGCAACTTCCTGCCCTCGACCGGCCGCCTCACCCGCTATCGGCCACCCGCCGAGACGGCCGACAAGACGCACGCCGTGCGCAACGACACTGGCGTCTACGAGGGCGGCGAGATCTCGACCTTCTACGACCCGATGATCGCAAAGCTCTGCGCCTGGGCGCCGACCCGCGCCGAGGCGATCGGGGTGATGCAGTCGGCGCTCGACCAGTTCGAGGTCGAGGGCGTCGGCAACAACATCCCGTTCCTGTCGGCCGTGATGGGGCAGGCGCGCTTCCGCGAAGGCCGCCTCACCACGGGCTATATTCCGGAGGAATTCCCCGAAGGCTTCCACGGCGCGGCGCCGTCGCCCGCAGACCTCACCCGGCTCGCGGCGCTCGCCTGCGTCTCCGCCTACGCGCTCGAAACGCGCAGCCACACCGGCGCCGAGACACGGCGTGCGGTGCTGATCGGGGCGTCGCGCTGGGACTTCTCCGTCCGCGCCGACGGCATCGAGTTCTGGCTCACCGATGCCGGCGGCAAGCTCCTGGTCGAGACCGGCTGGAAGCCCGGCATGACGCTCGCCATCGCGCGTATCGACGGCGAGCTGCACCATGTGCGCATCGACCGCGTCACCGGCGGCTTCCGCCTGCGCTGGCGCGGCGCCGATGTCGTCGCCCGCGTGCTGCTGCCGGCGGTCGCCGACCTCATGCCGCTGATGCCGGTAAAGGTGCCGCCCGACCTGAGCCGCTTCCTCCTCTGCCCGATGCCGGGGCAGGTGGTGCGGCTCGATGTCGGCGAAGGCGACGTGGTGGAAGCCGGCCAGCCGCTCGCCATCGTCGAGGCGATGAAGATGGAAAACGTGCTGAAGGCCGAACGCCGCGCCCGGGTGAGCAAGGTGCGGGTCAAGCCCGGGGCCGTGCTTGCCGTGGACGAGGTGATCCTGGAGTTCGAGGCGGTATGATGCGGGGATCTCGCGGCCCCTCACCCTGGCGCTGCGCGCCGTCCCTCTCCCCTGAGGGGAGAGGGGACCCGACTGCGAGGCCGCGGGTCGATCGGCCCCTCGCCCCTCCGGGGAGAGGGTGGCTCGACGCAGTCGAGCCGGGTGAGGGGTCGTCAGATGTCCAGTAGCCCCACCTTCACCGACTGGGCGAAGCTCGCCGCGCGCGAACTCAGGGACACGCCGGTCGACGCGCTCGATCGCGACTACGGGGGCCTCAATATCAAGCCCGCCTACTTCCCCGACGACGCCATCGATCCCGGCGTCCCCGGCGCCGCGCCCTACACCCGCGGCGTGCGCGCCACGATGTACGCGAACCGCCCCTGGACCATCCGGCAATATGCCGGCTTCTCCACGGCACGCGAATCCAACGCGTTCTACCGGCAGAATCTCGCGGCCGGTCAGAAAGGGTTGAGCGTCGCCTTCGATCTCGCCACCCACCGCGGCTACGACAGCGATCATCCGCGCGTCACCGGCGATGTCGGCAAGGCCGGCGTTGCCATCGACAGCGTCGAGGACATGAAGCTCCTGTTCGAGGGCATCCCGCTCGCCGAGATGAGCGTGTCGATGACCATGAACGGCGCCGTGCTGCCGGTGCTGGCGATGTTCATCGTCGCGGCGGAAGAGCAGGGGGTGAAGCCGGCACAGCTCGACGGCACGATCCAGAACGACATTCTCAAAGAATTCATGGTGCGCAACACCTA
Organism: uncultured Devosia sp.; assembly: GCA_964428685.1. GTDB lineage: Bacteria > Pseudomonadota > Alphaproteobacteria > Rhizobiales > Devosiaceae > Devosia_A. The sequence continues at coordinate 1,815 of CAYRZM010000167.1, read as the reverse complement.
CATCTATCCGCCCGCGCCTTCGATGCGCATCGTCGGCGACATCATCGCCTACACCGCCCAGCACATGCCCAAGTTCAACTCGATCTCGATCTCCGGCTACCACATGCACGAGGCCGGGGCGACCGCGGTGCAGGAGCTTGGCTACACCCTCGCCGATGGCCGCGACTACGTGCGCGCGGCGCTGAGGCGTGGCCTCGACATCGATGCCTTCGCCGGCCGGCTGAGCTTTTTCTTCGGCATCGGCATGAACCTCTTCCTCGAGGTCGCCAAGCTCCGCGCCGCGCGCACGCTGTGGGCGAAGATCATGACGGAGCTGGGCGCGACGGACCCGCGCTCGCTCATGCTGCGCACACACTGCCAGACCTCCGGCGTCTCGCTCACCGAGCAAGACCCGATGAACAACATCGTACGCACCACCATCGAGGCGCTCGCGGCGACGCTCGGCGGCACGCAGAGCCTCCATACAAACTCGTTTGACGAGGCGATCGCGCTGCCCACAGCGCAGTCGGCGCGCATCGCCCGCAACACCCAGCTGATCCTGCAGCACGAGAGCCGCATCACCGACGTGGTCGATCCGCTCGGCGGCTCCTACTACATCGAGGCGCTCACCGCCGAGCTGGTGACCAAGGCCGAAGCCCTCATGGCCGAAGTCGAGGCTGAGGGCGGCATGACCGCGGCCGTGCAGACTGGCGGACCCAAGGCGGCGATCGAGACGGCGGCGGCGCTGCGGCAGGCGCGGATCGATCGCGGCGAAGAGGTCATCGTCGGCGTCAACCGCTATCGGCTGGAGAACGAGCCGCCCATTCCGTTCCGCGAAGTCGACAATGCGCGCGTGCGCGACGAGCAGGTGGCGCGGCTCGCCGAGCTTCGCCGCGCGCGCGACGGCAGGGCGGTGGCGCGCGCGCTCGAGGCCCTGCGGGCGGCCGCCGGGTCCGACGGCAACCTGCTCGCCGCGTCGATCGAGGCGGCCCGCGCCCGCGCCACGCTCGGCGAGATCTCGGCCGCACTCGAGGACGTGTTCGGCCGCCACCACGCCACGACGCGGGTGATCTCCGGCGTCTATGGGGGCACCTTTGGCGATGATCCGCAATATGCCGCGATGCAGGCGCGCCTCGGGGCCTTCCGCCGCAGCAACGGCCGCCCGCCCTCGATCTTCATCGCCAAGATGGGCCAGGACGGCCACGATCGCGGCGCCAAGGTGATCGCCTCCGCCTTCGCCGATCTCGGATTCGACGTGCACATGGGCGACCTGTTCGAGACGGCCCCCGAGGTCACCGCGCATGTCGGCGAGCTGAAGGTCGACGCCGTGGGGGTGAGCTCGCTCGCCGCGGGACACAAGACTCTCGTTCCAGAGCTGATCGCCGAGCTCAGGGCAAACGATCTTGGCGACGTCACCGTCATCGTGGGCGGCGTCATCCCGCCGGAGGACTATCCGTTTCTCCGCGACGCCGGCGTCGCCGAAATCTTCGGCCCCGGCACCAACGTGCTCGAAGCCGCCGCCGCGGTGCTCGACCGCATCGAGGGGAGGCTGAGTAATCGATGATCGGCCGGCTGAACCACGTGGCGATCGCCGTGCCCGACCTTGCGGCCGCGGCGGCAAGATACCGCGACCTGCTCGGCGTCACTGTGCACCATCCGCGCGACCTGCCCGAGCACGGCGTCACCGTGGTCTTCGTCGAGCTCGAAAATTCCAAGCTCGAGCTGATGACGCCGCTCGGCAGCAATTCGCCGATCGCGAAATTCCTCGCCGACCATCCGGGCGGCGGCATGCACCATGTCTGCTTCGAGGTGCCCGACCTGAGCGAAGCGGCGCGC
>CAYRZM010000166.1:0-5170 GCA_964428685.1 uncultured Devosia sp. | reverse complement strand
GCTGGGGATGAAGGGGCGAGCGGGGGTGGTGCCGTGGCACGGGCCGCCCCTCCACCATGCTGCGCATGGTCCCCCTCCCCATGCGTTCGCATGGGGAGGAGCAGCAGGAGCGGTGGGATCAGTCGGGTTCCTCCCCAGCTTGCTGGGGAGGGGGACCGCCGGAACGGCGGTGGGGGGGCTGCGGGGCGGACTAACCTGAGAGAATCGGCGTTATGCCTTGGCTTCCGTCGCGAGCTTCTGCGCGCGCTGCTTTTCCACCCAGCGGACGGCGAGGATGGAGAATTCGTAGAGGGCGTACATCGGCAGGCTGAGGCCGATCTGGCTGATCGGGTCGGGGGGCGTGAGGAGCGCGGCGACGGCGAGGATGCCCACGATCGCGTATTTGCGGCCCTTGGCGAGCTGCTTGGTGTTGACCAGCTCGATGCGCGCCAACAGCGTCAGCACCACCGGCAGCTGGAAGCAGATGCCGAAGGCGATGATCAGCGTCATGATGAAGCCGAGATACTCGCTGACCCGCGTCTGCATCTCGATCTGCACGTCGCCCGGCGTCGTCTGCTGCATGCCGAGGAAGAAGTGCAGCGCCATCGGCGTGACGCCGAAATAGACCAGCAGCGCGCCGAGGATGAAGAACACGGGCGTTGCAACCAGGTAGGGCACGAAGGCGCGCCGCTCGCGCTTGTAGAGGCCGGGCGCGATGAAGGCGTAGATCTGCCCGGCGATGATCGGAAAGGCGAGGAAGATCGCCCCGAACAGCGCGACATTCATGTAGGTGAAGAACAGCTCCTGCGGCGCGGTGAAGATGAGCTTCACGTCCTGGTTGTCGCCCGCCGCCCATTTGTAGGGAATGAGCAGCACGTCGTAGATCGGCTTGGCGAAAAAGAAGCAGACGAGGAAGAACACCACCACCGCCGCCAGCGAATAGATCAGGCGCTTCCTGAGCTCGATCAGATGGTCGAGCAGCGGCGCTTCGCTGCCCTTGAGCTCGTCCTCCTCGTCGGGAGGCGGGAGCTTCGCCTGGTCCGCCACTTAGGCCTCGGCCGACGGTTTCGGCGCGCGCGGCTTGCGCGGCGCAGCGGGCTTTTTTGCCGGGGCCTTCGCTTTGGCGGCCGGTTTCGCGGCCGGCGTGGTGGCGTCGGGCTTCGGCGCGGCCTTGCGCGCGCGCTTCGGCTTGACCGGCGCGATGGCTTCGGCGGGGGCCGGGCTCTCGACGGCGGTGGCCGGTGCAGCGGGCGGCAGCGGCGTCATGGCCGGCTGGGCCGGGGCCATGCCGACGCTGGCGCGGATTTCCTCGGCGACGCTCTCGGTCTTGGGATCGGCCGGTGCGATGGCGCCGGTCGGCACGACCGCGCCGTCGGTGGTCACACGGTTGAACTCGCGGGTGATCTCGGCGGCCGTTTGCTTCAGCGGCTCGGTGATCGAGCGGCGGATGTCGGTGATCTGGTCGAGGCCGGTGGTCTTGTTGATCTCGCGCTGGAACTCGGTGCCGAGCTTGCGGATGGTGGCCACGGCCTTGCCGATGCGGTTCATCACCACGGGCAGGTCCTTGGGGCCGATGACGATCAGCGCCACGACGCCGATCAACAGCATCTCCGTCCAGCCGACACCGAACATGGGCCTGTCCTTTGGGCGCCAGAGAGGCGCCGGTTAGGCGTCCTTGGCCTTTTCCGTCTCGACGACCGGCGGAGGCGCCTGCACCTGGGCGGTGGTGGTCATCGACGGCTTGTCGTCGTCGCGCATGCCCTTCTGGAACGCCTTGATGCCCGAGGCGAACTCACCCATGACGCCCGAAATCTTGCCGCGGCCGAACAGCACGACGACCACGACGGCAACGATGATGATGCCCCAAAGTCCTGGACCGTGCATCGAATGTTCCTTTCGGCTGCGAACGCCTTAGCGATGGTCACGGAGAAATAGGTTCAAACGGTGGCCGACACAAGCTCGGCGTTGCCGCATGCTTACTCCGTGGGCTCGTCCTGCCCCTCGGTGTCGTCGGGATCGAGCGGGTCTTCGTCGTCGCGCAGCGGCCCGTCAAACGGCAATGGAATCTGCATGTTGGGCGGCAGCCGGTTGCTCAGCAGCCCCGCGCCCTTGAGTTCTTCGAGGCCCGGCAGGTCGGCGAGGCTCTCGAGCCCGAAGTGATCGAGAAAGGCCTCGGTCGTGCCGTAGGTCACCGGCCGGCCGGGGGTCCGGCGGCGGCCGCGCATCCGCACCCAGCCCGCCTCCATCAGGAGGTCGAGCGTGCCCTTGCCGGTGGCGACACCCCTCACCTCTTCGACCTCGGCGCGCGTCGCCGGCTGGTGGTACGCGATGATCGAGAGCGTCTCGAGCGCCGCACGGCTCAGCGGCCGGTTGTCGGTGGTTTCCCGCCGCAGGAGGAATTCGAGGTCGGCGGCCGTCCGGAACGCCCATTTGTCGCCGCGCCGGACGAGATGGACGCCGCGCGGCGCATAGAGCGCCTGGAGGCGCTGGAGGAGGCCGTCAACGTCGGCGCCCTCGCCGAGATGCGGCGCAAGTTCGGCCGCGCTCAGCGGCTCGGCGGAGGCGAAGAGCAGGGCCTCGAGCACGCGCAACGCGCGGTCGGCCAGCTCGGGAGTTTCGGACGGGGCAGAGTCGTCGGTCATCAGTTTTCGGCCGGGCCGTCGGTCTTGCGGCGGCGCACCAGAAGCGGCCCGAAGGCCAGGGATTGGCGGAGTTCTACTTGCCCCTGCCGAACCAGTTCAAGGCTCGAGGCAAAGGTCGAGGCGATCGCGGTGACCCGCTGTTCCGGCGTCGACAGGTACTCGGTGAGGTATTTGTCGAGCGGCACCCAGTCCATGTTGTCGCCGATCAGGCGGTTGAGGATTTCGCGCGCTTCCTGCAGCGACCAGACATTGCGCTCGCGCGGCGTGTAGTCGTTGGGAACGCCGCGCTCGCGCTGCGTCGCGTAGGCCTTGAGCAGGTCGAACAGCGAGGCTTCCCACAGCGCCTTGCGGTGGATGGTGACCGGCTCCGGGGACCCGCGCATGAAGACGCGCTGGCCAAGCAGCGGCCGGCCCATCAGCCGCTGCGCCGCGAGGCGCATCGCCTCGAGCCGCTTCAGCCGGAACTGCAGCAGCGCCGCCATCATCTCGCCGGTCGGCTCGTCGTCGCCGCCGACCTGCGGCACCATCAGGCGGCTCTTGAGGTAAGCGAGCCACGCCGCCATCACGAGGTAGTCGGCGGCGATCTCGATGCGCTTTTCGCGCACGGTTTCGATGAAGCCCAGATACTGCTCGGCGAGGGCGAGGACCGAGATCTGGGTGAGATCGACCTTCTGCCGGCGCGCCAGATCGAGCAACAGGTCGAGCGGCCCCTCGTAGCCGCCGACATCGACATACATCACCTCGTCGTCGGGCGGCGGCGGGGGCGTCGTTTCGAGCCAGTCGGTGGGGCTGTCGGGGATCAATCGGGCGTCCGGCGTTGCGAAGGCGCCAATCTACACGGAGTCATTGCCGCGACAGCGGGAATCTCCGTCGCGGCGGGCCTGCCCACAGGAAACCTCGGCCGGGCGCGGGGCGCCTAGCCGTTGGTGGCGAAGCACTCCCCGCCCTGTGCCTTGATCTGGGCGCAGATGTTGTTGGCATCCGAGAGCGAGGAGGCCGGCAACCGGACGCGCCAGCGCGTGCCGATGTTGGGCAGGTTGACCTGCTGCACCATCAGCTGGTTGCCCTCGAACAGGCTGCCGTAGCGGGCGGTGTTCGTCTTGATCGCCGCATTGGCCTCGGCGGCGCTGAGGCTCGAGGCCATCTGCACATAGGCCGGCGCCGTCGCGCCCGCGGTCGGCGCCGCTGGGGCGATGGCCGTGGTGGCCGGCTGGGCCAGGAGATTGATCTGGCCGTTGGGCGTCTGCGCGCCGACGACGGCGGTCACCGGGTTGCGTGCCGGCCTGGCGGTGGCCGCCGTGCGCACCGGGAAGCTCATCGGCGTGGGCGCGACGAGGGTCGGGTCGATCACCGGCTGCGTGGCGCTGTCGCCGATGTCGGCGGGCGGCGCCAGTGTCGAATTGTCGACCGCGATCAGCGCCGAAGACGCAGCCGGCGCGACCTCGGCGGAGGCGACGGTGGTGCTGTCGTCGGTCAGGAGATTGGTGGTCTGCGTGCTCGGCACCTGCGGCACATTCGGCCGGTCGACCGGCAGCTCTTCGTTGCCGGCGACACCGTCGTCGCCGGAAACGATCGTGCCGTCAGGCTTTACGGTCACCGTGCGCACCTTGCGGTTGGCCAGGCCGCCCTCGCCCACGTCGGGCGTCGCGGCGGCGGTGGTTTGGGCGACGTCAGCGGCGCCCGCCGTCTGGTCGGTGGTCACCAGCTGCTCGGCGCTCGGCGCCTGCGACACGCCATCCATCTGCTGCAGCACCGGCGACTTGGCGACGTCGGTCACCGGCTTGTCCACGGCCTTGGGCTTTTCCTTGACCGGGGTGGCGTCGGCAGTGAGCTGCGGCGCGCTGGCAGTGGTCGCGGTGGCGCCGCGGCCCATGTTGAGGACCCAGTAGAGGCCGAGCCCCGCGGCGAGCAGCAGGGTGCCGGCCACGGCCATCCCGATATACTGCCGCATGCCGCTCGACATGCCGGCCGAGCGCTGCGGCTTCACCTTGAGCCGGCGATAGGCCCGCTCGTCGGGAATGGCAGGCTCGACGCGATCGACGGTCGATCCGCTGGCGGCCGCGGCCGCCAGAATCGCGTGCTCGGCGCCGTCGGTGCTCTCGTCCTTGATGACCGTCCGGCGCGGCGCGAAATTGGCGACCAGCGGCGGCACGACCGGCGCCGGCGCCTCGTGGTGGATTTCTTCCTCGACGTCGTCGGCCGATTCGAACGCGACCTGCGGCGCCACGGGCTGGGCCGCCTGGACGCGCACCGGACCGGGCTGCAGCTCGACGCGGACCGCCTCGCCGATGAGGTTCTCGATCTCGGCCATCGGGTCGTCATCGGCGGGCTGCGGCGGCTCGGGGGCGCGGGCCTGGACCGGCGGACTGAGCGGCTGGCTCGGCGCCGTGCGGAGGTTGAGCCCCACGCCCGGCGCGATGGCGAAGCGGTCGGGTTCCGGCGCGCGCGGCGGAGCCTGCGGCCGAAGCGGCACGGGGGCAGCGGCGACGCGCTGCTGCGGCGGCGCCATGGGCTGGGGAGCGGGTTGCGGGCGCAGCGCGACCGGCTGC
>CAYRZM010000165.1:0-7851 GCA_964428685.1 uncultured Devosia sp. | reverse complement strand
GAGGCGCGCATTGCTGCCGCCCGACCGCCAGGGATTGACCACCGGGCCGTAATACGAGGTCTCGTTGGACGAGCCCATGGCGAACTCGTCCATGTTGAGCTTGCCCAGCATGACGGCGCCGTCGCGCCAGAGCTGGCTCGTTACGGTGCTCTCGTATTCCGGCTTGAAGCCGTCGAGGATATGGCTCGCCGCCTGGGTGTGGACCCCCTTGGTGGCGAACAGATCCTTGATGCCGAGCGGAATGCCCTCGAGCGGGCCGTTGCCGCCCGACGCATAGCGGCGGTCGGCGAGCGCCGCCATCTCGCGGGCGCGCTCCGGCGTGACAGCGACATAGGCGTTGAGCTTGGGGTTGGCGGCGTCGATCGCGGACAGGTAGGCGTCCGTCAGCTCGACGGAGGAAAAGCTCTTGTCTCTCAGCCCCTTGCGGGCCTCGGCGAGCGACAGCTTGGTGAGTTCGGTCAAAAGGGGAAATCCGGCCTGTGTGGGGCGTTCCTATAGCGGGGCGGCAGCGACCGCAACCTCAGGCGGCGGGCGCCCCTTGCAGGCGCTTTTCGAAGAAGGCCGACCAGCCGCTGTCGGGATAATCGAGGAAGGCGCCACGCCGGGTGAATCCGGCGTTCCGGTAGAGCCGGTGGGCCGGCTCAAAGCCTGGCGCGTTGCCGGTTTCGAGCAGCAGCTCGGCGAGCCCCTTTTCGCGGGCCAGGCCGGTGACCGCTTCGAGGATCGCCGACCCGACCCGCCGGCCACGGATTTCCGGCCGGGTGAACATGCGCTTGACCTCGCCGGTTGCCGCGGAATGCACCTTGAGGGCTCCGATTCCAACCGCCTCGCCGTCCTCGTCACGGGCCACGAACAGCGTCGTGTCGGCGCCGGCCATCTGCTCGACGGTCATCTGGAACTGGAACTGCCGCGGCGTCAGTGGGATCAGGTAGGCGTTGAGCGCCGCCACCAGCTCGCGGACATCGTCCTGCAGCGGCGTCTCGACGGCGATGCGGACCGTCACTCGATGACCTTGGGCACCATGAAGAAATTGTCTTCGGTGAGCGGCGCGTTCTTGACGATCTGCTCCGGGTAGCCGCCGTCGGTGACTCGGTCCTCGCGGCGGCGGAGCTGCATCGGCGTCACCGAGGTCATCGGCTCGACACCCGCAACGTCAACCTCGCCCAGCTGCTCGACGAAGCCGAGGATGGCGTTGAGCTCGCTGCGGTATTTCTCGACCTCGCCCTCCTCGATCCGGATGCGGGCGAGGCGGCCGATGCGGCGGACGGTGGCGGCGTCGACGGACATGGTCGGGCTCCTGTTTGGCGCGTTCTAGCCGCGCTCAAACCTCGACGGCAAGCCCCGGCTCCAGCGAGACGAGGCCGGCACCGTCGAGATGCTCGCTCAGTTCCTCGATGGCGAGATCGAGGGTCTGCTCGTCGGCGGCCAGCGCCACCAGCCGCGGCCGCGCCACGTCCAGCAGCACGCTCGCTTCGGCGACGAAGCTTTCGCGGCCGGAAGTGAGGACCACCACCGCGCCATCGGCCCAGCGGCCGAAGCGCGGCGGCTCGGCGGAACCGAGCACCACCAACTGCGGCTCGCCCGCCACCGCGACGAGCAGCGCGGACGTGCCGATCCGCAGGATTTCGATGGGTGGTGTCGCGTCGATGCCGCGCGGCGTCTTGGGGCGCCAACCGGCCGGATCGACCCAGTCCCCCTGCCCCAACTCCACAAGGTGCTCCGCGCCACCGAGCAGCTCGGCCCGGTCAATATTGCCGGGGGCCCTATCGGGATCGATAACGACGACCCGGCCACCCAGATGGACCCGCAGGGTCGTGCCGCCGAACCAGGTAAGTTTGATCTTATTTCCCCCAGCGGATGGCGGCGCTGCGCTGCACCGTATCTTCCCGACCGTGCTAAGAATGGCACGATGATCGTTTCTCATAAACTCAAGTTGATTTTCCTCAAGACCCGCAAGACCTCGGGCACCAGCATCGAGATCGCGCTCAGCCAGCATTGCGGGCCGGAGGACATCCTGACGCCGATCAGTCCGGAGGATGAGAAAACCCGCGTTTCACTGGGATTTCGAGGTCCGCAGAATTGCGTCTGGGGAGGAACAACGCTTGTCAACCACACGCCGGCAGAACGAGCACGAGACTTTCTCGGCCCGCAAGTCTGGGACAGCTATTTCAAGGTGAGCATCGAACGGAATCCATTCGATCGCGTCATAAGCCAATTCGCGTGGAACCAGCATGTCGCTGCCAGCAAAAATAGGCAGCTAGGGTCACTCGGCGAATTCCTCACGTCCCACGAGCCACGCCGGCTAAGCAATTGGCCCATCTACGCGATTGGCGATCGCGTGGTTTGCGATCTCGTCATCCGCTACGAGAACCTCGACGCGGAACTCGCCGCGCTCACGGATAGGCTCGGTGTTGAAGGCCTTCATATGGTGCGCGCCAAGGCCAACATCCGCACCGACCGGCGTCCCTACCGGGAGGTGCTGAGCAGCGCGGATCGGGCTTTGGTCGAAACGCTGTGCGGACGCGAAATCAGGCACTTCGGCTATGCTTGGTGATCCGGCAGAACTCCCCGCTTCCGGCAAGCTCCTGGGCCTCGACCTCGGCACCAAGACCATCGGCGTCGCGGTGTCCGACGCATTGCGGCTCACGGCGACGCCGCTCGAGACGATCACGCGCACGAAGTTCACCGCCGACGCCGGGCGGCTGCTGGCGCTGGTGGAGGAAAACGGCGCCGTCGCGTTCGTCCTGGGGCTGCCGCTCAACATGGACGGCTCGGAAGGGCCTCGGGCGCAGTCGACGCGGGCGTTTGCGCGGAGCCTCGGGCAGAAGACGCCCCTGCCCATCGCGTTCTGGGACGAGCGGCTGTCGACGGCCGCCGTGACGCGGATGCTGATCGAAGGCGACACGCGGCGGGACAAGCGGGCGGAGGTCGTCGACAAGCTCGCCGCCTCCTACATCCTCCAGGGCTTTCTCGACCGGCTAAGGATAACCCGCTGAGCCCGCTTGCTGGCCCGGCGGGGCTGGGCTAGACCCCGCCCGCATCGAGGATCGGAGCGGCATGAGCACCCCCGCCGAAGCAGTACGCCCCTTCAGGCACCGCCACCTCCTCGGTATTTCCCAGCTCGATCCGCACGACATTCTCGACCTGCTGCAGCGCGCCGAAGCGATGATTCCGGTGTCGCGGCAGGAGCGCAAGTCGCTCCCCACGCTCACCGGCAAGACGCAGATCAACCTCTTCTTCGAGCCCTCGACGCGGACGCAGGCGAGCTTCGAGATCGCCGGCAAGCGGCTCGGCGCGCAGGTCACCAACATGTCGGTCAAGACCTCGTCGGTGGCCAAGGGCGAGACGCTGATCGACACCGCGGCGACGCTCAACGCCATGCAGCCGGACGTGATCATCGTCCGGCATCCGGCTTCGGGCGCGGTCGAGCTCCTGAGCCAGAAGGTCGGCTGCGCGGTGATCAATGCCGGGGACGGCGCCCACGAGCATCCGACGCAGGCGCTGCTCGATGCGCTCACCATCCGGCAGCACAAGGGCCGCCTCGCGGGGCTGACGGTGGCGATCTGCGGCGACATCGCCAATTCGCGGGTGGCGCGGTCGAATTTGCTTTTGCTCGGTGCGCTGCAGGTGCGCACGCGGGTGGTCGCGCCGCGCACGCTGCTGCCGGCGGGGATCGAGTCGCTGGCGACGGAAGTGTTCACCGACATGCGGGCCGGCGTCGCGGGGGCGGACGTGGTGATGATGCTGCGGCTGCAGCACGAACGGGCGGCGGGGCGGCTGATCCCGTCGGTGCGCGAGTATTACCGGTTCTACGGGCTCGATGCCGAAAAGCTCGGGCTGGCCAAACCCGACGCGATCGTCATGCATCCGGGGCCGATGAACCGCGGGGTCGAGATCGATCCGGCGATCGCCGACGGCGAGCGCTCGGTGATCACCCACCAGGTGGAGATGGGCGTCGCGGTGCGGATGGCGGTGCTCGAGGCCCTGCTGGCCGGGGGCGCGGCGTGAGCGCGCTGGTCATCGGCAATGCGCGGGTGGTCGATCCCGCCAGCGGCACGGACCGGCGCGGCGCGGTGCTGGTCGAGGACGGGCGGATCGCGGAGGTCGTGGCCGGTGCGGCGCCGGGGGCGCCGGACGGCGCCGTCGTGGTCGATGCGCGGGGCCTTGTGCTGGCGCCCGGGCTCATCGACATGCGGGTCTTCACCGGCGAGCCGGGGCACGAGTATCGCGAGACGCTGGCCACGGCGGCGGAGGCGGCCGCGGCGGGCGGCGTCACCAGCTTCGTGCTGATGCCGGACACGGCGCCGGTGGTCGACGACGGGGCGATCGTCGATTTCATCGTGCGGCGCGCGGCGGCGACGTCGGCGGTCAACGTGCTGCCGGCGGCGGCGATCACCAAGGGCCTCCGCGGCGAAGAGATCACGGAATTCGGGCTGCTCCGGGAGGCGGGCGCGGTCTGCCTCAGCGACGGGCGGCAGGCGATCCAGTCGGCGGGGCTGATGCGGGCGGCATTGAGCTATGCGGCGAACTTCGACCTGCTGGTGGCGCCGCATGTGGCGGATGCGAGCCTCGTGGGCGACGGGGTGATGAACGAGGGAACGCTGGCGACGGTCTCCGGGCTTCGCGGCATTCCGGTCGCGGCCGAGACCATCCCCCTCGCCCGCGACCTGCAGCTCGCGGCGCTGGCCGGCGCGCGCTACCACGCGGCGCAGGTGTCGACCGCCGGATCGCTGGAGCTCCTGGCGGCGGCGCGGCAGCGATCTGCTGGAATTTCCGCCGGCATTTCGATCAACAATCTGGCGCTCAACGAGAACGACGTCGCGCCCTACCGCACGTTCTTCAAGCTCTCGCCGCCGCTCCGGTCGGAGGACGACCGGCAGGCGATGATCGAGGGGCTGCGGTCGGGGGTGATCGACGTCATCCATTCCGCCCACGATCCGCAGGACAGCGAGGTGAAGCGGCAGCCCTTCGCGGAAGCCTCGGAGGGAGCGATCGGGCTCGAGACGCTGCTGGCGGCGGCGCTGCGGCTGGTGCATTCGGGCGACGTGCCGCTGATGACGCTGCTCCGGGCCCTGACGCAGCGGCCGGCGGAAATCCTCGGGCTCGACAGCGGCCGGCTGCGCAAGGGGGCGCCCGCCGATCTCGTCCTGATCGATCCTGACTATCCGTGGATCGTCTCGGAGAAGGACATCGTCTCGCGCTCCCACAACACGGCCTTCGAGGGCGCGCGGCTGCAGGGCGCGGTGATGGAAACCTTCGTTGCGGGCCGCTCCGTCTTCCGCCATGCTCGGTGGCGGGAGCTGGGACCATGATCGGATACATCGCTGCCGCCGTGATCGGGTATTTCCTGGGCACTATACCGTTCGGCCTGCTGATCACGCGCGCCGCCGGGCTCGGCGACGTGCGCAAGATCGGCTCGGGCAATATCGGGGCGACCAACGTGCTGCGCACCGGGCGGCGGGAGCTCGCAGCGCTGACGCTGGTGCTCGATGCGGCCAAGGGGTTTTTCGCGGTGTTCATCGCCCGCTGGTTCTGGCCGGGCGATGCGATGTTCATCGCCGCCATCGCGGTGTTCCTCGGCCACTGCTTTCCGGTCTGGCTCGGGTTCAAGGGCGGCAAGGGCGTCGCCACCTTCATCGGCGTGCTGCTCGGCCTTGCCTGGCCGGTGGGGCTGATCTTCTGCGCGGTGTGGCTGCTGATCGCCTTCACGCAGAAGGTGTCGTCGCTGTCGGCACTGACGGCGGCGGTGACGGCGCCGATCTTTGCCTATGTCGTCTCGCTCTGGGGGTATCCGATCGATGCGACCAAGTTCGCGGCGACCGCCGCGCTGCTGGCGGCGCTCCTGATCTTCAACCACCGCGCCAATATCGGCCGGCTGCTCAACGGCACCGAGCCGAAGATCGGCTCGGAGAAGAAGGCCGCGGGTCCGGGCTGATGGCGCGGGCGGCGGGGGGCAGACTCACACCGTCGCAAAAGGTCGCGTGGCTGCGGCTGATCCGGACCGAGAATGTCGGCCCCGTCACCTTCCGCCAGCTTCTCAACCGCACCGGTTCGGCCGAGCAGGCGCTTGCCGACCTGCCGCGGCTCGCGGGACGCGTGGGCGTCGGCGCGCGCATCCCGTCCGCCGCGGAGGCGGAGGACGAACTGGCGGCGCTTGAAAAGCTCGGTGGGCGGATGATCGCGAGCGGCGAGCCGAACTATCCGCCCCTCCTCGCGCACATCTCCGGTGCGCCGCCGCTGCTCGCGGTGCTCGGCGCCGGGCCGCTGGAGCTGAGCCGCACGGTTGCGATCGTGGGGGCGCGCAACGCGTCGGCAGCCGGGCAGCGGATGACGCAGATGCTGGCGGCCGGCCTCGGGGCGCAGGGCTACCTCGTCGTCTCCGGGCTCGCTCGCGGCATCGACGCGGCGGCACACAAGGCGTCGCTCGACACCGGAACGGTGGCGGTGCTGGCGGGGGGACTCGACCAGATCTATCCCGAGGAAAACATCCCGCTGGCGCGCGCGATCGTCGCGCAGGGCGGCATGCTGCTCAGCGAAATGCCGATGGGCTGGCAGCCGCGGGCGCAGGATTTTCCACGCCGCAACCGGATCGTGTCGGGGCTGTCGCTCGGCGTCGTGGTGGTCGAGGCCGCGAAGCGGTCGGGCTCGCTGATTACCGCGCGACTGGCGCTCGAGCAGGATCGGGAGGTATTCGCGGTGCCCGGCTCGCCGCTCGACCCGCGCGCCGAGGGCGCCAACCACCTCATCCAGCAGGGCGCAAAGCTCGTGACCTCGGCCGCCGACGTCATCGAGACGCTGGGGGAAGCCGATCCTTCGCGCCGCGCGCTGCTCGAGCCGGACTGGGAGCCCGACCTTGCGGCCGAACCGCTGGCGATCGCCGAGCCCAGCAATCGCGACCGGGCGCGGCTGGTCGAAGCGCTGAGCCCGACGCCGGTCAATGTGGACATGCTGATCGCAACGACGGGACTGGGCGTAACCGCCGTGCAGACGCTGCTGCTGGAGCTCGATCTCGCCGGCCGGATCGAGTGGGCGAGCGGGCAGCTGGTGGCGCTCAAGCCCTAGGGTCAAAAAAATGTTCCCCTAAAGGGGAAGGCTCCCGTCGTCCGGCCGCAAGGTTGACAGCCCCGGCCGGTTTCACCATTTTCCGGCGCGTCGAACACCCCCCTGAAAGCATCGCCGGATGAAACTGGTCGTCGTCGAAAGCCCGGCCAAGGCCAAGACAATCAACAAATATCTGGGCAAGGACTACGAGGTCCTCGCCAGCTACGGCCATGTGCGCGACCTGCCGGCCAAGGACGGCTCGGTGCTGCCGGACGATGATTTCGCGATGAGCTGGGAGGTCGATACGGCCTCCAGGAAGCGCCTCAACGACATCGGCAACGCCCTCAAGGACGCCGACGAGCTGATCCTTGCGACCGACCCCGACCGCGAGGGCGAGGCGATCAGCTGGCACGTGCTCGACGTGCTCAAGCAGAAGAAGCTGGTCAAGGACAAGCCGGTGAGCCGGGTGGTGTTCAACGCCATCACCAAATCGGCGATCACCGAGGCGATGCACCATCCGCGGCAGATCGACGAGCCGCTGGTGGACGCCTACCTCGCCCGCCGCGCCCTCGACTATCTCGTGGGCTTCACGCTGTCGCCGATCCTCTGGCGCAAGCTGCCGGGCTCGCGCTCTGCCGGCCGGGTGCAGTCGGTGGCGCTCAGGATCGTCTGCGACCGCGAGAACGAGATCGAGAAGTTCAAGCCGGTCGAATACTGGTCGGTGCTGGCGACGCTCATCGAGAAGGGCAAGAGTTTCGAGGCGCGGCTCTATTCGGTCGACGGCAAGGTGACCGACAAGCTCGACGTCAA
>CAYRZM010000164.1:0-13430 GCA_964428685.1 uncultured Devosia sp. | reverse complement strand
GACGGCAGCCGGCCGAGCGGCTTCATGCAGCCGGTCGCCGCGCAATTGTCGGACGCGCAGATCGTCGCGGCGGCGCGCCACTACGCGGCCATGGGCGCGGGCTCGCCATGAGCAGTCCGCTCGACATCCTCCATCCGGCTGGGCCCAATGCGGCAGCGATCGCGCCGCTGCTCTGGGGGCTGATCTGGCTGTCGGTCGCCGTGGTGGTGATCGTCGCCGCGGCGCTGGGCGCGGCACTGATCGTGCGCCGCCGAGGCCGCCCCGATCCTTCCCGGATCGCCACCGAGGAATCGCGGCAGGGCCTGCGCTGGATCTACGGCGCGACGGGCGCCTCGACGCTCATCCTGATCGTGTTCATCGGCTGGACGCTGGCAACGATGGCGGGGATGGCGCGGCCGCCAGCGCCGGCGGCGTTCACGGTCGATGTCGGCGGAGCCCAGTGGTGGTGGCGGTTCAGCTACGAGCCGCAGGGTGGCGCGCCGGGTTTTGCCACGGCCAACGAGCTGCACATTCCGGTGGGCGTGCCGGTGCGCTTCCGCATCACGGCGGACGACGTGATCCACAGCTTCTGGGTGCCGGCGCTCGGCGGCAAGACGGATGCCATCCCCGGCCGTGTCAACGAGGCCTGGCTCGAGGCGGCCAAGCCCGGCACCTATCGCGGCCAGTGCACCGAATATTGCGGCGAGGAGCATTCCGAGATGGCTCTTCTGGTGGTTGCGGAGCCCGAGGCGGATTTCGAGGCGTGGCGCGCTCACGAGGCCGCCCCCGCCGCGCCGGCCGCCGATGCGGGAGCGGCGCAGTTCGTCGCGAGCTGCGGCCGGTGCCACACGGTGCGCGGCACCGCGGCCGACGGCCGGCTCGGTCCTGATCTCACGCACCTGATGTCCCGCCGCACGATTGCCGCCGGGATGCTCGCCAACACGCGCGGCAACCTTGCCGGCTGGATCGCCAATCCGGACGGGATCAAGCCCGGGGCGAAGATGCCCGCCGTGCCGCTCTCGGGGCCGCAGCTGCAGGCGGTCCTCGACTACCTGGCGACGCTGACGTGAGGCCGCGATGACCGTTCCCGAGGGCGACATCGTTCCGCGCATCGTCCGTCTCGCCGACGACCCGGGCCTGCCGGCGCGGCTCCAGCGCATCTGGGAGACGGGGCCCGGCCTCTACGGCTGGATTTCGAGCGTCGATCACAAATCGATCGGCCGGCGCTACATTGTAACGGCGTTCGTGTTCCTGCTGCTGGGCGGCGTCGAAGCCCTGATCATCCGCCTGCAGCTGGCACAGGCCGACCAGCATTTCCTGACGCCCGAACAGTACGACCAGCTGTTCTCGATGCACGGCATCACGATGATCTTCCTCTATGCCCTGCCGGTGCTTTCGGGGTTCTCCAATTTCCTCTTCCCCCTGGTGCTGGGCGCGCGCGACATGGCATTCCCGCGCCTCAACGCCTTCTCGTACTGGGTCTACCTGGCGGCCGGGCTCTTCATGTATGCGAGCTTTCTGATGGGGGCCGCGCCGGACGACGGCTGGTTCAACTACGCCCCCAACTCCCTCAAGGCCTACAGTCCCGGCCCGAACATGGACTTCTACGCGCTCGGGATGATCCTGCTTGGCGTCTCGACCACGGTGGGCGCCGCCAACTTCGTGGTCACGGTGCTGCGTATGCGCGCGCCGGGGATGACGCTGGGGCGCATGCCGATCCTGGTGTGGGGCACGTTCAGTGCCTCGGCCGGGATCCTCTTCGCCGTGCCGGCGGTGAGCCTTGCCTTCTTCCTCCTCTGGCTCGACCGCACGTTCGGGGCGCACTTCTTTTCGGGCACGCAGGGCGGCCAGCCGCTGCTGTGGCAACACCTGTTCTGGATCTTCGCGCACCCGTGGGTCTACATCATCGTGCTGCCGGCGATGGGGCTGGTTTCGGACGCGCTGCCGATCCTCTGCCGCCGGCCGATCGTGGGCTACGGCCTCGTGGCGGGGGCGACGGTCGCCACCATGATCATCGGCTTCGGGGTCTGGGCGCATCACATGTTCGCCACCGGCCTGCCGGCCATCGCGTCGGCCTATTTCTCGGCGGCGTCCTTCGTCATCGCGGTGCCGAGCGCCATCGCGACGTTTGCCTGGCTCGCGACGATCTGGAGCGGACGGCCGCAGTTCAACACCGCGTTCCTCTATTTCGCGGGCTTCATCGTGATGTTCGTGGTCGGCGGTGTTTCGGGCGTGGTGACCACCGCGGCGCCGGCCGACGTGCAGCTGACCGACACCTATTTCGTGGTCGCGCACCTCCATTACGTGCTGATCGGCATCAATCTCTTCGGCGTTCTGGGCGGGCTCTATTTCTGGTTTCCGAAGATGACCGGGCGGTTGCTCGGCGAGCGGCTGGGGCGCTGGAACTTCTGGATCACGTTCATCGGCTTCAACGTTGCGTTCATGCCGATGCATCTCACCGGCCTCATGGGCATGCCGCGCCGCGTCTACACCTATCCGGCCGATCCGGGGCTCAACGCGGTCAACCTGATCAGTACGCTCGGCTCGGATCTGCTGGGCGTCGGCATCCTGCTGCTGGTGATCAATGTCTGGCTGACCTTGCGGAAGCCGAAGGACGCGGCGGACAATCCGTGGGACGGGCCGACGCTCGAATGGGCCGTGGCCTCGCCGCCGCCGCCCTACAATTTCGCGGTGATCCCGACCGTCGCGAGCCGGCACCCGCTGTGGGAGGACCGCATGGCGAACCGGTCGGGGCGCACGGTGCTCGATCGCGGGCCGGCGCTCGACCACGGCAAGGAGGCACTGGCGACCACCGTGATCGAGGCCCGGCCCGACCTGGTGCTGAAGATGCCCGACGACTCGCCCTGGCCCTTCGCGCTGACCGCGGTGATGAGCGTGCTGTTCACGGCGCTGCTGGTGCGGGCGTGGTGGGTGGGGGGCGTGTCGGTAGTCGGACTCCTGCTCTGCACCGTGATCTGGCTCTGGCCGAAGCGGAAGCAGGCGCAGATTGCGGAGCCGCCCAATGTCTGAAACGACGTTCCACGAGGCGCTGCCGATCGGCAGTCCCGCTCGCAAGGCGAGCGGCTGGTTCGGCATGATGACGCTGATCGTCACCGAATCCTCGCTCTTTGTCTACCTGCTGTTCAGCTACTACTACCTCGCGCTCTGGGGCAGCGGCGACTTCGTTCCGTCACCGCAGCCGAAATTCGATCTGGCGCTGCCCGATACGGCGATCCTGCTGCTTTCGAGCCTCACCGTGTGGTGGGGCGAGCGCGGCACGCGCACCTCCTCGCGCCGGCAGATTGCGCTGGGACTGGCGGCGACCATCGTGCTGGGCGCCGTCTTTGTCGGCATCCAGCTGGTGGAATGGGGCGGAAAGCCGTTCCACTTCAACTCGAGCTCCTACAGCGCGCTCTATTTCACCATCACCGGATTCCACATGGCGCATGTGGTGGCGGGCCTGGTGATCCTCGCCGTGCTGCTGCTCTGGGACGGGCTCGGCTATTTCGACCGGCGCCGGCATGCGGCGCTCGCGATCGGCGCCGTCTACTGGCACTTCGTCGACGCCGTTTGGCTTGCGGTGTTCTTCACTCTCTATGTCACGCCGTATCTGGGGGTGCGATGAGACCGCTGTTCGCCGTTGCGCCGCTCGCGCTACTCGCCGCCTGCAGCAACACTGCTCCGCCGCCCAGTGGCGATGCGGCGGCGGGCGCGGCGCTGATCACCAAGCTCGGCTGCGGCTCATGCCACAGCATTCCCGGCATCGTCGATGCGCACGGCCTCGTCGGCCCGCCGCTCGATCACATCGCGAGCCGGCAATTCCTCGCCGGCGTGCTGCGCAACACGCCGGACAGCATGGTCCAGTGGCTGCGCTTTCCGCAGCAGATCGTGCCGGGCAATGCCATGCCCGACCTCGCGATCAACGACGCCGATGCACGCGAGCTCACGGCCTATCTCGAGACCCTCAAATGAGCCGGGCCGCGCTCGCGCGGCGCGCGCAGCCGTGGCCGTGGCTGTGTCTTGGTGCAGGCGTGGTCGTTCTCGCTGTAGTGTGGCTCGGGCCCCTGGCGGCGGCGAGCCACGTCGCGTTTTCCGCGCACATGCTGCTGCATCTCGCGGTGATGCTGGTCGGGGCGCCGCTGCTGGCGGGATTCGTGGGGCCGCGCCTGCCGGGCCCTGCCGGCTTCGCAGAGGCCATGGGCTGGTATCTTCCCGCCGGTGCGGTCGAGATGCTGGCCGTCCTCGGCTGGCACATTCCCCTGCTGCACGACGCGGCGGCGCGGAGCCCGCCGATCTTTGCCGTGGAGCAGCTGAATTTCCTTGTGGCCGCTGGGGCGCTCTGGACCTGCCTGTTCACGGCGCGGCGCCCGGGCGCGGCGCTTGCGGCGGCCGTGGTCGCGGCGCTCACCTTCAGCCATATGAGCATGTTCGGCCTCCTGCTCGCGCTCGTGCCGCACCTGATCTACGACCCGAGCTTCTGCCAGGGATGGGCGGGGTTGGATCGCCTGGACGACCAGCATCTGGGCGGCGCGCTGATGGCCGGCGGCGGACTGGTCTATCTCGCGGTGGCCGTGGCGCTGTTCGGACGCGCCATCGGGGGCCGCGACGGAATTGCCCCCGCGAAGACCGGCTGACGCAGGCCCTGCCGACGCGCCGGATGCACCATCCGTCCGCGCCGGCACTGCCGCATCGAGGTCTCGCAACCGCATGACGGACGGCACGTTTCCTCCGGCGCCGGTTGGTCTTTTTTACGCACGCCTCTTTCGATGCAGTACCGCTTTGGTCCCCGGGTCGACGACACCGGCACAACCTTCCAGCTCTGGGCTCCCGATCAGCCGTCCGCGCAGGTGCTCATCGCGGGCCGCGCGCCGGTCGACATGGCGGCGGCGGACGGCTTCTGGACTGCCCGCGTCGATGGCGTCCGTCCCGGCGCGCGGTACCGGTACCGCGTCGCGGGCCACGACGTGCCCGACCTCGCCGCGCGCGAGCAGCAGGGCGCCGACGGCTGGAGCGTGGTGCGCGGTTCGTTCGGCCGCGAGCCGCACCCCGGACCGCTGCGGCCGTGGCACGAGTCGATCCTGTGCGAAGTCCATGTCGGCACCGTATCGCCCGAAGGCACATACAAGGGCCTGATGGAGCGGCTCGAGCACTTCCGCGACGCCGGCTATACCGGCCTCGAGCTGATGCCGCTCAACACCTTCGCCGGCCAGCGGGGCTGGGGCTATGACGGCGTGCTGATCTTTGCGCCGCACGCCGCCTACGGGACGCCGGAAGAGCTGCGGGCGCTGGTCGATCGGGCCCACGACCTGGGCCTCTGCATGGTGCTCGACGTGGTCTTCAACCATTTCGGCGACGTGCAGAACACGCTTCCACTTTATGCCCCGGGCTGGTTCGACGACGACATCAAGACGCCCTGGGGTCCGGCGATCGACTTCCGCAAGGCGGAGATCCGGCAGTTCTACCGGGAGAACGCCTGCTGGTGGCTCAGCGAATACGATTTCGACGGACTCCGCTTCGATGCCGTGCATGAGATCGCCACCGAGGCGAGTGACCTCTTTCTCGGTGAGCTCGCGCGGGCCTGCCGCGCCGTCAAGCCCGACGCCAAGCTCGTCATCGAGAACGTCAAGAACCAGATGCACTGGCTGACGCGCGACGCGACGGACAAGCCCAGGGATTTCACCGCGCAGTGGAACGACGACTATCACCACGTGATGCAATATCTGGTCACCGGCGAGAAGGTCAGCGGCTACGAAGACGCAAGCCGCGACGCGGTGGCCGATCTCGAGAAGTCGCTGGCCGACGGCTTCGTGCACGACGGCGACGCCGGTCCCGGAAGCGACGGGCGCACCCGCCACGAGCCGGCGAGCCAGCTGCCCATGGAAGCCTTTGTCGCCTTCCTGCAGAACCACGATCAGATCGGCAACCGGCCGGACGGCAAGCGGATCGTCGAGCGGGTCGATGCGGAGCGGCTCGATTTCGGCCACTTCGTCACGCTGCTGTCGCCGCAGATTCCGCTGTTCTTCATGGGCGAGGAGGCGCATCTGCGCTGCCCGTTCCTGTTCTTCTTCGATCTGCCCGAGCCGGCACGGTCGGAAAAGCGCGACAACCGCTACTGGCAGATGGACAATGTGTTCCACGTCAAGGTGGACCCCGGTTCGCTTCCGGACCCGCAGGACCCGCAGACCTTCGCGCACTCGAAGCTCGATTGGGATGCCTATGGGCGCGACGTGCACCAGGCGGCGCTCGCGCGGTTCCGCGAGCTCACGTCGCTGCGCCGCGAGCTGATCTGGCCGCTGACCGCCGGCAAATGCCTTGCCGCGTGGTCGGCGCGGCAGGGCGATGGCCTCATCGTCACCTGGCAGTACGAGGCGGGAACCTACAACATGGTGGTCAATCCGACCGGCGCGCGAACCACGATGGACGTCCGGCTCGCCGGCCCCGCGGCCTCCACCGGCCGCTTCGCGGTCCGGGGCGGCACGGTCGACCTCTGGCCGTGGTCGGCGCTGGTGTGGCGCAGCTAGCCGCCGGGCGGTGTGCTAGTGACGCGCTTCTGAGGTGATCTCGAAAGAGTCGATGGTGCAGAAGCCATCGAGGGCTGCCAGCAAGGCAAGCGGCGTGTCGGATGCGTCGAGGCCCCGCCATGTGACCTCGAAGGTGAAGCTCCAGCCTTCGCCGCCACTCCGTTTGCTGCGCCGGCGAAACCTCGCTGTGCAGCCGAGCGGCGCGAGGCGCGCAGGCAAGTTGCGCGCCGTCCTCTCGGGCGCCGGGTCGGACACGACCAGGGTCCCGCGGTGCTGGCGGGGCAGGCGGTCGTCGATCCACTTCAGTGGCCAGAGCGTCGCGACGCCGAGCAGGCTGGCGGCCACGCCAAGTCCGATCTGCCCGCCGCCAAAGCAGAGGCCGATCACGGTCACGATCCAGAGCGTCGCGGCGGTCGTCACGCCGGTCACCAGGTCGCCGCGCTTGAGGATCGTGCCGCCGCCGATGAAGCCCACGCCGGTCAATATGCCGAGCGGCAGGCGCATGATGTCCATCACCGAAAACGAGGCCGGCGTCTTGCCATCGACCGGCAGCAGCATGTTCATCTGGATCATGGCGACGGCGGCCGCGAGGCCGACGAGGATCGTGGTCCGTAGCCCCGCGGCATGACCGCGCGCGCCACGGTCGAGGCCCATCGCGGCCGACGCCACCACGGTGAGCAGCAAGCGAATGGCAATATCGTCCCACCCGACCAAGAGCGGCATCAGAGCCTCCGGGAGTGCTCGAGGGCAAATCCCGGTCCCTCCCGATGGTTGCAGCTGAATGACGTCAGCTCGTGAGGGACGCCGGTGACGCGACCCCGATCAAGTCGCCGGAGCACCGGCGGCGATCTCGAGATCTGCCTGTCCGATCCCCGGGAAGGTGGCGCGGACATGGGTGCGGGCGCCGACAAAGATGCTGCCCGAGCACGAGCCGGTGGTGACGACGTGGCCTGCCGCAAGGCCGCCGAGGGAGGTACTGCCCTCGTTGGCGAGCCAGACGAGCAGCCGGACGGGATCGACGGCGGTGTTGCCGCCCACGCCGCTCCGCACGGTCTCGCCGTTGAGGGCGAGCGCGAAAGGCTGCTGCGACCAGTCGCGCGTGCGGTCGATCGGGACGCCGTCGCCCACCACCAGGAGCCCATGGTTCATCTGGTCGGCGATCTGGCTGCCGCGATCGGCGATGCCCCAGCCGGCATAACGGGTGTCGATGATCTCGATCGCGGCGTGGACGGTGGAAATGGCGGCGAGGACGTCGTCGCGGGAATAGGGGTGGGCGCGAGGCGGCAGGTCCCTCGCAAAGGCGAAGACGAGCTCGGCCTCGACGCCGGTCACCGTGAAGGCGGCGGCGCTCACCGTGGCCGGGGTGGCGCGGATGGTTCGCGCCGCAAGGGCGCCGCGGTTGGGTGGGGCGGAGAGCGATGCCGCACCGGTCTTCCAGCCGGCGACCGGACCGATGCGGGCGAGGAGGGCATCCTGGGTGGCGTAGCCCGCCGCTTCGGCGAGCTCGTCATGTCCCAGCCGCCAGCGGCGCGGTGCGCCGGTGCGGGCGGCGCAGAGGTAGTCCAACCATTCATCCTCGTAGGATGCCGTTCTAGACATCGGCGATGTCCAACTGCTCAATGGCGTCGCAGAAGGCGTGGATCAGGAACAGGTGCGCCTCCTGCACGCGGGCCGTGCCGCTCGCGGGAACAATCACCGGGTGGGTCGCGAGGCGAGCGGCTTCACCGCCCCCGTTGCCGAGCAGCGCCACCGAGGAGAGGCCGAGGCGGGTGGCGGCGCGCAGGCAGCTCAGGACGTTGGGCGAACGGCCGCTGGTGCTGAGCGCCAGCAGGATGTCGCCCGGCCGGGCGAGGCCCTCGAGCGGCCGCGCGAACACGTCGTCCCAGCTGAAATCGTTGGCGATGCAGCTCATCTGGCCGGTGTCGCCGCCGAGCCAGACGGCGGGAAGGGAACGGCGGTTGGACTTGTAGCGGCCGACGAGCTCGGTGACGAAATGCTGCGCTTCGGCGGCGCTGCCGCCGTTACCGCAGGCGAAAATGCGGCCGCCCCGACGCAGCGTTTCGACCATCAGTGTTGTCGCCGCGCCGATCTGCGCACCAATGTCGGGCAGGCTCCTGAACACCGCGCGGGCCTCCTCGACCGGGAGCGGCGAGGGGCCGGCTTCCGCGGCTTCCATGGCGACAGCCAGTGCCGCGAGGTCGCCGATGCGTTCGCCGAGGCCGCTGGTGACGATGCGGCAGCGCGTGACGATCGCCGGCAGGGCCTCACGCTCGAAGGCGCGCTGCAACGGCGCGACGAAGCCTTCGCCCAGTCGGGCCCCGAGACCGCCCAGCACGATGCATTCGGGGGCGAGAAGGTCGGCGGCCTTGGCGAGTGCTTCGCCGAGTGCGGTGCCGGAGCGGGCGATCACGGCCTGCGCTGCCGGATCGCCACGCCCCGCCCGGCGCGCAAGATCGCGCGCGTCGGAAAGGTCCATGAAAGTATCGCTGTCGAGATGGCGCGCCAGCAGCGGCAATCCCGCGCCGCTCGCCCAGCCCTCGAGCGAGCCGGCCTTGCCATAGGCGAGCGGGCCGTCCTCGGTGGCGCGCCAGTGGCCGATCTCGCCGGCGGCGTTGGCGGCGCCGCGCAACAGCCGGCCATCGGCGATGATCCCGGCGCCGAGGCCGGTCCCGAGGGTCAGGAAGATGAGGTTCGCGACACCGCGGCCCGCACCGAAGCGCCATTCGGCCAAAGCGCCGGCTTTGGCGTCGTGCTCGATCCGGACGAGCCGTCCGAGGCGGCGGGAGAGGTCGTCGGCGAGCGGGATGCGCTCCCAGCCGGGGAGGTTGGGCGGTCCGAGAACGAGGCCGCGCTCGCCGTCGACCGGCCCGCCGACGGCGACACCGACGGCGGATATGGCCGGAAAGCGGGCGAGAATCGCGGCCGCCTGCGTGGCGATGTCCTCGAGCATGGCGGTGGGGCCGCTCTCGGCGCGGGAGGCGAACTCGGCGCGGAGGGCGACTTCGCCGGCGCGGGTGCCGGCCACGATCGCGGTCTTGGTGCCGCCGATGTCGATCCCGAGCAGCGTCGGGTGCGCTTCGGCACCGCTTTCAACCGTCATTTGCGTCATCCCCTCCCAGGACCCTTTACAAACTTGCAAGATGTAAGATAACTGTCAACCGACATCGGATGAGAAGATAAGCTCGCCGGGGGAGGATCGATGGCTGGCAGCAGGGGCGTTCGCCGCACGCGGCATGGGTTTGTGGCCGGGGGTGCCCGCTGATGGCCCTCGCCAGATCCGGCCGGGCCGCCGGGCTTCGCGTTGCGCCGGCGGGGTTACCGAGCGAGGCGCGGGTGCCGCTGACGCGGCAGCTCAGGGCGCACATCAAGAACTATATCGTCGACAACGGCCTTCAGGCGGGCGATCCGCTGCCGAGCGAGGCCGAGCTCGCCGACGCGATGGGGGTGAGCCGCGTCTCGCTGCGCGAGTCGGTCAAGGCCCTCGAGGCGCTGGGCGTGGTCGAAGTGGTCCACGGGCGCGGGCTCTTCGTGCGCCCCTTCAATCTCGATGCGGCGCTCGAGATGCTGTCCTACAGCCTCGATTTCGGGGTGAGCACGGTCTACGAGCTCTACCAGCTGCGCAAATGGCTCGAGAGCGCGGTGATCGACGAAGTCTGCCTTCGGGCGGACGACGAGACCGTGGCCAAGCTCGACCGGGTGATCGCCGACTGGACGGCCGCGGTGCCGAGCGGCGACTGGCCCAAATACGACCGGGTGTTCCACCGGACGCTGAGCGACATCGTGGGCAACCAGATGCTGCTGCTCATCATGGGCGCGTTCTGGACGGTGTTCGACAATGCCACCGACGCCGCGCTCAAGTCGCAGCCCGACCCGTACGACACGGTCGCCGACCACCGGCGCATCGTCGATGCGGTGCGGGCCCGCGACCGGGTGGCGGCGCGCGCCGCGCTCGAGGCGTCGTATGCCGCGTTCGAGCAGCGCTACCGGGCTTCGCAGCACAAATGAGCGACGGGCCGGCCAACGTCCCGCGCCGCGCGCGCCTTCCCTGGCGCCAGGCGCTCAAGCGCGAATGGCAGCTGCAGGGCCAGCTCTACCTGATGATCGCCCCGGTGGTGATCGGCTACGTCGTTTTCAAGTTCGTGCCGCTGGGCGGACTGGTCATCGCCTTCAAGAACTACAATTTCGTCGACGGCCTGTGGGGCAGTCCGTGGGTCGGGCTCAAGAATTTCGCGCGGATCGCCACCGATCCCTATTTCGTGCGGGTGCTCCGGAACACCGTTCTGCTCGGCGTCTTCACGCTGGTGTTCACGTTTCCGCTGCCGATCGTCTTCGCCCTCGCCCTCAACGAGGTGCGGCTGCAGCACCAGCGGTTCAAGACCTTCATCCAGTCGCTGAGCTACCTGCCGCACTTCGTGTCGACCGTGGTCATCGTCGGCATCGTCATCGACATGTTTTCCAGCAACGGCCTCGTCAACCAGATGCTCAACGCCATGGGCTTTGGGAGCGTGCGGTTCCTGTCGAGCCCGGACTGGTTCCGGCCGCTGTATCTGGGGAGCTACGTCTGGCAGAACCTGGGCTGGTCCTCGATCATCTATGTCGCGGCGCTCTCGGCGATTCCGACCGACCGCTACGAGGCGGCCGAGATCGACGGCGCCTCGCGCTGGCAGCGGCTCCGGTACATCACGCTGCCCGGCATCCTGCCGGTCATCATCGTGCTCTTCATCATTGCGGTGGGCGACGTCGTCCGCGTTGGCTTCGAGCGCGTCTATTTCCTCCAGGTGCCGGCGACCTATGAGACGTCGGACGTGCTCGAAACCTATGTGTACCGGCGCGGGCTCAAGGAGCTGAACTACAGCTACGGCGCGGCGGTCGGCCTCTTCAATTCGGTGCTGACCCTGGTGCTGGTGTGGACAGCCAACTGGCTGGTGACGCGCGGCGACAGCGAACGGCGGGGGCTGTGGTGAGCGTTGCCGACCGCCGCCGCCTCGGCTGGGGCGATTACCTCAACTACGGCGTGCTCGCGGCGGTCGCGGTGATCATGCTCTACCCGTTCGTCTATGTGTTTTCGAACTCGATCTCGAGCCTCGACGCCGTCGCGGACAACCAGGTCGTGCTCTGGCCCATCGGCTTTTCGACCGACGCCTATCGCGCGGTGCTCGGCGCGGCGACGGTGCTGCGGGGGTATCTCAACTCGCTGTTCTACACCGTCATCGGCACCGCCGCGAACCTCACCATGGCGTTCCTCGCGGGCTACGTGCTGGCCGAAAAGACCTTCCGCTGGCGCTACCAGATCGGCTGGTTCCTGAGCCTTACGCTGTTCCTCAATGCCGGGCTCATCCCGACCTTCGTGATCTTTGCCGGCTACGGGCTTGTCGACAACATCTTTGCGATGGTCGTGCCCTGGGCGTTCAGCTTCTGGGAGATCATCCTGGTCCGCACCTTCATTGCGGGCATCCCCTATGAGCTCAAGGACGCCGCGCGCATCGACGGCGCGAGCGAGATCACCATCCTCATCCGCATCGTCGTGCCGCTCTCGGGCGCGATCATCGCGGTGGTGTCGCTGTTCACCGCGGTCGACATCTGGAACAGCTTTTTCACGCCCTTCATCTACCTCAACAACAGCGTGCTGCAGCCGCTGACGATCGTGCTGCAGCGGGTGCTGGTGCAGGGCGCCGCCGCCGACATCGCCGCCAGTCTCGGGCTCGGCTCGGCGCGCGACCTCGGATTTCTCAAGCAGGTCAAGATGGCGACGATCGTCGTCACGGTGCTGCCGATCCTGCTCGCCTATCCCTTCGTCCAGCGCTTCTTCGTTCGGGGCGTCCTCATCGGCTCGATCAAGGAGTGAGTGTCGACCGGGCGCGCCCTGCGACGGACCGCCCGGCAGAAAGAAAGTCGCAAAAGGAGAGGAGAAGACCTATGGTCAAACTGAAACGATCGGCAGGCGCATGGCTCGCCGCGACGGCGCTGGGGCTGTTCCTGGCCGGCGCCGCCCACGCGGCCGACCCGGTGCCGCTCGACATCTTCGTGTCGCCCGAAGGCCTGTTCGGCGACATCACCGGCGACACCTATTCGTACAAGCTCGTCGGCGACGCGGTAGGGGTGAAGTTCAACGTCATCCGTGGCGATTTCGACCACGAGGACGACAAGCTCAGCACGATCTTCGCGTCGGGCAACCTGCCTAACATCATCTCGATCCGGTCGAACAAGTATGTCGACGACCTCGGCCCGCGCGGTCTGTTCGTGCGGCTCGACGACTACATCAATGCCGGCAAGATGCCGCACCTCAAGGCGCTGATGGATGCGCGGCACGTGCCGTGGTCCGACATCACCTCGTCGGACGGGCACATCTACGAGGCGCCGCAGTTCTCCGACGTGCAGTTCTTCAATCCGGCGCTGCTGATGCGGGCCGACCTCGCGCAGGAATGCGGGGTGATCAAGGACAAGAACAATCCCGGCCCCGGCAGCGTGATCTCGACAGTCGACCAGCTGCATGCCGCGTTCGCCTGCGAAAAGGACAAGCTGGGCGGGCCGGTGATCGCCGGCCGTGACGGGTTTGCCAACATCCTGCCCAAGTGGGCGGCCTGGTTCGGCAGCTCGATCAACCAGTACTACAATCCGGCGACCAAGACGTACGAGTACGGTCCGCTGATGGCGCGCTTCCGCACGATGGTCGATTTCTTCGCGACCCTGCGCGGCGAGGGCATTCTCAATCCGGATTATGCCACGCTGACCGACGCTGAGTGGTCGGCCATCCACGATGCCGGCAAGGCCGGCGCCGCGCTCGAGAACGCCGGCTGGAACTACAACCGGCTGCGCGACAAGGGCATCGATCCGGGCAAGGACTTCTTCGTCCAGTCGCTCACCATCGGCGGCGAGCGCATCCAGTGGCCGGCCCCGGCGGACATCGCCGACGGCAGCGTGCTGGTGATC
>CAYRZM010000163.1:0-1963 GCA_964428685.1 uncultured Devosia sp. | reverse complement strand
CCGATCGAATACATCATCACCGGCCGCTCGAAGCTCGCCGCCACTTCGCGGAAGATCTCGATGCTTTCGGATTCGAGGGCTTTGAGGTGGCTGAGGCCGGCCGGGGCTGTCATGGGCGCGGGAGATACGCTTTCCCCTTCGCAAGGGCAAGGAAGCGATAAGCGTGAATCTGAGGGCCGTTAGCCACGGTTTCTAAAGTCTGGTTCATTCCCGCAAAAGCAACCAGAGCCGCAGCTATTGCCGCTTGTTCGCTCCCCGACCAGTTTTTACAAGCGCGCATGGCCAAGCATCGCGACGTCCTTTCCGCCATCGGCAACACCCCGCTGATCCGCCTCAATCGCGTGTCCGAGCTCACCGGCTGCGAGATCTGGGGCAAGGCGGAGTTCCTCAACCCTGGCCAGTCGGTGAAGGACCGGGCGGCGCTGTTCATCGTGCGCGACGCGATCGCGTCCGGACGGCTGCGGCCGGGCGGCACGATCGTCGAGGGCACGGCGGGTAATACGGGCATCGGACTCAGCCTCGTCGCCAACGCCATGGGCTTCCGGACGGTCATCGTCATTCCGGAGACGCAGAGCCAGGAAAAGAAGGATGCGCTGGCGCTCAACGGCGCCGAGCTGATCCAGGTGCCGGCCAAGCCCTACAAGAACCCCAACAACTACATCAAGATCGCCGCCCGCCTCGCGCAGAAGCTCGACCGCGAGCTGCCGAACGGCGCGGTGTTCGCCAACCAGTTCGACAACGTCGCCAACCGCCGCGCGCATCTCGAGGGCACGGGCCCGGAAATCTGGGAGGAGATGGGCGGCAAGATCGACGGCTTCATCTGCGCGGTCGGGTCCGGCGGCACGCTCGGCGGCGTGTCGATGGCGCTCAAGTCCCGCAACAGGGACGTGCAGATCGGCCTCGCCGATCCGGAGGGGGCGGCCCTCTACAATTACTACGCTCACGGCGAGCTCAAGGCCGAAGGCAGCTCGATCACCGAGGGCATCGGCCAGGGCCGGATCACCGCGAACCTCGAAGGGGTAGAGGTGGATCATGCCTACCGGATCTCCGATGCCGAAGCCCTCCCCTACCTGTTCGACCTGATCGCGCACGAGGGCCTGACGCTGGGCGGCTCGACCGCGATCAACATCGCCGGCGCCGTGCGCCTGGCGCGCGAGCTCGGACCGGGCAAGACCATCGTCACGGTGCTCTGCGACTATGGCAGCCGCTACCAGAGCAAGCTGTTCAACCCGACATTCCTCAAGTCCAAGGGCCTGCCGGTGCCGCATTGGCTTGAGGCGCAACCGACTGTAGATTGGCGCGCCGTCGTCGAACCCGACCCCGCCTGATGCTCACCATCGAATCCTGGCTTGCAGAGCTGATCCCCGATCGCGGGATCATCTATTGGCTCTACGTCGCCAACTACCTGCTGGCCCTGTTCTTCATCGCCAGCGAAATCTTCCGTTCGCGTACCGCCCAGGGCTCGATCGCCTGGATCATCAGCCTTTTGATCCTGCCGTTTCCGATGACGCTGGTCTATGCGGTATTCGGCATCAAATCGTTCGACGACTACGCAGCCGTGCAGACCCACTCCGGCCGCGTCTTGCGCAAGGTCCGCGCCAGCAAGACCAAGATCCTCGACCAGCCGGCGACCGAGGACTTTCCGGTCCTCGCCAACGTCTCGCAGCTGCCCTTCCTCAAGGGCAACGAGGTCGAGCTGCTGATCGACGGGGAGGCGACGTTCAAGTCGATCTTCGAGGGCATCAGCCGGGCCGAGCACACGCTGCTGATCCAGTTCTACATCATCCACGACGACGAACTGGGCAAGGAATTCGCCGAGCGCCTGATCGAGCGCGCGCATGCCGGCGTCAAGATCTATCTCCTTTACGACGATGTCGGCAGCTTCTGGCTGCCGCGCGCCTACAAGGACCGCCTGCGCGCCGAAGGCATCAACATGCACGGTTTCAACCACCGGCACCGGTTC
>CAYRZM010000162.1:0-5615 GCA_964428685.1 uncultured Devosia sp. | reverse complement strand
ATCGTCGCCCGCAAGCACGACTGGCTGCGCGCCACCATCCTCGCCATCCGCGACCGGGTGATCGACCTCTGGTTCGTGTCGAGCCGCGCGACGTGGCGGGAATCCGAAAAGCGCGTCTACTACCTCAGCCTCGAATTCCTGATCGGCCGGCTGATGCGCGATGCCATGACCAATATCGGGATCATGGACCAGGTGAAGCAGGCCCTCAAAAACCTCAATGTCGACCTGAGCGACCTCATCAATCTCGAGCCCGATGCGGCGCTGGGCAATGGCGGCCTCGGCCGTCTCGCCGCCTGCTTCATGGACTCAATGGCAACGCTGCGCATCCCCGCCTACGGCTACGGCATCCGCTACGCCAACGGCATGTTCCGCCAGGAGATGAGCGAAGGCTGGCAGGTCGAGTTGCCGGAGGACTGGCTGGCGCACGGCAATCCGTGGGAGTTCGAGCGCCGCGAATCCACTTACGAGATCGGCTTCGGCGGGCAGGTGGTGCCGGTGCAGGAGCCGGACGGCTCGACTAGGCTCGAATGGCGGCCGGCCGAGCACTTCCTCGCCGTCGCCTTCGACACCCCGATCGTCGGCTGGCGCGGCGCGCGGGTGAACACGCTCCGGCTCTGGAGCGCGCAGCCGGTCGATCCGATCTTTCTCGACAAGTTCAACTCCGGCGACCACATCGGCGCGCTCGAAGAAAGCTCGCGCGCCGAGGCCATCACGCGGGTGCTCTATCCGGCGGACTCGACCCCCGCCGGTCAGGAGCTGCGGCTCAGGCAGGAGTTCTTCTTCTCCTCGGCCTCGCTGCAGGACATCGTGCGGCGCCACATGCAGCAGTATGGCGACATGGGCTCGTTGCCCGACAAGGTCGCCATCCAGCTCAACGACACGCATCCGGCGATCTCGATCGCCGAGCTCATGCGCATCCTCATCGACGTGCACGGCATCAAGTGGGCGCAGGCCTGGCCGCTGGTCAAGGGCACGTTCGGCTACACCAACCACACGCTCCTGCCGGAAGCGCTCGAGACCTGGCCGGTGTCGCTGCTGGAGCGCATGCTGCCGCGGCAGATGCAGATCATCTACGCCATCAATGCCGAAGTCCTCGCCGAAGCGCGCAAGCTCGGCAATCTCAACGATCAGCAGATCGCCAACGTCTCGCTCATCGACGAGGGCGGGGCCCGGCGCGTGCGCATGGGCCAGCTGGCGTTCGTGGGCAGCCATTCGATCAACGGCGTGTCGGCGCTCCACACCGAGCTTATGAAGAAGACGGTGTTCTCCGATCTCCACCGCCTCTACCCCGACCGCATCAACAACAAGACCAACGGCGTCACGCCCCGGCGCTGGCTGCTCGAATGCAACCCGGGGCTGTCGAAGCTCATTTCCGAGCGGATCGGGCCGGAGTTCCAGGACGACATCGACCGGCTGGTCGAGCTCGACAAGCACGCGGACGATCCGAATTTCCAGGAGCAGTTCGCGGCGGTGAAGCGCGCCAACAAGCAGGCGCTCGCCGACCTCATCAAGGACCGGCTCAACTTCATCGTGTCGCCCGACGCGCTGTTCGACGTGCAGGTCAAGCGCATCCACGAATACAAGCGGCAGCTGCTCAACGTCATCGAGGCGGTGTCGCAGTACCAGGCGATCAAGTCGCACCCGGAAAAGCAGTGGGTGCCGCGGGTCAAGGTGTTCGCCGGCAAGGCGGCGCCCAGCTACTGGAACGCCAAGCTGATCATCAAGCTCATCAACGACGTGGCCAAGGTGATCAACAACGATCCCTCGGTCCGCGAGCTCCTCAAGGTCGTGTTCCTGCCCAACTACAACGTGTCGCTGGCCGAAGTGGTGATGCCGGCGGCGGACCTTTCGGAACAAATCTCGACGGCCGGACTTGAGGCCTCGGGAACCGGAAACATGAAATTCGCCATCAACGGGGCGGTCACCATCGGCACGCTCGACGGCGCCAACATCGAAATGCTCGACGCCGTGGGTAAGGACAACATGATCATCTTCGGGCTCACTGCCGACGAGGTGACGCAGAAGCGGACGCGCACGGAAGTGCCGCGGGCCGCGATCGATGCGTCGCCGCCGCTGCGCGAAGCGCTCGAGATGATCGCCTCGGGCGTGTTCTCGCCCGACGATCCCAACCGCTACCGCGACCTCGTGGGCGGGCTCTACGACCACGACTGGTTCATGGTGGCACGCGATTTCGACGCCTATTCGGCGGCGCAGCGGCAGGTGGACGCGCTCTGGCAGAACCCGCGCAAATGGTACGCGATGGCCATCCGCAACACCGCACATATGGGCTGGTTCTCGTCGGACCGGACGATCCGGCAGTACGCCCAGGAGATCTGGGACGTGCCGGTGGGGCAGCTTTAGGGAACGGCGTTCGTGGAGAGCTGGCAGGCAGATCGGCAGCAGGTCGAAGCGATCGTCAAGGGTCAGCATGCCGATCCGTTTTCGGTGCTCGGCCTGCAGCAGGCGGGCGGCACCTGGGTGCTCAGGGCTTTCGTTCCGCACGCCGAGCGCGTGTCCGCCTTCACCCGCGACGGACGGCCGCTTGGCGAGCTGACGCGCCGGCACGAGGACGGCTTCTTCGAGGGCCGAGTCGAGATCGACCAGCGCCAGCCGATCCGCTACCGCGCCGCCAATTCCGGCGGCGAGTGGGACGTGTTCGATCCCTACAGCTTCGGTCCCGTGCTCGGGCCGATGGACGACTACTACATCAACGAAGGCACGCATCTCAGGCTCTTCGACAAGCTCGGCGCGCACGCCATGACCTTCGAGGGCGTGCCGGGCGTGCACTTCGCGGTGTGGGCGCCCAATGCGCGCCGCGTCTCGGTGGTCGGGCCGTTCAACGACTGGGACGGCCGCCGCCACCCCATGCGCAACCGTTTCGAGACGGGCGTGTGGGAGGTGTTCATCCCCGCCGTCGGTCCAGGCACGATCTACAAATACGAGATCGTCGGGCAGGACGGAAAGCTCCGGCCGCTCAAGGCCGATCCCTTCGCGCGGCAATCGGAGCTGAGGCCAAAGACCGCCTCCGTGGTCGCCGATCCGAGCCCGTTCCCGTGGACCGACGCCAAGTACCTCGAGGCGCGCGGCAAGAAGGATTGGCGGCGCAATCCCATCTCGATCTACGAGGTGCATCTGGGTTCGTGGCGCAAGCGCGCCGACGGCAATTTCATGAGCTACGAGCAGTTCGTCGAGCAGCTCATCCCCTATGCCAAGGACATGGGCTTCACCCATCTCGAGCTGTTGCCCATCAGCGAGCATCCGTTCGATCCGAGCTGGGGCTACCAGCCGACCGGGCTCTATTCACCCACCTCGCGCTTCGGCGATCCGCGCGCCTTCAAGTATTTCGTCGACCAGGCCCACAAGGCTGGGCTCGGCATCATCCTCGACTGGGTGCCGGCGCACTTCCCCACCGACGAGCACGGCCTCGCACGCTTCGATGGAACGGCGCTCTACGAGCATGCCGACCCCCGCCAGGGGTATCATCCGGACTGGAACACGGCGATCTACAATTTCGGCCGCAAGGAAGTGTCGTCGTTCCTCACCAACAACGCGCTCTACTGGTTCGAGGAGTTCCATGTCGATGGCCTGCGCGTCGATGCGGTGGCCTCGATGCTCTATCTCGATTATTCGCGCGAGCCGGGGCAGTGGGTGCCCAACCAGTTCGGCGGCAACCACAATCTCGAAGCCGTCGCGTTCCTGCAGCGGGTCAATGCCGAGGTCTATCGCCAGCATCCCGGCGCGCTGATGATCGCCGAGGAATCGACGGCCTGGAGTGGCGTGTCGGCGCCCGCCTACACCGGCGGGCTCGGCTTCGGCTTCAAGTGGAACATGGGGTTCATGAACGACACGTTGCGCTACATGGCGCGCAACCCCATCCACCGGCGCTACCACCACAACGACATGACCTTCGCGGCGCTTTATGCCTTCAGCGAAAACTACGTGCTGCCGCTGAGCCACGACGAGGTCGTCCACGGCAAAGGCTCGCTCATCTCCAAGATGAGCGGCGACGACTGGCAGCAGTTCGCGGCGCTGCGCGCCTACTACGCCTTCATGTGGGGCTGGCCGGGCAAGAAGCTCCTGTTCATGGGCCAGGAGTTCGCACAGCGCGAGGAGTGGAACGAGGCCAAGGGCCTCGACTGGTGGCTGCTCGATGCCGGCATGCACGAAGGCGTGCGGCGGCTCATCATCGACCTCAACTCCGCCTATCGCGAGCTGCCGGCGCTGCACGGCCGCGACAACGAGCCCGAGGGCTTCGAGTGGCTGATCGGCAACGACCACGCCAACTCGGTGTTCGCCTGGATGCGCCGCTCCAACGGCTCGAACCCGGTGGTGGTGATTTCCAACATGACGCCCGTGCCGCGCGACAATTACCGCGTGCCCATGCCCAAGGAGGGCAAGTGGAGCGAGCGGATCAACACCGACGCCGGCTGGTACGGCGGCAGCAATTCGGGCAACCAGGGGAAGGTGGTGGCCCAGCGGGCGGAGGGCAGCTGGATGCCGGCCTTCGCCGATCTCTATGTGCCGCCGCTGGCGACGCTGTTCTTGAAATACGACCCGGATTGATCCGGGCAGGGGAGGGAAACCATGGCTGACTATCGCAATCCATCGCCGCTGGCGCGCGAAGCGATGGCTTATGTGCTCGCGGGTGGCCGCGGCACGCGCCTCTACGATCTCACCGACCGCCGCGCCAAGCCCGCCGTCTATTTCGGCGGCAAGTCGCGCATCATCGACTTCGCGCTGTCCAACGCGCTCAACTCCGGCATCCGCCGCATCTCGGTTGCGACGCAATACCAGGCGCATTCGCTGATCCGGCACCTGCAGCGCGGCTGGAACTTCCTCCGCACCGAGCGCAACGAGAGTTTCGACGTGCTGCCGGCGAGCCAGCGGGTCAGCGAGACGCAGTGGTACGCCGGCACCGCCGATGCGGTGTTCCAGAACATGGACATCATCGAGGACTACGGCCCGCGCTACATCGTGCTGCTCGCGGGCGACCACATCTACAAGATGGACTACGAAATCATGCTGCGCCAGCACGTGGACACCGGCGCGGACGTGACCATCGGCTGCCTCGAAGTGCCGCGCATGGAGGCCACCGGCTTCGGCGTGATGCATGTCGACGGCCGCGACCGCATCTCCGACTTCGTCGAAAAGCCGAAGGACCCGCCCGGCATCCCCGACAATCCGGACTATGCCCTCGCCAGCATGGGCATCTATGTGTTCGAGACCAAGTTCCTGATGGAACAGCTCCGCCGCGATGCCGCGACCGAAGGCTCGAGCCGCGATTTCGGCAAGGACATCATCCCCTATATCGTCAAGAACGGCTCGGCCTGGGCGCACCGCTTCCCGCGTTCCTGCGTGCGCTCGCCGAACGAGGAGGTCGCCTACTGGCGCGACGTGGGCACGATCGATGCTTACTGGAAGGCCAACATCGACTTGACCGACGTGTCGCCGCAGCTCGACCTCTACGACCGCGACTGGCCGATCTGGACGTTCGCGGAAATCACGCCGCCGGCCAAGTTCGTCCACGATTTCGAGGGCCGGCGCGGCACCGCGGTCAATTCGCTGATCTCGGGCGACTGCATCATTTCGGGCGGCTCGCTCGAGCGCACGCTGCT
>CAYRZM010000161.1:0-12117 GCA_964428685.1 uncultured Devosia sp. | reverse complement strand
GCGGTGTTGATACCCGGCGCGAGGTTGGCGGCAACCGTCATCGAGTAGTTGCCGTCGTAGCGCGAGATCGTCGCGACCTTCTGCACCGGCGTGCGCTTGATGAAGTTGCTGACCGGCACCTGGCCCTGGGCCGTTGCGATCCTGAGCGAATCCAGCGCGTCGAACGAACGCTCGTCCTGCGGCAGACGCACGCGGATATCGAGCTCGTCGGTCGAGTCGTCCGGCCGGTAAGAGCCGATCTTCACGCCGCCGGTGACGAGCTGCACATAGGGGCTGAGCTCGCGCACGCCGATGCCGTACTTGGCTGCGGCGACTCGGTCGATCGTGACCTGCCAGTCGATGCCGGGGGAGGGCCGTCCGTCTTCGACGTCGACCGTGCCACCGAGATCGTTCTGCACGAAGTTGCGCAGCTTGCCGACCACCGGAATGAGGTCGTTGTAGAACTGGCTTTCAACCCTGAGGTTGATCGCTTTGCCCGACGGGGGGCCGTTCTGGGCCGCGGCGATCTGCACGTCGAGGCCCGGAATGGCCTTGGCCTTGTCGCGAATCTCCTGGAAGATCTGCGCGGCGGGCACGCGGTCCTGCCACGGCAGCAGCTGCAGCTGGATCGTGCCGATGGTGTCCGGCGGCGAACCGCCGCTGAACGCGCCGCCGCCGCCGAACGACATCACCGCATCCTGGATGCCCTGAACGGTGAGGACCTTGTCCTCCACTTCGCGCAGCATGTCGCGGATCTGGATCGGCGAGTAGTTGCCGCGCGCGATCACGTCCACCGTGCCCTGCTCGGGCTCGGAGTCGGGGAACAGCACGACGCCCGCCGGATGCGCAACAAAGAAGATCGCGACCACGAGGGCGAACCCGATCGGCAGCGTGACGAGCGGATAGTGCAGCAGCCGGCTCATCACCCGCACATAGATGCCGGTGATGCCGCCGACTTTCTTCACGTCGAACTTGTCGGGATACATCACGATGTCGGCCTTGGCCTTGGCGATCGGGTCGATATGCGTGCGTGCAACGATCGCGCCGATCACCGGCATGAACACCAGCGCCGACATCAGCGAGGCGCCCATGACCACGATCACGATGATCGGCAGGTAGCTCATGAACTTGCCGATGATGCCCGGCCAGAACAGCAGGATCACGAACGCGCAGAGCGTCGTGGCGGTCGCCGAAACGACCGGCACGAACATCTTTCGCGCCGCCATGATGAAGGCCTCCCGCTTGGGCACGCCCTCCTGCAGCTTTCGTTCTGCGTATTCGACGACCACGATCGGATCGTCGACCAGCACGCCGACGGCGAGCACCAGGCCGAACATGATCATCATGTTGAGCGTCATGCCGAGGAGGCTGGTGACGAGGAATGCGATCATGAACGAGATCGGGATCGACGTGCCGATCATCAGTGCCGGGCGGATGCCGAGCGCTGCGACGCAGACGATCATCACGAGCGCGACCGCGGTCAGCACCGCCGCCTGCAGGGAGTTGAACTGGCTCTTGGCCGTCTCGGACTGGTCGAGCAGGTAGGAATGCTGGACTCCGGCCGGCCAGGTCTTGGCGACCTCGTCGGTCGCGGCCTTCACCTTGTCGACCACGTCGATGACGTTGGTGCCGAGCTTCTTGACCACACCCAGCGTGATCGCCGGCTGGCCGTCGACGTCGGCGTAGCTCGTCGCGTCCTTGAAGGTGCGGGTGATCTGCGCCACGTCGCCGAACGTGACGACGGTGTTGCCGTCGGTTTTGATCGGCAGCGAATAGACGTCTTCGGCCGTCGTGATCAGGCCAGGCACTTCGACGTTGAACGCGCCGTTGCCGGTGTCGAGCGTGCCGCCGGGCACCACGAGGTTGTTCTTGGCGAGCGCATCGAGGAGCTGGGCCGCCGTCAGGTTGTAGGCCTCGAGCCGGTCCATATCGATGGTCACGGCCAGCATTTCGTCGCGCGAGCCGCTGAGGTCGGCCGACTGCACTTCGGGCAGCTTCTCCAGCGCGTCCTGCAGGTCCTTGGCGCGCTGCACCAGCGCGCGCTCGGGCACATCGCCGTAGACGGCGACGGAGATCGAGGGGAACATCGCCGTCGAGACCGCCGTGATCGTCGGCGTCGTCGCATCGCTCGGCAGAGCCGAGGTCACGCCGTCGAGCTTGGCGCGGACATCGGACTGGGCCTTGTCCTTGTCGGTGTTGACGTCGAATTCGAGGAGGATCGACGCAAAACCCTGCGTCGCAGTGGTCGTGTAGTGGCTGAGCCCGTCGATGTCCTTGATCCGGTCTTCGATCGGCTTGGCGAGGAGCCGCTCGGCGTCGGCCGGCGACACGCCGGTCTCGCTCACCGAGATGTAGAAGTAGGGAATATCGATCGCCGGAAAGCTTTCGCGCGGCAGCGTTGCATAGGCTGCCGCGCCCGCGACCAGGAGCGCCACCATGATGGTGATGACGACGCGCGGCGTCCTGAGGACGCGCTCGAGGAAATTCATCATGACGGCAGCTCCCCATCTACGGTCTTGGCATCGACGATCTGGCCGGGCTGGACGTATTCCTGCCCGACGGTAATCACGTTGATCTTGGCGGGCAGCCCGACCACCCACACACCGTCACGGGTATCCTTGACGATGGTAACGGCGTGGAACGCCACTTTATTTCCAGCCTCGACGGTGCGGATGCCGAGAACGCCGTTGTCGTCCAGCGTCAGCACCGACTGCGGCAGGATCGTCACCGGCGCAGTGCCGACGTTGACCACCGCGTCGGCGGTGATGCCGTTGAGAAGCTTGCCGTCCGTATTCGGGACTTCGATCTCGACCGGGAACGAGCGGGTGGCGTCGTCCGCCGTCGGCGCGATGTAGGTGACCTTGCCCGTCGCGGTGGCGCCCGTCACGGTCGTGATCGTGGCGCTGAGCCCGAGCCGCGCATACTGCATCTTGGCTTCGGGCACCGAGGCGATGAACAGCATCGGGTCCAGCTGGACCACGGTCGCGCAGGGCTGGCCGGCCGCGAGCACCGCGCCGACCGTCGTCACCGGATCCTGCACCACGCCGGCAACGTCGGCCTTGATCTGCGTGCGGCCCAGTTCGAGCTGCGCGTTCTGCAATGCGGTCTGCGCGCTCTGGAGGGCCGACTGCGCCGCAAGGGTCGTGTTCTCGGCCGCGAGGCCCTTCTTGACGAGGGCGGCGTTGGCGTCGAACGCGGTCTGCGCCTGATCGACAGCTGCCTGCGCCTGGTCGACCGCCTGCTGGCGCGAGCCCGGATCGAGCGTGCAGAGCAGGTCGCCCGCCTTCACGGTCTGGCCCTTCTGCACCGCCACCGTCTGCACCGTGCCCGAAGTCTGGGCCACGACGCTCACCGTGTTTTTGGCCTTGGTGCGGCCGCGCAGATCGACTTCGATCGGCTCCAGCTGGGCCGAGATGATCGCGATGCGCACCGAGCGGGGCGCGGCGTCGGCGCCGTTGCCGGTCGCATCGTTGCGCTCGGCAATCGTCTGGCTCGCATCGTCGGCTTCCGATGCCTTGCCGTTGATCCCGGACTTTTCGACGGCATCGGTCAGTGGACCGCCGTTCTTTTCGATCAGCGAGACCACCGGCTTTTCGCCATTGCCGGGACCCTTGCCGCCGATCACGAGCGTGCCGCTCGCCAGCCAGATGAACAGCACGACGACGATGACCAGCGCGGCCCCGTAAGAGTAAATCGCACGCATTCGGAAAAGCCCTCTATTCCGCGGCGGCAGCGGCATCGGGCCGCGCCAGCGCAATCAGTTCGCCCATGTGGTGGTCGATGTAGTCACGCGCAAAGGCCATGCAAGACCGGCCGTAGTCGATAATCCAACGGTCGGCGGGTTGCGTGTGGTTGGTCTCGAGCCGGTCCATCTCGGCGATTGCGGCGTCGAGGGAAGCCAGACGCTCCCTTAACCGGACCTGAACCAGCGACTGCGGCAGCTCGGACGCAAAGCGCGCGAACAGCAGGAACTCGCTGCGGTACTCGTCTTCGCCCAGCTGGTCGAACAGCGAATTGATGAATTCGCGGCGGCCGGCCGGCGTGATCGCGTAGATCTTCTTGGCCGGCTTGCCGTCCTGCTGCTCGATGCGCGAGGTGACAAGCGAGTCGGTTTCGAGCTTGGCTAGCGCCGGATAGATCGCCCCGAAGCTCGCATCGATGAAGTAGGAATACTCCCCTTCGGTCGAGAGCTTGCGGATCTCATAGCCGGTCGATTCGCCGTCATAGAGGATCGCGAGGCAGATGGTGCGGACGTTCATGGCTTCCTGTCGGGCATATGCTGGTCGAGAATATGCCGGGCGTATATACGCACAGGGAGTCCACCGCAACCGCGTGCGGCGCATAAAAGCCATGCGAAGTTAATGGGCCATTGCGCCCGCGACGCGTTCTCAGCCGAGCAGCCGGCGCATCTCGGCGGCGCCTCGCGCCGCGAGGTCGGCACTGGCGGCGGCGATGAAGAACGGATTGAGGTTGTCTCCGCCCTTGCCATAGCGGAGCGGGGAGCCGTCGACCGTCAGGACCGAACCCCCGGCAGCCTCCAGGACCGCCTGGCCCGCTGCGGTGTCCCATTCGGATGTCGGGGTGAAGCGTGGATAGAGCTGCGCCTCGCCTCGCGCCACGAGGCAGAACTTCAGCGACGACCCCACCGAGAGGTCCTCAACCACCTGGAATGCCTCGCAGAATCCTTCGAGCGCGTCATGGCCGTGCGACCGCGACGCCACCACTTTCATGGC
Organism: uncultured Devosia sp.; assembly: GCA_964428685.1. Taxonomy (GTDB): domain Bacteria; phylum Pseudomonadota; class Alphaproteobacteria; order Rhizobiales; family Devosiaceae; genus Devosia_A. The sequence continues at coordinate 7,405 of CAYRZM010000161.1, read as the reverse complement.
CCCGCCCGGCACGGTTCGCAGCGGCAGGCGCTCGTCGCGTCCGCTGATCTCGAAAGCGCCGTCTGGCCCGCCGACAAAGGTCGCGCCGGTCGCCGGCGCGAGCACCACCCCCAGCACCGGTCGCCCCGACTCGACGAGCGCGATGTTGACCGTAAACTCCCCATTCCGCTTGAGAAATTCCTTGGTCCCATCGAGCGGATCGACCACGAAAAACCGCTCCCCCAGCGTCGGAACGATGCCGGCCGCCGCACTCTCCTCCGCGAGAACGGGAATACCCGTCGACTTCAGGTGCTCGAGGATCACCGCCTCGGCCTTCTGGTCGGCGATCGTGACCGGCGACCCGTCGGCCTTGGCCATGTGCGCGAAGTCGCCGAGATAGACCTGCATGATCGCCATCGCCGCCTCGCGGGCGGCATCGAGCATCAGATCGAGAAGAGCGGAATTGGTCATGGCCGCCGGGGTTTAGGGCGGCCGGCGCACCCTGTCTATCGACATTTGCGCCGGCCTCATCAACATGGCGGCATGACCCTCGCCGACGCCGAAGCGCTCGATCGTGCCGATCCGCTCGCCGCCTTCCGCGATCGTATCGATTTGCCCGCAGGGATCATCTACCTGGATGGGAATTCTCTGGGCGCATTGCCGAAGACGGCGATGGCACAGATGCAGCGCGTTGTTGCGGAACAGTGGGGCCAGGGCCTCATCACCAGCTGGAACCGCCATGACTGGATCGACCTGCCGCGTCGCCTGGGCGAACGGATCGCCCCGCTGATCGGGGCGCCGCCGGGAACGGTCGTCGTCGCGGATTCCACTTCGGTCAATATTTTCAAGCTGCTGGCGGTGGCCCTTGCGAAGCGGCCCGGCCGCCGGACGATCCTGACCGAAGCCGATGACTTTCCGACCGACACCTATATGGCGCAAGGACTTGCCGGCCTGACCGGCCACGCCGTCGTTGCCGGAAACCTCGAACAGATCGGCGGCGACGTCGCGGTGGTGCTGGTGACCGAGGTCAACTACCGCACCGGCGCGCGGCACGACATGGCGGCGCTCACCAGGCGCGCCCACGCCGCCGGTGCGCTGGTGATTTGGGATTTGAGCCACTCGGCCGGAGCACTGCCCGTCGATCTCGTCGCGGCGGACGCCGATTTCGCGGTCGGGTGCGGCTACAAATACCTCAATGGTGGGCCGGGCGCTCCCAGCTACGCCTACGTCGCGCCGCGTCACCTCGACGGGCTGCGGCAGCCGCTGAGCGGCTGGATGGGCCATGCCGCACCCTTCGAGTTTGCAGCCGGGTATCGACCCGCCGACGGAATCGATGCTCTGCGGGTGGGCACCCCGCCCATTATCTCCATGGCCGCGCTTGACGCTGCACTCGATGCCTTCACTGGAGTCGATCTCGTTGCGGTCAAAGCGAAGGCCGATGCGCTGTTCGACCTCTTCACCACCGACCTGCCGCCGGAGGTCGAGTTCCTCACGCCGCGCGATCCGCGCCGCCGCGGCACGCAGGTTTCGCTGGCGCATCCCGAAGCCTACGCCGTGGTGCAGGCCATGATCGCCCGCGGCGTGATCGGCGATTTCCGCCAGCCCAACATCATGCGCTTCGGGTTGACGCCGCTCTACCTGCGCTTTGCGGACATCTGGCGCGCGCGCGAAATCCTGATCGAGGTTCTCGCGACGCGCGCCTGGGACCGCGCCGAGTTCAAGCGCCGCGCGAAGGTCGTCTAGAACCGGGCGATTACGCGCTTCACCTTTGCGATGAAGGCCGTGAGCTGCACCGGCGTGACGTTGTTCATGTCGTAGAGAGCGAGATATTTGGGCGGTAGCCGGCCGCCGAACGTCACCCAGCCCCAGCGGCGCGCGAAACGGCGCGGCGGATCGCCCATCAGCATCGTGCGCCAACGGTCCCCTCCATAGGAGGTGACGAACGCGACCTTCCGGATGTGCTTGAGGTTCGGCCTGAGTGTGCCCTTCGATGGATCGGCGCCCCCCTCGAGCACGAACGATACCCCCGGCATGAACACGCGGTCGAAGTAGCCCTTGAGGATCGCGGGGAAGCCGTAGTTCCAAACCGGATGGACCACGATGAGCCCCTCGGCCGCCATCAGCCGATCGACGTAGGGCTTGAGCTCCGGCGTAATGTTGTCCGGGACATCGTGGTATTTCAGCCGGCCCTCCCGGCTCATTACCGGGTCGAACCCCTCGGCATAGAGGTCGACGAGATCAGGCTCGTGTCCGTGCGCCGCGAGCGTCTCGAGAACGGCGTTGCAGAGCGCGCGGTTGTAGCTCTCGGCAACGGGATGGGCGTGCAGCACCATCACCCGCATCAGGCGGCCCCAAGCGTCTTCAGCCCCTCGAACAGCCAGGCGCGGCCGCTTTCGAAATCGAAGTTGGGGTCGTCCCACGCGATCATCTTGCCGGGGTTGAGGATGCCCTTGGGATCGGCCTGCTTCTTGAATTCGAGCTGGTTGCGATCGGTCTTCTTCATGCCGCCTTCCTCGAGCGTGTAGCGGTGCGGGTTGAACACCAGGCAGCCGTTCGCTTCATGCAGCCGAATGATCTCGTCGAGCCGGGCTTCCGACGTGTAGCGGACGATCGGCAGGCCCGAAAACACGATCCGCCCGTCGAAGCGGTTCATCTCGATGTGCATCGGCATCTCGTCGCCGAACAGATCGATCGCCCACTTCACGTGTTCGAGGTCGGGATACTGCGTCTGAAGGTAGGTGATCCCCGGATCGAGCTTCAGCCCGCGCAAGGTCGTGTGGTTCCACGCCAGCTCGTAAATCGGTGGAATCTTCTTGCTTTCGTCCTCGGGAAGCGTGTCGGAGCGGAGCAGCATGTCGCCCGCGTGGAAGGCCACGAGATCGACCAGCGCCGGCACCGCAGCCGGCGCTGCCATGATCAGCACCACCGACTGGTCGCGATGCTTGATGAATGGCCGGTGCCGGTTGAACCAGTCATAGGGCACCGGCGCCGCGACGGGCGAAATCTCCTTGAGCAGGAGCCCATCCTGTCGCGCCGCCTGCTCGGCAAACGCGCAGGCTTTGAGCACACCGTCGAAGCCCACCATCACGTCGACCCAGTCGTACGCGGCGGTCAGCGGAATTTCCGCCTCGACAATAATGCCGTTGGTCCCATAGGCATGGGCCACCTTGAGAATGTCGGGGCCGCTGAGATCAAGCACCCGGGGCGTCGCTTCGCAGGTGACGACGCGAAGGCCGAGGATGTTCCCAAAATTCCTGAGGCCGCCCCAGCGGATGGACCCGACGCCGCCCGAGCCGCCAGCGATGAAGCCGCCAAGCGTCGCCATCCGGTAGGTCGAAGGATGGAACCGCATTTCGGCGCCCACCGCCGCCTTCGTCTCGTCGTCGAGTTTCTCGAGGACGATGCCGGCCTCGGCGCGCACCCTGTCGCGGTAGATCGAGACGATGCGCGTGAGCGAAGTGAGATCGAGGACAACTCCGCCGGAGAGGGGCATGGCCTGGCCGTAGTTGCCCGTACCGGCGCCGCGGGGCGTGACCGGAACGCCGTTCGCATAGGCGGCGGACAATACCGTGCGCACGTCATCCTGGGTGCGTGGGCTCACGACCAGCTGCGCGGTGACGTGTTCGAGCTCGGCCTTGAGGCGGGGCGAGTACCAGTAGTGGTCGCGGCTTTTCTGCTGGACGATACGCGGATGGTCCTGCACCGGAATGTCGCCAAGCGCGGCGCGGAAGGCGGTCAGATCCATCTCAAGCCTCCATCAGTTCGTCGAGTTCGCGATAGTCGGGGAGGGACGTGTCGATTGCGACGCCGCCCCGCAGCACGGTGCGATCGGCCTGCGGCCGGGCGAGCAGCTCGGTCCAGCTGCGGGCGCGAAACAGCACCAGGTCTGCGGGCGCGCCGACGGCGATGAGGGTGCCATGCTCGAAGCCGGCGATCGCTGCCGCGTCGGCGCTCACAGCCCGTGCCCACGCCCACGCCTCATCCTGGGGATGATCGAAGTGCGCGATGCGGGATCCCTCGCGCAGCACTTCGAGGGCGTCGAGGTCGCCGTAGGCGTAGAACGGATCGCGCGTGTTGTCGGAAGCCAGCGCCACCTTCACTCCCGCGGCGCGCAACTCGTGGAGAGCCGTGACCCCGCGTCGGATGGGTGTGCGGTGCCCGGCCTCGGCACGATCCTGCAGGTAAAGGTTGCACATCGGCAGCGAGACGACGGCGATGTTGGCACGAGCCACCTTGTCGATGGTCCGCTTCTGCGTCTCGGAGTCCTGAACGGCCAGCGCGCAGCAGTGCCCAGCGACGACGCTGCCCCCAAATCTCGCGGCGATGACCGCATCCGCCAAATCCTCGAGCGTGCGCGAAGCGGGATCGAGCGTCTCGTCGGCGTGGATGTCGATATCGAGATCGTATTGGGCCGCCATCGCCACGACATTCCGCATCGCCTCGGCGCTGCGCGGATGCGAGGCAATGGCGCCACCGAGGATGCCGCCGTGTCGCTTGGCGATCTTCGCCAGCGCCTCGAGCGACTCGCGGTCGAGCAGATGATCGGGTCCGACGAGGCTCACGCCCTGAAGCTCGATCCGTCCACGCCAGGCTGCGCGCATTTCGGCAAAGACGGGCCAGGTGATCCCGTCCTGCGGCGGGACCGCGTCGAGATGGGTCCGGATGGCGGCCGTGCCGTGCGCGTAGGCGCAGCGCAGCGAGAATTCCATGCGGCGGCGGACGTCTTCGGCCGACCACGTGTGCTCCCGATCCGCCGCGACGGCCTCGAGCGCGCTCATGAAGGTGCCGTCCGGGTTGGAGGAGCGCGGCCAGATGTGGCCCTTGTCGAGATGCGTGTGGATATCGGCAAACGCCGGCAGCACGAGCCCGCCATCGAGATCCCGGCCCTCTCCCCCGGACGCAGGCGAGATCGACGCAATGCGCCCGCCTTCGATGCCGATGTCGATCCGTTCGCTGCCGCCGCCCGGGCGGCCCATCATCGCCGATGGAACCGTGGCATTGCGAAGCGTGTCCATCAGTTTTCGCGGCGGACCGCGCTCTCGTGCCAGCGATGGAGCGCCAGCCAGGACACAAAGGACGTCGCCCCGAAGATGGCGACGCCGGTGAATGTCAGCAGGATCAGAGCCGCGAACAGCCGCGGCATGTTGAGGCGATAGCCGGATTCGAGGATGCGGAAGGCAAGGCCGGAGCCGGCGCCGGCCGATCCGGCGGCAAATTCAGCCACCACGGCGGCGATCAGCGACAGGCCGCCGCCGATCCTGAGGCCGGTCATGAAGTAGGGCATCGAGGCCGGGATTTTCAGAAAGATCAGCTGCTGCCAGCGGCCCGCGCCGTAGAGGTCGAACAGGTTGAGCAGGTTGTGGTCGACGCTCTTGAGCCCCTGCACCATGTTCGAGAGGATCGGGAAGAAGGCCACGAGGAAGGCCACGATCAGCAGCGCCGTGTGCGTATCCGGAACGTAGATCAAGAGCAGCGGCGCAATCGCCACGATCGGGGTAACCTGGAGGATCACCGCGAACGGGAACAGCGCCAGCTCGATCCATTTGGACTGGACAAGAATGATCGCGAGCCCCACCCCGCCGAGCAGCGCCAGGATCAAGGCTTCGAACGTGATGGTCAGCGTGATCCACAACGCCGGCAACAGGGTCGGCCAGTCGGTGACCAGCGATCCCGCCACCGCGACGGGGCTCGGCAGGATGTACTTCGGCGTGCCGGACACAACGACGTAGATCTGCCAGATCACCACGGCAATCGCGAGCATCGCGATGGGCACGATGATCTGGAGCACGCGCTCGCTGATGGCGGTGCGAGGCGGCGCGATGACCGTCGCGGCGTCGGTGCCGGCGGTGTCGGTGGTGGCCATCAGTGCCTCTCCGCTGCGTGGATGGCGTCGTGCAGCGACGCCGAGACCACTGCGCAGGTTGCGCGGTATTCCTCGGAGCTCCGGTACTGCTCGTCGCGATCGGCTGAGCTGACGATCGGCAGATCCGCGTGGACCTGGCCCGGCCGCGCGCGCATCACCACGATGCGGTTTGACAGATACGCGCTCTCGAACACGGAATGGGTGACAAAGATCACCGTCACGCCCGATTGCCGCCAGAGCATCAGAACGTCGTCGTTGAGCTTCTGCCGCGTGATCTCGTCGAGGGCGGCGAAGGGCTCGTCCATCAGCAGCAGCTTGGGTTTCGTGACGAGGGCGCGCGCGATCGACACGCGCATTTTCATGCCGCCGCTCAGCTCTCGCGGATAGGCGTCGGCGAAATCGCTCAGCCCCACGAGCGATAGAATTTCCGTGACGCGCGGCCGGGCGTCGTCCTTGCCGATCCCCTGCAGCTTCAGCGGCAGGTACACGTTGCCGAACACCGTCGACCACGGCATCAGCGTTGGATCCTGGAACACGAAACCGATGTCGCCCTCGGGCAGCCCTTTGGCGTTGATCGTCGAGCTTGGCCAGTCGATCGTGCCCGACGATGGAGCGCCGAGGCCGGCGACGATGCGAAGCGCCGTCGATTTGCCGCAGCCCGATGGGCCGAGCAAGCTCAGGAACTCGCCGCGCCTTACCGTCAGCGACATGTTGGAGAGAGCCAGCGTTCCGTTGGAGAACACTTTCGACACCGAACGCATGACGACCACCGGGCGGGTGGCGGCCGGCTTGACCGGCGCGGCTTCGGACGAGGGCGAGTCAGTGAGGGTCAACGGGGTGGTCCACCAAAGAAGGCAAGGCGCGGGATTTCTCCGCGCCTCGTCACCGATGCGATAGCCAGGGAGTCAGCGAGCCGACTACTTCTTGAGCTCCATGCCGACGCCCTTGCAGACGAATTGCAGCGTGTAGCCTTTCTTGTAGTCGAGATCGGCCGGCTCGAGACCAACCTTCACCGCGATGTCGAAGAACGCCTTGTTGCGCTCGTCGGTCATGCAGCCGATGCCCTTGGTTTCGGCGTCGCCGGAGATCACGATCCCGGTCTCCTTCATCTTGGCGATCGAGAAGGCGATGTTGTCGTCGGACATCTCCGGGTTGTCCTTCTTGATCATCTCGTTGGCGGCTTTGTTGTCGCCATAGAGGTAGTTGTACCAGCCGATGATCGAGGCATCGACGAAGCGCTGCACGAGATCGGGGTTCTTGTCGACCATGTCCTGCATGGTTTCGATCGTGGTCGAGTAGGGCGCGTAGCCGGCGTCGGCGAGCAGGAACTCCTGGGGCTCTTCGCCGGTCTGCTGCTTGATCGCGAAGGGCTCGGAGGTGATGTAGCCCTGCTGCACCGACTTGGGATCGGCGATGAAGGGGGCCGGGTTGAAATTGTAGGGCTTGTACTGCTCGTCGCGGAAGCCGGGGAAGGTCTGCTTCATCCACTCGAAGTAGCTGACGAGTGCGTCCTTGCCCATGATCAGGCTATCCGCCTTGGCGAGATCGGCGAACGTCTTGTAG
>CAYRZM010000160.1:0-1709 GCA_964428685.1 uncultured Devosia sp. | reverse complement strand
AGCTCGGCGTCTCGCACCGGCAGGCGGTGGAGGCGGCGGTGCAGGGCATCCAGGGCGTGCCGTTCTTCATCTTCGACAACAAATACGCCATGAGCGGCGCGCAGCCCGAAGAGGTGTTCGAGATGGCGCTGAAGCGGGTGGTGGAAGAAGCGGCGTAGGGCTGGGCAACAGTCTCGCCTGTCGGTTCGACCGCGACTCCCCCCACCCAGCTGCGCTAAGGCTTCGCCTAAGCTGCGCTACCCTCCCCACGCGGGGGTGGGAGAGGGGAGAGCGGGTGCGGGGGACAAACAAAAACGCCGGCCCAGGGGACCGGCGTTTTCGATTCTCTCGGAGCAGATCTCAGTTGAGGGTGAGATCGGTCCAGGTGAGCGAGTAGTTGAGGCCGACCTGGCCCTGGAGGCTGATCGGCTGGAGGGCGATCGACTTGTCAAAGCCGCCGACGAGCCAGTTGCCGCCGAGGCCGAGGCCGATGGTCACCTCGTGCGAGGCGCCGACATAGGTGCCGGCCAGCGCGTGCTTGGCCCACTTGTGGTCGGTGGCGGCGAAGACCAGCCAGCCGAGCTTCTCATGGGCGGTGAAGCCGATGTCGAGGCCGAGCTTCTTGATCGAGCCGGAATAGTGCTCGGTCTTGCCGCCGTTGGACGGCTTGAACCAGCAGTCGAGGCCCTTGTCGGAGCCGATGATGTAGCCGACGCCGGCATCGACGTCGCAGGTCAGCAGGCCGACCTTGACGTGGTCGGAGGCGGCCTGGGCGGCGCCGGCGGTGAAAACGGTCGCGGCAAGCGCAGCGGCGGCGAGAAGGGTCTTCATGTGAGGTACCTCAGTGTTCGTGGTTGTCTGACGCGTCCCGGATGATCTCGGGGACAATCGTAAGGCACTGGACCAGCAATAACGCCGCCCACAGGAGCGGCGTTCCGTTCGCTACATCCGCTCGGCGCGCGCCGGACGGGCAGCGGTGCCTGCCGCGGGAGCGGCCGGCAGTCCGCCTTCGCGCTGAGCGCGCTTGCGGGCAAGCTTGCGGGCGCGGCGGACGGCCTCGGCCTTCTGGCGCGCCTTCTTCTCGGAGGGCTTCTCGTAGTAGTTCCGCAGCTTCATTTCGCGGAAAACGCCTTCGCGCTGCAGCTTTTTCTTCAGCGCGCGCAGCGCCTGATCGACATTGTTATCGCGAACAACTACTTGCAAGCGGAACCGCCCTTCGAGTTCGTCATCAGTGGTTGAGTGGAAGCGCTTTTGCCAAAGGCAATTGCGCCGACCGGCCGGGGCCGGTCACCGTGGCCGCGGCTTATAGTCCCAAGTTCCCGGCTTGTCCACAGTCCGAATGGGCAAAAACGGCCCGATTGCCGGGCTTTTGCGCATCACTTCGGGGCGAGGGGTGCGCCGACGCGGTTGAGGTGGCCCATCTTCCGGCCCGGCCGCGACTCGGCCTTGCCATAGGCATGGGGGCGGACGCGGCCGGCGAGCCCGGCGGGAATGGCCGCGATCCCCTCGCCGATGAGGTTTTCCATCACGACATCGGCCAGACGCGCCGGATCGCCCAACGGCCAGCCAGCGATGGCGCGGATGTGCTGCTCGAACTGCTCGGCGATGCAGACGGCTTCGGTCCAGTGGCCGGAATTGTGCACGCGCGGGGCGATCTCGTTGACGATGAGGCTGCCGTCGCCGAGCACGAAAAACTCGACGCCGAGGACGCCGACATAGTCGAGGGCCGC
>CAYRZM010000159.1:0-6066 GCA_964428685.1 uncultured Devosia sp. | reverse complement strand
GGCCGGCCTTGGCGCCACTCAGCCATCGGCCGCCGCGGACGCGTCCCTTTCCGCCGCCCCCGTCGCGATCGCGGCGACCAGCGGCACATCGAGCGCGGCGCCGCTGCCGACCTTCACGCTGACACCGCTCGGGATCGTCTCGGGCTTCGGCGACACGGAGCCGGCCAGCGTGCCCAGTGTCGAGCTCGAGGCCACGGGCGCCTCCGCGGATGCGCTCGCGACCGGCAGCATCGGCACGCCGTCTCAGGCGGTCGCCGAAGCCGCGCTGGCCGCCCCGGCCGTCGATCCGCCTCCGAGCGATCCACCATCGGCGCCAGCCGACCTCCCCGCCGCCGTTGCCGTTCCGCCGGTGGCCGATCCGGTTGTCGATCCGCCGCCGATGGCCGATCCGCCGCACCCGATCGCCAAATACAATCCGCGCTTTCCCAATGTCCTCGTGCTGCCGGCACCCACGCGGAGCGGCAATTCCTCGGTTGTGCTGCTCAAGCTCAACTAGACGGGCCGGGCTCTTGCCACCGCGACCCGCTTCTTCTATCGGTATTTTGCGATGAACACCGGGATCGAAGACGAGGATTTTGCCGACGCCATGCGCGCACTGGGCCACCCCGTGCGGCTTTCGATCCTGCGTATCCTCGCCGAGAAGGCGCAGCATTCCTGCTGCTGCACCGATGTGACCGAGTGCCTGCCGCTCGCCCAGTCGACCGTGAGCCAGCACATCAAGGTTCTGCTCGATGCCGGGCTCGTTGAGCGCCAGCCGCAGGGCACGCGCAATTGCTACTCGCTCAACACCGCCCGGCTCGAGGCGCTGAACGGCGCCTTCTCCGGTCTGTTCGCGGGCCTCGCCGACATCGCGGCCGCGCCCCGCCCGGCGGAAAAAGAGCCGGCCTGATGGCATCCAAGCCGCCGAGCAAGACCCCCGCGACGGTGAGCGCGGAGGGTTCGCTTCTCTCCACGGCGATCAGCCTGTGGACCTATATGTGGCCGCCGGGGCGGCCGGACCTGCGCTTTCGCGTGGTGCTCGCGGTCGCCGCCCTGCTGGTCAGCAAGGTCGCCACCACGCTCGTCCCCTTTGCCTACAAGGGGATCATCGATGGTCTCGGCAAGGCCGCCCAGGGCAACGAAGCGCTGGTGATGGGCATCGCCGTCCCCGTTGTGCTGGTCGTCGCCTATGGCGTCGGCAACGTCATCGACGCCGGCTTCCAGCAGCTGCGCGATATCCTGTTCGCAAGCGTCGGCCAGAACGCCGTTCGCAAGCTCGCCAACCAGACCTTCGACCATCTTCACCGCCTGAGCCTGCGCTTCCACCTTGCGCGCCGCACCGGCGGCCTCAGCCGCATCATCGAGCGCGGCACCAAGGGCATCGAGACGATCGTCCGCTTCATCGTGCTCAACACCGCGCCGACGCTGGTCGAGTTCGTGGTCGTCTCGATCATCTTCGTGGTGATGTTCGGGGTCAGCTATCTGGGCGTGCTGGTCGTCACCATTTGGCTGTATCTCTGGTTCACCATCCGCGCCTCCAACTGGCGCATCGCCATCCGACGCGACATGAACTCGGCCGACACCGACGCCAACTCGAAGGCGGTCGACAGCCTGCTCAACTACGAGACCGTCAAGTATTTTGGCAACGAGGCGATGGAGGCCGAGCGCTTCGATCTTTCGATGGCGCAGTACGAGCGCGCCTCGATCCGCATCTGGACGTCGCTTGGCTTCCTCAACTTCGGCCAGGCCGTCATCTTCTATGCGGGCGTCATAGTCATCGGCGTGCTCGCGGTGCTGGGTGTCCTCAACAAGTCGCTCACAATCGGCGACTTCGTGCTGCTCAACACTTTTCTCATGCAAATCTACCGGCCGCTCAACCAGATCGGCTTCGTCTATCGCGAGATCCGCCAGGGCCTCACCGACCTCGAGGAGATGTTCCGGCTCCTGGCCCAGGACCCCGAGATCAAGGACAAGCCCGACGCGCATCCGCTCGTCGTCAGCGGCCCGGTAATCCGCTTCGAGGACGTGCACTTCCACTACGATCCCGACCGTGAAATCCTCAAGGGCATCAGCTTCGAGGTGCCGGCCGGCAAGACCACGGCGATCGTCGGCCCGACGGGCGCCGGCAAGTCGACCATCTCGCGGCTGCTCTACCGCTTCTACGACGTGAGCGCCGGCCGCATCACCATCGACGGACAGGACGTGCGCGACGTCACCCAGGCATCGCTCCGCACCGAGATCGGCATGGTCCCGCAGGACACCGTGCTCTTCAACGACACGATTGCCTACAACATCCGCTACGGCCGGCCCAACGCGACGCCGGAGCAGGTCGCGCGTGCCGCCGATCTCGCGCAGATCGGCAAGTTCATTGCCGGCCTGCCGCGGGGCTACGACACGCCGGTCGGCGAACGCGGGCTAAAACTTTCGGGCGGCGAGAAGCAGCGGGTGGCGATCGCGCGCACCATCTTAAAAGGCCCGCCGATCCTCATCCTCGATGAGGCGACGTCGGCGCTCGACACCAAGACCGAGCAGGACATCAAGGCCGCGCTCGACGCTGTGAGCCGCAACAGGACGACGCTCGTCATCGCGCACCGTCTCTCGACCGTTATCAACGCCGACGAGATCATCGTGCTGCGCGACGGGCTCATTGCGGAACGCGGCACGCATCAGATGCTGCTGCTGCGCGACGGGCTCTACGCGCAGATGTGGGCGCGCCAGCAGGAAGCGACGGAGGCCGAGGAGCGGGCTCGCGAGGCCGCCAACGATCCCGAAGGTTTCGTCAAGCGCGGGCTGCCGGCGGCGGAGTAGCCGCCTACTGCTTGGCCGGCTCTTTGTCCGTCATGCCGCCGTAGAGCGACGACGATCCCGACTTGCACATCGCGCTGATCCGCTGCGCGGCGTCGGCGTAGCCGGTGATTCCATAAGTGATCGCAACCGGCGCACCGGTCTGCGCCGACTTACCCGAAATGGTCAGGGTCTGTCCCTGCCGCATCGCGTCGACGCCGTCTGCGTCGATGCAAAACTGGCCGAGCGATGCATCCACGCACGGCGACAGCATCCTGAGCTCCGTGTTGAAGAAGAGCGCCGGAATGTCCTTCCACATGCCATCGGCGCGCATGACCGTGGCCCGCACCGTGCCGGGTGCAAAGATGTCGCTGCCGTCGGGCTTGTTGGCAGTGAACATGCTGCTCCACACGGACGCCTGGTTCTTCAGCGCCGAGTAGTACAGCCACGGCCGGTAAGTCAGCCATCCATCGGGGCTCACGCCTTCGGCCTCGGTGTACATATGGCAACGATCGCCATTCGCTGAGACCGTCCAGTCCCCGATCTTCTCCTTGCCCTTGCCGAAATAGCTGAGGTTGGGCTCGAGGATGTCCGCCGGCAGGTCCAGCACCGGATCGGGTGCCGTGTCGGGCTCGGCGGATGGGGCAGGGGAGACCGTCGCCATGTTCTGCAGCTTGTCCATCGCCTCGCGCGCGAGCTCGCTGTAGAAGCCGCCCGGAAAGCGCGCGATGAACGCCCGGTAGGCGCCGAGAGTGCCGATCGCCGAGGCGTCGCGATAAGCGCGTTCCTCGGCGTCGGGCTCCGGTGACACCGGCCCTGTGTCGGCGGCTGCCACCAGCGTCACATCCGAGGTGATGCCGTTGAAGCTTTGCGGCTTCTGTGCCCCGTCGGTTGCCGACACCACCCGGGCCGAGACGTCGTTGAACATCTCGGTCACGTCGAGCCCGGGCGTGGGCAGGAGGTCGAGCATGGCGGTGGTGAAGGGGCTGTTCCGGCCCGCGCCGTCGCGCGCCGTCTGTCCGGCGGACGCAGAAAAACCGATGAACGTGTTGTGCGTCTCCTGCACCGGGGCGAGGCCGCCGACCGGCGCCACGCGCTCATTGGACGAAGCAAGGAACGTCCCCGCGATCGGAAAGCTGCGGCAGGCATCGATGTAGATGAGGGCATCGCGCGCGCCGGAGACCGCCGACAGCACGTCGTCGAGCGGGATCGTCTCATGCGTCAGCGAGAAGCGGTTCGCCAGCGTCGCATCGACCGGCACCAGGTAGTTCTCGCTGCGATACTGCAGGCCGTGCCCGGAATAGTAGAACAGTGCGATGTCGGCATCGTCCGCCGAGGTCGCGAAGTTCGAAAGCAGGTCGGTGAACTTCCGTTCGTCTGCATCGTTCGCCACGGTGACCTCGAAGCCCATGCCGCGCAATGTCGAGGCAATGTCGTCCGCGTCGTTGGTGGGGTTCGCAAGCGTGCCGAGCGCCGCGTAGGTGGCGTTGCCGATCACCAGCGCCACGCGCTTCTCGGCCAACGCCGCCGCAGTCGACGATACGACGATCGCCGTGGCGAGAGCCGCCGTCACTGCCCACATTTGCGCCAGAGTTCTCACTGGATCGGGCCCCGATTGCTGTGCAAATTACAGCCTTGGGGGAACCCTAGACAAGTAAAAGGCCCGCGCGATGGCGGGCCTCGGGCAGGTGTGGCGAAAACGGGCAGCGGACGGTTACCCGCGTCCCCGCGCATTGTAGCGCCAGATGGCGATGGCGAGGCTGCCGACGGCAATTGCCGTGCACCAGAGCAGCGACGCCTCGATCGTGTGTTGCAGCGGCCAGGGCGCGTCGGAGGGTATCGGGTTGGGGTTGCCGAACAGCTGGCGGAGCGCCGCGACCAGCGACGTCACGGGGCTCCAGTCGGTGATGATCCTCAGGACCGCGGGCATGTTGTCGATAGGAACGAACGCATTCGAGGCAAAGCTCAGCGGGAAGATCAGCACGAAGCCGATGGTCTGGGCTGTCCCGACACTGCGCACGCTCAGCCCCAGCGCCGTGCCGAGGCAGATCATGGCGAAGGCGAAGTAGACGAGCATCAGCACCGCGATCAGCGTGTCGCCTGCAGATCCATGCGGCGCCCAGCCCACGATGAAGCCGCAGATCGCCATGACCACGATGCCGAACCCGTTTTCGATCAGCGCGGCAACGGCACGGCCGAGAAGAATGGAAAGCGCCGAGATGGGCAGTGCGCGAAACCGGTCGATCACCGCCTCCGAGAAATCGTTGAACACGCCGACCGCCGTCGACATCGAGGCGAAGCTCAGGGTCTGGACGAAGATCCCCGCCATAAGGAACTCGCGGTAGTTGCCGCCCTTGACCGCGATTGCGCTGCCGAAGATGTAGCCGAACAGCAGCACGAACATGATCGGCTGGATGGTCACGTCGAGCAGCCGCTCGGGCACGCGGGGAATGTGCGCGAGGTTGCGCCACACGAAGACCCCGATCTCGTCGAGAACCTTCAATGGCCCGCCGCGGCGGGCGGGGAGGGTGTCGATGCTCATGCGGCGTTCTCCATCTGCGGCTCGTGGTGGCCGGTGAGCTCGAAGAACACGTCGTCCATGCTCGGCTTGACCACGCTCACGTCGTTGAGGGCGACTCCTGCTTCGGCCAGCGCGGCCATCAGGTCGGCAGTGACGGTGAGATCGCGCAGCGGCACCATCAGCTCGGCGCCGCGTTCGAACGGCGCACTGGCCGCGAACGGCGAAACGATCGGCTGCAGCGCCGTGGCCGTGAAGCGGGCATCGGTCAGCACGCTCAGTGTCGCGCGCCCGATCCGGCTCTTGAGACTGGCAGGCGTCCCCTCGGCCACGACGAGCCCATGGTCGATCACCGCAACGTGGCTCGCAAAGCGATCGGCCTCGTCGAGATATTGCGTCGTCAGCAGCACCGTGGTGCCGTCGCGGGTCATGTCGGCAATGACGTCCCAGGTCGCCGCGCGGCCCGTGGGGTCGAGCCCGGTGGTCGGCTCGTCGAGGAAGAGCACGGGCGGCTTCACCACCAGGCTCGCCGCGAGATCGAGCCGGCGCCGCATGCCGCCCGAATACGTCCGCGTCGCCTTGTTGCCGGTCCCGGCGAGGTCGAACCGCTCGAGCAGATCGTCGGCCCGCTTGCGCGCATCGCGGCCGGAGAGCCCATGCAGGCGCCCGATCATGAACAGATTCTGCCGGCCGGACAGCAGCTCGTCCACGCTCGCATATTGGCCCACCAAACCGATGTGCCGGCGCACATCCATAGAGCGAGAAACGACGTCGAACCCCGCCAC
>CAYRZM010000158.1:0-6197 GCA_964428685.1 uncultured Devosia sp. | reverse complement strand
GCTGGCGCGGCGGTTGCGGGCCCGAGCCCCCGAAGAAACTGAGGAGCTCGGCGGTCTGCTGCGGTTCGGCCTCGGCCATCGGCGACCCTTTGTGACGTTGCCGTCATGATTGCGTCAAACGCGCCGCGGTGCAAGCCGGTCCGCCCCGGATGCAAATTCCCATTTCGGTCACATTGTGTCCCCGCTTCGGCCCGATTGGCGTGGCATAAGCTCACCATTGCCTCCAGTGATCGGCACCGGGCTGACCGAGCCCCCAAACCATGATGCTCGGTGCCGATTACACCTTACATGCACACGTCAGTCACAACTCCCGCCTGCGTACGCTCGGCGGGAGTTTTGATTCCGGGGGTTTTCGCTAGAGCTGGATCGAGGCGGCGCCCAGGATCGGCCCGGGAAGGCCGGCCTGTTCGGTCTGCACCAGGATCACCGCGCCGTTGCTGCCGGCGCCCATGATCTCGCTGACCGGGAGCTTGAGGTGGGTGCCCGCCGCCGGATCCCACATCCCGAGCATCTGCCGTCCGGTGACGATCTGCGAATAGTCCATCGTGCGCCCGGCGTTCTCGCCGCGGTCGATGGCGACACTCGCGTGGTCCTTGAACGTCACGATCCAGATTCCGGCCTCGGCCCCGCCCGCCTGCGGGCCGACCGTGACGTCGAGCATGTCGCCGTCGAGCACGATGGCGACCGGCACACCCAGCGAAGCCGCAGCCAGCGCCGAGGAGACTTCGTTGTCGCGCGACCCGACGACGCCCTTGGCGCCGTTCACCACCAGCTCAGGCGTGTAGATCATCGACGAGCCCCAGCTCTGGGCGTAGGCCTTTTGCCGGTCGGTGTTGAGCTTGGCGCCGAACGTGTCGGCCCAGCCGATATAATCCCAGTAGTCGACATGATAGGCGAGCGCGATGACGTCGGGCTGTTTGCCCAGCTCACTGAGCTTGGCGTCGGCCGGCGGGCACGACGAGCAGCCCTGCGACGTGAACAGTTCCAGCACCGCCTTGGGATGGTCGCGCACCTCTGCGCCCGCGGCGGGCACAGCGATCAGCGCGGCCGCCACGGCGGCGGGGATCCATTGGAACGATTGCATGCCGCATTTCTAGGCAAAGTGCCGATGAACTGCGAGTCAATTACGTGTGTTACGTCGTGAGGCGGAAAGCGCCGGCTCAGGCCGCCACGAGGTTGCGCAGCACGTAGTGCAGAATGCCGCCGTGCCGGTAGTAATCGAGCTCGTTGATCGTATCGATCCGGCAGCGGGTGACCACCTCCTTGACCGTGCCGTCGGCAAAGCCGATCCGCACCACCACGTCGGAGCGCGGCGTGAGCGCCGGGAGCCCTTCGATCGAGACCGTCTCGGTGCCGGTGAGCCCCAGCGTCTGCCAGCTCTCGCCTTCGGCGAACTGCAGCGGCAGCACGCCCATGCCGATGAGGTTGGAGCGGTGGATGCGTTCGAACGACTGCGCGATCACCGCACGCACGCCCAGGAGCCGCGTGCCCTTGGCCGCCCAGTCGCGCGACGAGCCGGTGCCGTATTCCTTGCCGGCAAAGATCACCAGCGGCGTGTCCTGCTTCTGGTACGCCATGGCCGCATCGTAGATCGGCATCTGCGTGCCGTCGGGACCTTTGGTGAAACCCCCTTCCACTCCGGGCACCATCTGGTTCTTGATGCGGATATTGGCGAAGGTGCCGCGCATCATCACCTCGTGGTTGCCGCGGCGGGCGCCGTAGGAATTGAAGTCCCTGGGCGCGACCTGCCGTTCGACCAGATACTGCCCCGCCGGCGTCGAGGGCTTGAACGATCCCGCGGGCGAGATGTGGTCGGTGGTGATCGAATCGAGGAAGAGCCCGAGGATGCGCGCATTCTCGATGTCGGTGATCGGCTCCGGCGTCATCCGCAGCCCCTCGAAATAGGGCGGGTTCTGCACATAGGTCGAGCTCGAATTCCACCGGTAGGTCTCGCCGCCGTCGACGGCGATTCCCTGCCAGTTGCTGTCGCCCTTGAACACGTCGGAATAGCGTTTCAGGAACATCTGCGGCGTGATGACCTTGCGCACGATGTCCGAGACTTCCTTGTTCGTGGGCCAGATGTCCTTGAGATAGACCGGCGTTCCAGTGCTGCTGGTGCCGAGCGGTTCGCTCGCGACATTGACGTTGAGCGAGCCGGCGAGCGCATAGGCGACGACCAGCGGCGGCGACGCCAGGTAGTTGGCGCGCACATCCGGGTTCACGCGGCCCTCGAAGTTGCGGTTGCCCGAGAGCACCGAGGCGGCGACGAGGTCGTTGTCGTTGATGCATTCCGAGATCGCCGTCGGCAGCGGTCCGGAATTGCCGATGCAGGTGGTGCAGCCATAGCCCACGAGGTTGAAGCCGAGCGCGTCGAGATCGGCCTGCAGCCCCGCGGCGCTGAGGTAATCGGTGACCACCTGCGATCCGGGCGCGAGCGACGTCTTGACCCACGGCTTGACCTGAAGGCCGAGGGCACGCGCCTTGCGCGCGACGAGCCCCGCGGCGATCAGCACCGAGGGGTTGGAGGTGTTGGTGCATGAGGTGATCGCGGCGATCACCACATGGCCGTCGTCGATGCCGTACTTGGCGTCCTTGACCGGAAAGCCCGGGAACGCCGCCTCTTCCGGAATGTCGTCGACGCCCGTCGCGCCTTCGTCGACATAGCGGCTCTCGCCCACCGTCGCCGGCATCGCGGTGCGCTCCTTGCGGCCGCCGGCGATGTCCTTCAGCGCCTCGCGGAATTTCGGCGCGGCATCCTTGAGCGACACGCGGTCCTGCGGGCGCTTGGGTCCCGACATCGAGGGCACCACCGTCGCGAGGTCGAGCTCGAGCGTATCGGTGAACACCGGGTCGGCCGAGGTCGTCGTGCGAAACATCTGCTGCGCGTCGCAGTAGGCCTTGACCAGCGCCACTCGCGCCGCATCGCGGCCCGACGTCTCGAGATAAGCGAGCGTGTCGGCATCGACCGGGAAGAAGCCGCAGGTCGCGCCGTATTCGGGCGCCATGTTGGCGATCGTCGCCTGGTCCTCGAGGCTCAGATAGTCGAGCCCCGGCCCGTAGAACTCGACGAACTTGCCGACGACGCCTTTCTTGCGCAGCATCTCGGTGACGGTGAGGACGAGGTCCGTGGCGGTGATGCCCTCGTTGATCTTGCCGGTCATCTTGAAGCCGACGACTTCGGGGATGAGCATGGTGATGGGCTGGCCCAGCATCGCCGCTTCCGCCTCGATGCCGCCCACGCCCCAGCCGAGCACGGCGAGGCCGTTGACCATGGTGGTGTGGCTGTCGGTGCCCACGAGCGTATCGGGATAGGCGACGATCTCGCCGGTCTCTTCGTCCTTGCGGGTCCAGACGGTTTGCGCGAGGTATTCGAGATTGACCTGGTGGCAGATGCCGGTGCCGGGCGGCACGACGCGGAAATTGTCGAACGCCTTCTGCCCCCAGCGCAGGAACTCGTAGCGCTCGCCGTTGCGCTCGTATTCGAGTTCGACATTCTGCTGGAAGGAGAGCGGCGTGCCGAACGAGTCGACCATCACCGAGTGGTCGATGACGAGATCGACCGGCACCAGCGGGTTGATCTTCTGCGGATCGGCGCCGAGCTTCTGCGTCGCGTCGCGCATCGCCGCGAGATCGACGACGGCGGGCACGCCGGTGAAATCCTGCATCAGGACGCGCGCCGGGCGGTAGGAGATTTCGTGCTCGGAGGTACGCGGCCCGAGCCACTGCGCGATGGCCATGATGTCGGCCTTGGTGACCGTCACCCCGTCCTCGAAGCGGAGCAGATTCTCGAGCACGACCTTCATCGAATGCGGCAGCTTCGACACGCCCGGCAGGCCGTTCTTTTCGGCCAGCGGGATCGAGAAATAGGTGTAGGTCTTGTCCCCGACCGAAAGAGTGGTCTTGGACTTGAAGCTGTCGAGCGATTGGGTCACGGGTCCGCCTATGATCGGGTGGCAGCGGAGCGGTCCGCGAAACCGGCGGGAACCGCCGCGGGACCGGGGCGCCAGCCTGGAAGAGTTCCAGACTTCGAGGGCCTTATAGTCAATCAACATGACGCTTGCCAGTGCGGCCGAAGGCAACTTAGGCATGCGGTCCATGCCGCCGCCGGATGCCCCGCCGCCCGCCCTGCTGACCGCCTCCGGCCTCGCCCTGAGCCGCGGCGGACGGACCCTGTTTTCGGGGCTCGACATCACCTTGCCGGCGGGTGGGATCGTGCTGGTGCGCGGCCCGAACGGCGCCGGCAAATCGAGCCTCCTGCTGGCGCTGGCCGGCATCCTCCGCTGTGATGCGGGCCGCATCGACCGGGGCGAGGAGCCGCCGCCCCTGCATCTGCTGACCCATCAGGCTGCGCTGAAGCCGCGGCTGACGGTTGCCGAAAATCTCGATTTCTGGCGGCGCGTGAACGGGCCGACCGGGATCCCGGTCGCGGCCGCCCTCGACACCGTCGGACTGGCGACGCTCGGCCCCATCGCCGCCGGGCATCTCAGCGCCGGCCAGGGCAGGCGGCTGGCGCTGGCCCGGCTGCTGGTCAGCCAAAGATCCGTCTGGCTGCTTGACGAACCGACCGCGGCCCTCGATGCCGCGGGGCGCGATCTGCTCGGAGCGCTGCTCCGCGACCACATTGCCGGCGGCGGCGGCGCGATCGTCGCGACCCACGACGACATTCCGGGGCTCGGCGAAGCCCCAGCCCTGACGCTGGGGGCCCGATGAGCGCGACCCTCGCCGTCATCGTCCGCGACCTCAAACTCGCCGCCCGCTCGGGCAGCGAGGCTCTGACGCTGGTGCTGTTCTTCGTCATGGTCGCCGCCATCGTGCCGTTTGCCGTCGGCCCCGACCGCGTCCTCCTCCAGAAGCTGGCGCCGGGGATCGTCTGGATCGCCGCATTCCTCGCCATGCTGCTCGGCCTCGACCGGCTGTTCCGCGACGACGCCGACGACGGCACCCTGCTGCTGCTGCGCCACGCCGCCGCCCCGCTCGAGGGGATCGTCGCGGGCAAGGCGGTGGCCCACTGGCTGCTCGCGGCCCTGCCGCTGCTGGTGGCGAGCCCGCTCCTCGCGGTGCTCCTCTCGATGGACATGGCGGGCTGGGGCCGCGCCGTGCTGTCGCTGCTGCTCGGCAGCCCGGCGCTGACCGCCTTCGCGACCGTCGGCGCGGCGGTGACGGTGTCGCTCCGCCGCGGCGGACTGCTGGCCCCAGTGCTGATCCTGCCGCTCTGCCTGCCGGTGCTGATCTTTGGCTCCGGCATGGCCGCCGGCGGCGACGGCAGCGGCAGCGCCGCCCTGTTCCTCGCCGCCTTCAGCCTCGTTTCCGTGGCGTTTTGCCCGTTTGCCGCGGCGCTGGCGCTGCGCGTAAGTGAGGAATGACGGGAATATCGCGCCTGTCCACGGTGTCATTCCCGCGGAGGCGGGAATCCAGGGACGTCAACACCAGTTCGCGCGGCTCTGGATTCCCGCCTTCGCGGGAATGACATTGTGGACTATATCCGGACCCAGATGACCCTCGACACCGCCGCCCGGCCCAAGCAGTCCAACTGGTTTTCGCGCCTCGCCCATCCCGGCGCCTTCATGGGCTGGAGCGGCATGCTGCTGTGGCCGCTCGGGATCGTGACGGTGCTGGCCTTCGCCATCGGGCTCTGGTTCGCGCTCGTCGCGTCCCCTGCCGACTACCAGATGGGGGACACGGTGCGGATCATGTACATCCACGTGCCCAACGCGATTTTGAGCGAGACCGTCTACGGCCTCATGTTCTTGGCTGCGCTCGGCACCCTGATCTGGCGCCATCCGCTCGCCGACGTGACCGCCAAGGCCGCCGCCCCGCTCGGCGCCGCCTTCACCGCACTCGCCCTCTATTCCGGCTCGCTCTGGGGCCGGCCGACCTGGGGCACGTTCTGGGAATGGGACGGGCGGATGACCTCGACGCTCATCCTGTTCTTCATCTACCTCGGCATCATCGCGCTCTGGCGCGCCTTCGACGACCAGCTGCGCGCCGCCCGCATCGTCGCCATCGTGACGCTGGTGGGCGCCCTCGACATTCCGGTGGTTAAGTTCTCCGTCGATTGGTGGAACACGCTGCACCAGCCGGCGAGCCTCACGCTGGGCGGATCGAAGCTGCCGCCCGAAATGCTGCTGCCGCTCGGGATCATGGCGCTGGCGTTCCTGCTGCTCTTCGTCGTGCTCGAGCTCGTGGGCATGCGCACC
>CAYRZM010000157.1:0-4354 GCA_964428685.1 uncultured Devosia sp. | reverse complement strand
CGAGCTCTGGGTCGCGGGCGACGACGCCTACCGCGAAGCCAAAGACTTCATGCGCATGATCATGCCGAGCCACGCCAAGAACGTGCAGCTCTACAAGGACGATGCGCCGCTGTTCAGCAAATACAACGTCGAGGGCCAGCTTGATCAGATGTTCTCGCCGCAGGTCACCCTGCCCTCCGGCGGCTACCTCGTGATCAACCCGACCGAAGCGCTGGTCTCGATCGACGTGAACTCGGGCCGCTCCACCAAGGAGCACAACATCGAGGACACGGCGCTTCAGACCAACCTCGAGGCCGCCGACGAAGTCGCCCGGCAGTTGCGGCTGCGCGACCTGGCCGGCCTCATCGTCATCGACTTCATCGACATGATCGAGAACCGCTCCAACCGGGCGGTGGAGCGCCGGCTCAAGGACGCGCTCAAGAACGACCGCGCGCGAATCCAGGTTGGCCGCATCAGCCATTTCGGCCTCATGGAGATGAGCCGCCAGCGCATCCGCTTCGGCGTCGTCGAGAGCTCGACCCACAAGTGCCCGACCTGCAACGGCACCGGCCTCGTCCGCTCGGTCGAGAGCGTGGCGCTCATGGTCATGCGCAATGTCGAGGACCACGTGCTCAAGAAGCCGGGCCAGTCGATCAATGTGCGCGTCCCGGTCGACGTCGCGCTCTACATTCTCAACTCCAAGCGCCAGACCCTCAACACCCTCGAGGCCAAATACGGCCTCTCGATCACCATCGTCGCCGACGATCACGTCGGGCCGCAGCACTACGCCATCGAGCGCGGCGAGGCCCGGGCGATCCCAGGCGGCGAGACGCCCGCCCAGCATGTGCGGGTGGACAGCGCCGCGATCGAGGAGAGCAATGACGCCGATGCCGCCGACGATGCGGTGGAGGACGACGAGGCCGACGAAGAGTCCGGCAGCGAGCCGCGCGAAGCGCGCTCGGACGACGGCGACCGTCAGGGCCGTGGCCGCCGCCGGCGCCGCCGTGGCGGCCGCGATCGCGACGATCGCGGCGAGCGTCCGCGTCCGCAGATGCAGCCTGCCGCCGAGTCCGGCGACGAGCCTTCGGGCGACGACGCCGAGGACGAAGCCGGTGCGCCTGCCGAGGCCGGGGCGCCGCGCGACGACAACGGCGAGCCCCGCCGCCGCCGTCGCCGCGGCCGTCGCGGTGGACGCCGCAACCGGCGCGAGGGCGGTGAAGGCGCCGAGTCCGGCGCGCCGCGCGATGCCGGCTTTGGCGAGCAGCCCACCTCGCCCATGAGCGAGGACAGCACCGAACGCGTTGCCGCCGCCGTGCTCGCGCAGGACGCGATCGCCTCCGATGTTGGCGTCGAGCCGCCGATCAGCGTCCTTCCGGCCGATGGCGAGGCCGAAAAGCCGCGCCGCGCCCGTCGCTCGCGCAAGTCGGCCGATGCCGACGGTGTGGTGCAGGATGCCGAGCCCGAGGGCGAGGAGAACGTCGCGCGCCCGCGCAGCCGGTCGCGCCGGCCCAAGGCCGCGCCGCCGAGCGAGGAGGAAGCCCTGCGCTCCGCCGCCGCCATCGCGGTTGCCACGCCCGAGCCCTTGCCCGAGCCGATCCCGGTGGCCGAGGAGCCGCCGCGCCGGCCGAAAAAGGAGCTCCCGCCCGACGAGATCGTCGTCAGCTCCTCCGCTCCGGCCGAGGAAAAACCCAAGAAGGCCGGCTGGTGGCAGCGCGGCTTCTTCGGAAGCTGATTGAGGAGGGCCGCTTCGCGCGGCCCTCGCCTTTTGAGCTCTAGGCTGCGAGCGGCACGGCCGCGTCCATCGTCCGGGCGCGCCACAGGATCAGCGCGCCGAGCACCAGTGCCCACACCGACCAGCCGGTGAAGGCGATGGCGTTGACCGTCGCGGCCATCGGGACGCCGAACGGCTCGAGCATGCCGAACGCGACGCCGAAGGCGAGTGCGGCGCCGAGCCAGCTCATCCAGGCCCAGCGGCGCACGATCGTCAGTGCCACCATCACGGTAAACAGTGCGGTGAACAGGTAGCCCATGTGTTCGCCCACGCCCATGCCGAGATAGGCATTGGCAGTGTCGAAGCTCTGCGCCGCGAGCGCCCTCGTCATGTCGGTCGCATCCGGCGCCGTGTAGGCAGTGGCAAGTGCGGGCACCAGCACCGTCCAGCGCAGCAGTCCCATCGCCTGAACGAGGCCGGCCAGCGCCCCGAACCCGCCGGCAAGCGCCGACGCCACCGGCGCGTGCTTCCAGTTGAGCAGGGCCCAGGCGATCGCCGCGGGGATCAGCAGCACGCCCGCCACGAACATCAGGTACCAGTACGCGTGAAGGTCGGCGCCGGCGGCGGCGAAGCGGGTCAGCACCTCCCCGGCCGGATGGCGGAGGATGCCGGGATAGTCGAAGCTCATCTGCAGGCCGGTGAATCCGGCGGTGAAGATCAGCGGCACGGCAACCAGCAGGCTGCCGGCAAGGATGCGGGTCGAGGTCATTTGGTTCTTCCTTTGAGGTAGGGGGTGAGGATGCGCCGGAACATCCGGACGCCTTGTTGGGTGTCGTCGGGGCCGAACGGCGTTCCACCGGTGTCGCGGAAGACGAGCCAGAAGTCGCCGACCAGCCACAGGAGCTGGGTGATGTCGTCGATGGCTTCGTCGCTCTCGGGAGCGGTGATGACCCCGGCCTCGACGAAGAGGCTGATGAGGAACTTGGTGTTGCCCATGCCGGCGGCCCGGCTGCCCTGATAGGCGGCGGCAAGGTCCGGGTCGGCGTTGAGCAGGAGCGTCAGGTCGCGAAAAAAGAACCGGTAGCGCGCCTGGATGTCGAAATTGCCGGCCAGCATGGCCTCCATCATCGCCACGCTGGGCATGGTGGCCGGCGGCACCGCGTAGTTGTCCGCCCACGCCGCCATGATCCGCCCGAACAGCGCGCGGACGATCTCGGCCTTGTTGCGGTAGTGGTAGTAGAGATTGCCCGGGCTCATCCCCAGCGACTCGGCGATGTGGTTGGTGGTGATCGTGTCGGTGCCCCGCTCGTTGAAGAGCGCGAGCGCGGCATCGAGGATGCGGGTCTTGGTGTCGGTGGGCATCGCGGACGTCCTCTAGAGCAATTGCTCTAACGAGGATGGTGTCTAGAGTATTTACTCTAACGACGTCAAGGGGGCCATCGGCAAATTTCGGGGTCTGTGCACGACAAACCGCCACTGCACCCGCGACGCGCCGGCCGCCGGGCTCTCCTCCGGAACAAACCCCGAGAGAGCGTGCCGCCAGAACGCCACCCCGGTGGTGTTCTCCGTCGATGCCGAGACCTCCCACTCTCCCGGGAATCGCTCGATCACACCGCGGGCGAATGCCGAGCCGATCCCCGCGCGCCGGTCCGTCGGGAAGATGCAGAACTCCGCCATCTCGAGCCGCTCGCCGGTCGATCGAACCAGTGCGAAGCCGATGCGCCGGCTGTTCGTCACACCCCAGAACGGCCAGCGCGCATCTGGCTCCCGCCAGTAAGGCTCGAAGTGCGGATAGGGCTCGTCCCGGTCATCCCGCTCTGTGCGGAGCTCACGCAGATAGGCCTGCAGGTGCGCCCACAGTTCCGCCTTCTCCGCCTTCAGGACAGGCACGATTTCCATGGGCCTGGGCTCCGTTGTCGGCCTCACCTTTACCAAGGGTGTGCTCTGGCGGTGAACAGGCGGCACCTCTCCATCGGTCCGCGTGACTCCCCCGCCCGGCCCCGCTACCTTCGCGCCATGTCCCGCACCGAGCGCCTGCTCGAGCTCCTGCAGATTCTCCGCCGCCATCGCGCCCCGGTGGCCGGGGCGGCATTGGCGGGCGACCTCGGCATTTCGCTGCGCACGCTCTATCGCGACATCGCGACGCTCCAGGGCCAGGGCGCCGAGATCGAGGGTGAGCCAGGCCTCGGCTACGTGCTTCGCCCCGGCTTCATGCTGCCGCCGCTGATGTTCTCGGTCGACGAGCTCGAAGCGCTTGTGGTGGGCAGCGGCTGGGTCGGCCGGCAGACCGATGATCCACGCCTCGCGCGCGCGGCCGGCAATGTCCTCGCCAAGATCGGCGCCGTGCTGCCGCCCGAGCTCAAGCGCGAGCTCGAGAGTGGAACGATGTTCGTCTCGGCCCGCAGCCCCGCGCCCGTCGCCATCGATCCCTCGCTCCTGCGCGACGCCATCCGCAAGGAGCTGAAGCTGAGGATCGGCTATCGCGATGACGGCGGCCGCGAGACCGAGCGCGTGATCTGGCCGTTCCTCATCGGCTTTTTCGAGCAGCGCAAGGTGGTCTCCGCCTGGTGCGAGCTGCGCGACGATTTCCGCCATTTCCGCATCGACCGCATCGCCACCGCCGCCGCCACCGGCGAGCGCCTGCCCCGCCGCCGCCATGCGCTG
>CAYRZM010000156.1:0-18884 GCA_964428685.1 uncultured Devosia sp. | reverse complement strand
AACTGCATCGCGTAGCAGCTCGAATGGGCCGCGGCGATCAGCTCTTCCGGGTTGGTGCCGGCCTTGCCGGTTTCGTCCTCGAAGCGGCTCTTGAAGCTGTAGCCCAGGCCCTTGAGCGCGCCGCTCTGGCTCGAGACCTTGCCGCTGCCGGCCTTGAGGTCGCCCGTCCACTGGGCGGAGGCTGAGTGCTTCATCGAAAATCTCCGTGTTGAAAGCGGCGGATCAATGCCACCGGCCATAGCGCCAGGGCAAATACCAATGCGCTGCGGCGGGTAAACTCTCCGGGACCGGGTCGTAGCCGTGCGTTCCGCCCGGCCGGCAACGGGTAATGCGGGCGAGACCCATCCAGCCACCGGGCCAGAAGCCGAAGCGCCAGATGGCGTCGCGGGTATACTCACTGCAGGTCGGCGCATGCCGGCAGGTGCGGCCGGTGAAGGCCGAGAGGGTGTAGCGATAGGTCTGGATCAGGACGTAGGCGAGAACCTTGAACGGGTAGTCGACCACCGCCCAGAAGCGGTTCGCAAGCGGAATCAAGTCGCGGCCGTAACGGTTTGTACGGCCTCGATCTTGTCGAGGGCGTCGCTGACGGCGTCGAAGACCAGCAGCGTCGACCCGTGCCGGGGCGGATAGTCCCGCACCGGTTCGAGATAGGCGAGATCGGACCAGCGGCCGGTCGGCGGCGGGCCGTCGGCCCTCAGCATAGCGGTCATCTGGTCGCGCACCGCGCGGAACTCGTCGATGGGCGTGCCGACAATGTTGCGGGCAACGATCGCGGTCGAGGTCTGCCCGAGGGCGCAGGCGGAAATCGCGTGTCCGTAGGCCGAAATCCGGCCATCGCGGACCGAGACGTCGACATCGATCGACGACCCGCACAGGCGCGCGACGCGGTGCGCCGTCGCATCGGCATTTTCGACGCGACCGGGGATTGGCTGGTTCGCAGCGATTTCGAGGATCTTTTGGGAATAAAGATCGCTCAGTTCCATTGAGGTCACACGGCTGTTTCTTGAGGCGGGTGGATGCTGACACATATAGTCACCACCCAGGCCTATGTCAGCGCCGGCAGACGCCGCGCTTTCGGGTGGTCCGGGAACGATCGGCCTGCGTAGATCGTATTGAATCCGGCCCAAGAGGATCATCCCAGAATGGACGCCAGCGCCAAGCTCAACGTGGCCAAGTCATTGCCGACGAAGCCTTTTCCGCGCCCGAGCCGGGAGGAGGCCGAGGCGGCCGTCCGCACGCTCATCGCCTGGGCGGGCGACGATCCGACCCGCGAGGGGCTGCTGGAGACGCCGCGGCGGGTGACCAAGGCCTACCGCGAGTTCTTTGCCGGGTATGAAGAAGACGCCGGAGCGGTGCTCAGCAAGACCTTCAAGGAGGTCGGCGGCTACGACGACATCGTGCTGGTCAAGGACATCCCGTTCTCGAGCCACTGCGAGCACCACATGGTGCCGTTCATCGGCAAGGCGCACATCGCCTACCTCCCGCACGACGGCGTGGTCGGCATCTCCAAGCTAGCGCGGCTGGTCGAGGTGTTCTCCAAGCGGCTGCAGGTGCAGGAAGTGCTGACGGCGCAGATCATCGACGCGATCAACGAGCACCTCAATCCGCGCGGCGCGGCGGTGATGCTCGAAGCGGAGCACATGTGCATGTCGATCCGCGGCGTCCACGCGCACGGCGCCCAGACGGTGACGCAGCGCTTCACCGGCGTCTTCGCGGAAGAAAAGGCGGAGCAGGACCGCTTCTTCCAGATGATTGGCCGCCGCGCCTGAAATTGGTTCGAACCCAATTCGATAAAATCGCGGCAGCGCGGTTATCTTCCCAAGTGTAAGTAACCGGTCGTAAGGCCGACTTAACAGTATTTCTTCCCGCCCGGCGTGAAATGATCCGTACCGGCCCGTCACCGCAAGGTTTCGTGTCTGTGTGACGGATCGATGCGGCGTGCGCGTTTGGTGCCGCCGCGGAAAGACTCCAGGGAGACTTTCGATGCGTCAATCGGCAATACTTTTGGGTTCTGCTCTCTTTGCGTCCGTGCTTCTGGCACCGCTGCCGGCCGGAGCCTTTTCCCTTCATCTCGGCAACGGCTCGGGCGGCCTGATCAACACCGGCTCCGGCAACGGCGGTGTGGTCAACCTCAACCCCGGCAGCAACAACGGCGGCGTGGGCACCGGCTCCAATCCGCTCGGCAGCGGCAGCGGCAATACCGACAGCGGCCTCAATCTCGATCTCTTCGGCGATTCGACAGGCGTCTCGGGTGATGCGCTCGGGAACGGCGGCAACCAGGCGAACGCTTCGCTCGGCCTCGGCGCTCTCTACGACAGCCTGTTCGGCGGCGCCGATGGCGGCGCGGGCGGCGGAACCGGGGGCGGTTCCGGCGGCGGGGTGGGTGGCGGCGGAGCGGGCGGCGAAGTGCTGACAGCCTCGCTCGGCGGCGCGGATACGGCGGCCTGTTTCATGCCCAACCGGCAGCAGCTGTCGACGCTTCTCGGGCGGCACGTCTATTCCGGCAACTGGGCGTCGGGCGTCACCAGCCTCAAGGTCGTGAAGGTCCCGATGTGCGAGACGGCGGTGACGAAGGTCTCGTCGGCCGTGGGCGCCGACCCGAACCTCCAGCATCTCCAGCAGTCGCTGATGACCTCGGCGTGGCTGATCCGCAAACTTGCGGCCTCGGGCTACAGCGCCGACCACGTGATCGCCGCCGACCGCAGCGGATCGACGCTGGTGCTCTACGTCGTCTAGCCCGCCGGGCTGACTCGCAAGGCTGCGTGGCGCGGGCTATATCCCGCGCCATGAGCGTTTCCCTGACAGACCCCAGTACCCTCTCCCATGTCCAGCTCGAGGAGGGCGCGGCGTTCGCGCCGCGCTTCGACGCGCACGGGCTGATCACCGCCGTGACGCAGGACGCGGACGGCCGTGTGCTGATGGTTGCGCACATGAACGCCGAGGCGCTACGGCGCACAATCGACACAGGCGAGGCCCACTACTATTCGCGGTCGCGCAAGGCGCTGTGGAAGAAGGGCGAGACTTCGGGCGAAATCCAGAAGCTCATCGCACTGGCCGTCGACTGCGACCAGGACACGCTGCTGCTCACCGTCGAGCAGACCGGCCGCGGCGCGGCCTGCCACACCGGGCGCAAGAGCTGCTTTTACCGCGTCCTAAGGGACGGTGCGCTGGTCGATACGGGCGAGCCACGGCTGTTCGACCCTAAGGACGTCTACAAATGACGGCCCTCCTGCCACGCAACTGGGTCCCCACTGAAACGCTGATCCAGTCGCTTGCGGCGCGGACGGCGGCCGAGACCAGCGCGGAGGTCGCGACGCGGCTCGAGACGCTGATCGCCCGCAACGAGGAGATCCACGAGCGCGAATGCTTCAACCTCAACCCCGCGACCAACGTGATGAACCCACGGGCGGAGGCGGCGCTGAGCCGCAAGCTCGGGTCGCGGCCCTCGCTCGGCTATCCCGGCGACAAGTATGAGATGGGGCTCGAGGCCATCGAGGAGATCGAGGTCATCGCGGCGGAGCTTGCGGCCGAGGTGTTCGCGGCGAGCTATGCGGAAATCCGCGTGGGTTCGGGCGCGCTGGCCAACCTCTACGGCTTCATGGCGCTCGCCAAACCCGGCGACACGATCATTGCTCCGCCAGCAACGATCGGCGGACACGTCACGCACCATCGCGCCGGGGCGGCAGGGCTCTACGGTCTCAACACGGTCGATGCGCCGGTCGATGCCGAAAACTACACGCTCGACATTCCGGCGCTGCGCCGCCTCGCGCTCGACGTGCGGCCGGTCCTGATCACGGTCGGCGGCTCGCTCAACCTCTTCCCGCATCCGGTGGCGGAGGTGCGCGCCATTGCCGACGAGATCGGCGCGAAGGTGCTGTTCGACGCCGCGCACCAATGCGGGATGATCGCCGGCAAGACCTTCCCCAATCCGCTGGCGGAAGGCGCGCATCTGATGACGATGAGCACCTACAAGTCGCTCGGCGGCCCGGCGGGCGGGCTCATCGTCACCAACGACGCCGCCATCGCGCAGCGGCTCGACGCGATTGCCTATCCCGGCCTCACCGCCAATTTCGATGCGGCGAAGTCGGCGGCGCTGGCGATCACGCTCCTGGACTGGCGGGAGTTCGGCACGGCCTATGCGCAGAAGATGGTGGCCACGGCGCAGGCGCTCGCCTCGGCGCTCGCCGGTGAGGGACTGACGGTCTACGGGGCCGACAAAGGCTTTACCCGCTCACATCAATTCGCGCTCGAAGCGTCCCCGTTCGGCGGCGGCCAGGCGGCCAGCAAGAAACTCCGGAAGGCGGGCTTTCTTGCCTGCGGCATCGGGCTGCCGGGCAAGCCGATCGAGGGCGACACCAACGGGCTCCGCATCGGCACGCCCGAACTGGTGCGCTGGGGAATGACCGAAGCCGACATGCCGCACCTGGCGGCGTTGATCGCCGAAGGGCTGCGCGCCAACGACCCCGAAACGGTGGCGCCGCGGACGGCGAAATTCCGGCGGCAGTTCCAGGAGCTCCATTACATCCGTCAGTAGTGCGGCGGAGGCGGCTCGGGGGGTTCGGCGAGCGCGGGATTGTCGGCGATCTCGCGCAGGCGGTCGCCGAGATTGCCGATGAGCCGCTTGAGAGCGGCGATCTCGCTTGCCTGCTCGAGCAGCGCCTTGTTCAGGTCCTCGATCGCCTGATCCTGGTAGGCGACGGTGGTCTCGAGCTTTTCGATCCGCTGTGCGTCGGTCATCGGGGTCTCCTCTCGAACAGCGGCACCAGCAGCAGGCCGGCGAGGAAGCCGGCGATGTGGGTCTGCCAGGCGACCTGCACACCCGTTCCGCCGGCGACGATCGGGATGATCGGGACGATGCCGTTGAGCACGAGCCAGGTCAGTGCGAAGAAGCGCGCCGTCGGGTTGCGGAAGAATTCGGGAAGGGTCGCGAGGTGGCGGCCGAGGAGTTTTCGCTCGCCGGTCGCCTCGTCCACCGCAACCACCGGCGGCTGGAAGATGAAGCGGGTGGCGGCGCCGGTGAGCGCCGCGATGCCGCCGGACGCGCCGACGAGCACCTGGAGGTCGGGCAGCGTCGTCGCCGCAAATGCCACGGCGCCGAGCACGGCCCCCACGAGGAACAGGACGATCATCCGCAGCGCCCCATAGCGCTGCGCGACGGGGCTGCCGAAGATGGCGAGCCAGACGACATTGAGGCCCACATGCTCCCATCCGGCGTGGAGAAACGCATGGGTGACCGGAGTCCAGAGCAAGGGCAGCCAGCCGCCCTCGAAGCTCGCGGGATCGAGTCCGCGAGCCGGCACGAAGGCGAGCCAGTTGAACAGCACGTCGCGGCCGGCATCGTTAAGAACGAGGCTCGATGCGAGCTGGATGGCGAGCAAAACGCCGCAAAGGATGGTCACGGGCAGCGGCAGCAGGAAAATCGGCTGCCGCGCCGCCGGCGCGCCACGCCCTTGATCGGGCTCGGGTTTTCTGTCGTCGGTCATCGGTCTTCCAGGCTTCGGCGGCGTTTGGCGCACATCTCGCTGACTTATGCACAAAGGGCGCCACGGTTAACCTTAAGAAAGGTTTAAGGGCGATTTCCGCCCAGCCTTTTGCGAGGGTGATGCGGGCGGCGGGCGAGCCTTCGGGACGCTGACCGGGGCTTGGATACAGGTTGGCGTCGATGCAGAAACAGAGCACGAAAACGCTCTACGACTACTGGAACACGCTCCGCGGGTCCCGGAGCGCGCCGGATCGGCGCGACATCGACCCCACCCGTATCCGCACGGCGCTGGCCAACACCTTCATCCTCGAATTCAACGACAGCCGCGAGTTCGATTTCCGGCTGGCGGGCTCCCACATCTGCTCGCTCTATGCCCGCGAACTCAAGGGCCGTTCGTTCACCCGGCTCTGGCATCCGCGCGACCGCGACGCGATGGACACGCTGATCCGCGCCGTCACCGAGGATCACGCGGTGGCCCTGGTGACGTTCTCCGGCATCACGGCGATCCACACGCGCATGTCGGTCGAAACGATCCTGCTCCCCGTCCGCCACAACGGCTCGACGCAGACCCGCCTGCTCGGCGCCATGACCGCCCTCGACGAGCCCTACTGGTTCGGTGTGCAGCCCGTGGTCGAGCAGCGCATCACCGGCCTCAGGCTGATCTGGCCGGACGACAGCTCGACCGCCGAGATGGCGCGCGACATCGCCACGCAGGTGCCGCAGGACGTCGAATTCGCCGCCGGAGGCGGGGCGCCGCGGCCGATGAGCGCGGTGGTTTTCGGCCGCCAGGCGCGCCGCTACGCGCATCTGTCGGTCATCGATGGCGGCCGCGACTAATTCGTCCAATTCGCCTCGGTTGCGGCGGACGATTCTTACATTCGATTAACCAAAACTGGTTAGCGTCGAGCGTGTCGAATTGAGTGACGCGGCCGATGCTGACCGACAACCCCTCGCCTGCCCGGACGCCCCGCGCCGCGCGCGCCTATGCGCAGCTGCCGCGGTTCCAGCGCGTCAAGGTGAGTGTGCTCGGCCGCTACATGCTGGCGGACCGACGTGAATTCCCGTGCCAGGTGCTGGAAATGTCGCCGGGCGACGCGGTGGTGATCGCTCCCGTTTCCGGCAAGGCCGGCGAAAAGGTGATCGCCTATCTCGACCATATCGGCCGGGTCGAGGGGTTGATCCTCGAGGGCACCGACGGGGGCTTCGTGATGGACGTCGGCGCCTCGCCCCGCAAGCGCGACAAGATGGCGGCGCAGCTCACCTGGCTTGCCAACAAGGACATCCTCACCCTGCCCGAAGACCGGCGCCACGAGCGCGTCGTGCCCGATAACCGGCATTCTACTGTCGTGCTCGACGACGGCCGCCGCTACAACTGCAAGATCATCGACATCTCGCTGTCGGGCGCAGCGATCGAGCTCGCGGTGCGTCCGGCAATGGGCACCCCGGTTACCCTCGGACGCATGCGGGCCCGCGTCGTGCGGCACTTCCAGGACGGCGTCGCGGTGGAGTTCGCGTCGGCCCAGGAAATGCTGACCGTGGTGCAGCAAAACTTGCGGATCAACTGATCCGACCCGGGCCGCGTGGTTAACGGCTCCTCACCGGCTTCGATAAAACTCGCCTAAAAACTCGCCGCGGTTTTTCCGACCGGGGCAATTTGGTGGCGCGATTGTGGCTCCCGTCAGGGGAGTTCAATCATGTCCAACACCATCTCGATCACGCTGGGCGGCACGCTCATCGCGCTCGTCATGTTCACGGTTCCGGCGGAAGCGACGTCGCCGGTCGATTTCAGCAATGCCGCCTTCGCGCCAGTGACCGGGCCGACCAGCATTCCCGTGGGTGCCGCTGATTTCTGTAAGCGCGACAAGCCCGATTGCGGGCCGACGCCGCACCTCATCGACGTCGAGACGCTGACCCAGGCGAGCTGGCAGCAGCTCATCGCGGTCAACGACGAGGTCAACGCGACGATCGTGCCGGAAACGGACCAGGACCTCTACCACGTCGCCGAATACTGGACGTATCCGACGCAGGGCCGGGGCGACTGCGAAGACATCGCGCTCGAAAAGCGCAAGGACCTGATTGCAGCCGGCTGGGACGAGAGCACGCTGCTGATGACGGTGGTGCGCGAGCGCAACGGCGACGGCCACGCCGTGCTGATGGTGCGCACCGATCGGGGCGACCTCATCCTCGACAACCAGGACAGCCGGATCCTGGTGTGGAACCAGACGGACTACGAGTTCGTGAAGCGCCAGTCGCAGAGCGATGCGGGCAAGTGGGTCGGTCTCAACGACGACCGCGCGACGGTGCTGGCCACGGCCAACTAGAGCATCATTTCAGTTCTCGGGCCCTTCCCCTGACAGGCGGGCTCGATGAAGCGGGGCCGGTTCCCTCCCCCCAGGGACCGGCCCCAGCCATCTTCGCGCGGAGCTCAGCCCGCGATCGCGAAGTAGATGCCCATCAGCAGCAGCCCGGTGATGAAGCTCCAGCCGAACGCGACGAGGGCGCTGACCAGCACGGAACCGACCGACAGGGTGCCGTCGTCCTGCTGCTTCCAGCCCATCTGCAGCATGATGAAGGGGCCGCAGACGAAGCTCATGAACAGGTGGCCGACGGTGTGGACGAAGGTCTTGCCGTCGTAGCGCAGCATCGCGGGCTGGCCGATGACCCACTGGTAGAAGTAGGTGCCGGTCCCCGCCATCGCGAGGCCGACGGCCATGATGAAGCCGGCCAGGAGCAACTCGAACGCCATCGCACTACGCCCCAACGCAACGCGCCGCGCCCGCGCGGCCTTATTAACCCTTCATTAATCATAAGCGTGCCCCTATCGGCTGTCATCTGCCGCCCATGCGACTGGTTAATTCGGCCATGGTCTCCGCCGCCGCCGCACCGCCGAAGCACCACGCCCACTCGATCGGCTTCAACCTGAGCCTGATTGCGCTGGCCGCCGCCGGATGCGGGCTGGTTTTCGCGACTCTCCTGGGCATGGCGGATCACCGCACGGCTTCGACGGCCCCCGGCGGCGACGCCATGGTGGCACGGACGCTCGGCGGCACGGCGCTGACTATCCCTGCGGCATGGCTGACCTCCGATGCGGCACAGGACGAGAGCTTTGCCAAGCAGATCGACCTCAGCGTCACCCTGCCTCTCGGGCCGGCCGCCGCACCGCGCCGGATCGACATCACGCTGACCCAGCGCAGCCGGGTGCGGCCGAGCGCGATGCTGCTCGACGGGCTCTATCTGCACGAGTTCAAGCCGGAACAGCTGAGCGGACCGCCGGGGCTGATCGGCAAGCCGCTCCTGCCGCAGGAGGGATTCGAAAACGAAACGGTGTGGTACGACCCGCTGACTTCGGCCCCCTTCGTCGCCAAATGCGCGGCGCCGATCGTCGAGAGCGCGGCGGGGCGCTGCCTGAGGACCGTCTATCTGGGACCGGGGATTGCGGCCGTCTACAGCTTCGATGACGACGTACTGCCGAACTGGCGGAAGTTCGACGCCGAGCTGCACCCGCTGCTCGACCGGATCGGCGCGCTCTAGATCGGCTCGACCACCACCGCGGTGCCGTAGGCCAGCATCTCGGTGATGCCGTCGGTGATCTCGTTGCTGTCGTAGCGCATGGCGATCACCGCGTTGGCGCCCTCTCGGCTCGCATGTTCGAGCATCAGATCGAGCGCTTCCTGCCGCGATGTCTCGGCAAGCGTCGTGAACAGCGAGAGATTGCCACCCACCAGCGACTGGAGCGCGCCGCCGAGCGTGCCCAGCACGCTGCGGGAGCGGACCGTGATGCCCCGCACGAGCCCCAGCGTCCGGACGATCCGGTAGCCGGGGAGATCGTTGGTGGTGGCGACGATGATCACTTCACTTCGTCCAGATCCTCTTCGAGGATCGCCATCTGGAAATTGTAGGATTTGTCGCCGTCCTCATCGTCGACATAGATGAGGCCGAGGAACTCCTCGCCGACATAGACCTCGACGCTGTCGTTCTGCTTCTGGCGCGGGCGCACGTCGATGCCACGGTTGTTGAACTTGAGCTGCAGATAGTTCTGCAGCTTGATGATCTCGGGGTGGTTCAAGGCCGCCGCTCCGGTCTTCAGTGATTTGGGGAGCGCCACAATAGGCGATCAGGCGCTCCGGGCAATGGAATTCAGCCGCTCTGGTCGAGCACGGCAACCATCTGGTCCATGGCAGAGGCGGGCGGAGCTTCGCCGACGATGCGGGCGGGGACGCCGACCACCGTGACTTTGGGCGGCACGTCCTTGATGACGACCGAACCGGCGCCGATGCGGGCGCAATCGCCGACCTTGATGTTGCCGATGACCTTGGCGCCGGCTCCAATGAGCACGCCGTTGCCGATCTTGGGATGGCGGTCTTCGTCGGCCTTGCCGGTGCCCCCGAGGGTCACGCCCTGGAGGATCGAGCAGTTGTCGCCGATCACCGCCGTCTCGCCGGCAACGAAGCCGGTGGCGTGGTCGAGCATGATGCCCTTGCCGATGCGGCAGGCGGGATTGATGTCGACCTGGAACACCTGGCTCGAGCGGCTCTGCAGATAGAGCGCGAAATCCTTGCGGCCCATGTGCCAGAGCGCGTGCGCGAAGCGGTGCGTCTGGATTGCCTGATAGCCCTTGAAATAGAGGAACGGCACGATGACCCGGTGCGTCGCCGGATCGCGCTCGAGAGTGGCGGCGAGATCGACCCGCGCGTTGACGCCGATCTCGGGATGCGCGTCGAGCGCTTCGTGGAAGGCCTGGCGAATGAGGTCGGCGGAGACGTCGGAGTGATCGAGGCGCTCCGCCAGCCGATGCGCCAGCGCCGCCTCGAACGTCGCATGATTGAGGACGTTGGCCATGACCATCGAGCTCAGGCCCGGCTCGGTGGTGACGATCTGGCGCGCGTTTTCCCGCACCGCATCCCAAACCGGGTCCATCGCCGTGATCTGCGCCGTCGACTTGAGCGGCTGGTTCATAGAGGCCTCCATCGCAGGGTGCCGATATAAGGCATCCCGTGCTCCGGAACCAAGGCCCCAGGGCAAAAATGGTTCACGACAATGCGACGGATTAGGCGTGGGCGGCCAGAAAAGCGAGCGCAACGGCTTTGAACCGGCTGTCGCCGGTCGCGAGCATATGGTTGCGCTTGGGAATCACGAAAGATTCTCCCTGCGGCAGCATTGCCGCCAGGGCCGCCGGGTCGCCGGCCTTGTCGTCCGCTTCGCCCACGGCCACCAGCGTCGACTGGCCGATCCGCCGGACGTCGGCTTCGGCCATCGGCTCGCGGGACGAGATCATGCAGGCCGCAAGGGCCGGCCGGTCGGACTTCGAGTGGTCGGCGAAGATGCGAAACTGCCGGCCGGTCGCGCCTTTCACGTCCGCGAGCGACTCGGCCGTCAGCGCCGCGATGATCTCCTCGGAATCGTCGATGCCGGTGACGAGGCTGGTCCCCATGCCGCCCCACACCGCGCAGCGCACGCGCCCGGGATGGCGCAGCGCGAGAAACGCCGCAATGCGCGCGCCCATCGAGTAGCCCATCACCGGCACGGTCTCGAGGCTGAGCCTGTCGAGCAGGCGCGCCGCGTCTTCGGCCATGTCGTGGGCAAAATAGAGGTTTGGGTCGTAGAGCTTGCGCGACTGGCCGTGGCCGCGGTTGTCGATGGTGACGGGCGCCCAGCCGGCCTTCTGCAGGGCCTCGATCCAGCCGGTGTTGAGCCAGTTGATAGCGCCGGACGAGGCAAAGCCGTGGATCAGGAGGATCGGGCGGCCCTCGCCATAGGTCTGGTAGGCGAGCTTGATGCCGTCGGAGAGGAAGGTGGGCATGGCGTGTCCGTTAGCACCCGGCGCGGCCCGATGGCAGAGGCCATCGGCCGCCGGACTTTCCTTCGCCCGCCCCCTCCTCTATGGTCCGGCCGTCCCCGCAAACCCCGTGACTCACGAGACGACCATGGCGCATTACGAGACCCCGCATTTCCACAACACCGAGGGCCTCAAGCGCATCGAGGTCGGCTCCAAGGAATTCATGTGCGTGGGCGCCCTGCCGCCGTTCGACCACCCCCACATCTTCATCGACATGGGCAAGGACGACGAGATCGTCTGCTCCTATTGCTCGACGCACTACGTCTTCAACCCGGCGCTGCCCGCCGGGACCTCACAGCCGCTCTCGGCGGTCTACCACGCCGAACCCGCCTGACGTGACGCGATGGCCGGCGCAGGCCGCACGATCTACATCGCCGGAGCCGGCATCGCGGGGATGACGCTCGCGCTCGCGCTGGCCAAATTCGGCGCGACGGTGATCGTTCTCGAGCGCAACAAGAGCGTGCAGGAGATCGGGGCCGGCATCCAGCTCAGCCCCAATGCGCGGCGCGTGCTCAACCAGCTCGGACTCGACAAGGCGATCGCGCAGAAGAGCTTCGAGCCCTCCGGCATCGACGTCGTCCCGTTCCGGGCGCAGAAGCCGCTGGTGACGCTCGCGCTCGGTGCGGCCATGCGCGAGCGCTACGGCGCGCCCTACGCGGTGATGCACCGCGCCGATCTCGCCGACATCCTGTTCCGCGCGTGCAAGCGCTTTGCCAACATCGACATGCTTTTCGGGGTGCGCGGGTTCGACGCCGTGACGCATTCGCGCGGCATCTCGATCACCGCCGACGAGGCCGACGGCACGGCCCGGAGCGCGCGGGTGCATGCGTTCGTCGGCGCGGACGGGGTCAATTCCGAAACGCGGACGCGGGTGCTCGGCGGCCCGGCGGCAACCTATTCCGGCTACATCGCCTGGCGGACGACGATCAGCATCGATCTGCTGCATGGTGTGCTGCCGATGGACCGGACGACGCTGCTGCTCGCGCCCGGCTACCACGCGGTGTGCTATCCCCTGCCCTCGCGCAAGCAGGTCAACGTCGCCCTGTTCGCCAAGCAGCGCGCCGACCGGACCGGCGCGTCGACGCTGCCCAAGGACCCCAAGCTGCCGTGGGCCGCGCTGCCGTCGAGGACGTTCGACACCATTGTGTCGGCGGCCAAGGGCGGCTGGGGCTACTGGGTCGTCAACACGGTGGACGCGCCGTCGTGGGGTGAAGGCGGGATCGGGCTCATCGGCGACGCCGCGCACGCGATGCTGCCGTTCCAGGCGCAGGGCGCGGCCATGGCGATCGAAGATGCGGCCATCCTCGCCCCGCTCTTGATGACCGAGCCGGATGGGGCCTCGGCCTTCCGCCGGTTCGAGGCGATGCGGCGGCCCCGCGTGTCGCGCGTCCGGAAAGTCTCCAATTTCAACGGCTTCGCCTATCACATGGAGTGGCCGTTCACGCTCGGACGCAATGCGGTCCTATTGGCCCAGGGATCGCGCGGCCACCTGCGCCGGCTCGACTGGCTCTATGGCTTCGATGCGGCGCCCGAAGCGAGCGTTCCGGCGCCGGCGCGGACCCGGAAAGGGGCAGCGGCGGGGCCGGGTTAGCGCTTGCACACCCGCGGCCCGCTGTGTCAACTGCGCCACGCAACGCCAGACGCCCTATGGACGCCGAGAAAAAAGACTCCCTCCTCACCCTTATCTGCATCCTCGTCACCATCCTTCTGGACATGGTGGGCTACGGCATCATCGTTCCGGTGCTGCCTGAGCTGATCAAGGAGCTGACCGGAGGCGGCGTCTCGGAGGCGGCCGTCTATGGCGGCTTCCTGGTCTTCGTCTATGCCTCGATGCAGTTCCTGTTTTCGCCGGTGCTCGGCAACCTGAGCGACCGCTTCGGGCGGCGGCCGGTGCTGCTCGGTGCGCTGCTCGGCATGACGCTCGACTATGCGATCATGAGCTTTACGCCCGTGGTCTGGTATCTGTTCATCGGGCGGTTCGTGTCGGGCATCGCGGGCGGATCGGTCGCGACAGCCACGGCGTACATGGCCGACATCACCCACCCCAGCAAGCGCACCCAACGCTTCGGCCTCATCGGCGCGGCCTTCGGCCTCGGGTTCATTTTCGGGCCGGTGATCGGCGGCGAGCTCGGCGAGTTCGGACCGAAGGTTCCGTTCTACGCGGCGGCGGTGCTGGCCTTTGCAAACTTCCTGTTCGGTGTGTTCGTGTTGCCGGAATCGCTTCCCCGATCCATGCGGCGGCCGTTCGAGCTCAAGCGCGCCAATCCATTCGGGACGCTGATCTCGCTGCGGAAGTATCCGGTCGTGCTCTGGCTGATGCTGGCGCTGTTCCTCTTCACCACCGCCGCGCAGGCGTTCCCGTCGGTCTACAACTACTTCACGATCGAGGTCTTCCACTTCTCATCGTCGCAGATCGGCCGCACGCTCGGCCTTTTCGGCATCGTCTTTGCGCTGTTCCAGGCGTTCGGGGTCGGGCCGCTGGTCAAGCGCTTCACCGAAACCCCGGTGGTGGCGGTCGGCATGATAGCCGCGGCAATCGCCTTCACGGGGATTGCGTTCATCCACAACCCTGCGTGGGTCTACGTCTACATCTGCGTCGGCGCGGTCAGCGGACTCGCGGCGCCGGCGATCAACGGCGTGCTGTCGCGGCAGGTGCCGGACAATGCGCAGGGGGAACTGCAGGGGGCGGTGAATGCCGCCAACTCGCTGGCGACGATCATCGGTCCCCTTGCGGCGACCCAGATCTTTGCCCTCTTCACCTACGCCGAGAATTCGCCCGCCTACTTCCCCGGCGCACCGTTCATCCTCGCGGCGCTGCTGACGGTCGCCGCGGTGGTGCTGTTCAGCGCGATCGCGCTCCGCTTCGATCTCGGCCACAAGCCGAGCGTCGCCGAGCATCCGCGACCGCCGGAAATGTCGCCACCGGGCCAGATGCACGTCCCCAATCCGAACAAGCCGCCGCCGCCCGGCGGGCCGGTGCAGCCGCCGATCTAGACTGCCTCGGCTACTTGCCGATGGTGGACGGCCAGGTGCCGTGTTGCTCGCCCGGGCGGTCGATCAGCTCGAAGCCGTGGGCGCCGAAGAAGTCCCGCTGCCCCTGGGTGAGGTTGGCGGTGCCCAGCGCCTGGCGGTAGCTGTCGAAATAAGCGAGCGAGGCCGAGAGGCAGATCATCGGGAACTCGCCCAGCGCCGCCTCGGCGACGACCTTGCGCAGCGACTTGTGGGCGTCCTTCATGATGGCGATGAAGTCAGGAACCATGAGCAGGTTCTTGGCCTCGCCCTTGGCGTAAGCGGCCGACATCTGGTCGAGGAAGCGCGAGCGGATGATGCAACCGTTCCGCCAGATCTTGGCGATGGTGGCGAGCGGCAGGTTCCAGCCGTTTTCGTCGCTGGCTTTGGCGAGCACCGCAAAGCCCTGCGCGTAGGAGACGATCTTGCCGGCGAGCAGCGCCTTTTCGAGCTCGGCCAACGGCACGTCGGACTTGCCGGCGCTGCGCTTGCCATAGGCCGCCTCGGCGGCGACGCGCTCATCCTTGCGCGAGGAGATCGAACGGGCCGCAACCGCGCCCTCGATGGCCGTGGCGGGCACACCCAGCTGCTGTGCCGCGATCACCGACCACATGCCGGTGCCCTTCTGGCCGGCCTTGTCGAGGATGAGCTCGACCAGCGGCTTGCCGGTCTTTGGCTCGATCGCCTCGAGCACATAGCCGGTGATCTCGATGAGGTAGGAGTTGAGCGGCCCCTTGTTCCACTGCTTGAAGACATCCGACGCCGCTTTGGGGTTCATTCCGAGGCCGTCGCGCATCACGCCATAGACTTCGGCGATCATCTGCATGTCGCCGTATTCGATGCCGTTGTGGATGGTCTTGACGAAGTGGCCCGCCCCGCCCTCGCCGAGATAGGCACAACAGGGCTCGCCGTTGAATTTGGCAGAGATCGCTTCGAGGATCGGCTGGGCGTTCTTCCACTGCGCCTCGGGGCCGCCGACCATGATCGAGGGACCGTGCCGTGCGCCCTCCTCGCCACCGGAGACGCCGATGCCGAGATAGCCGATGCCCTTCCCCTGGAGGTACGCGAAGCGGCGGTTGGTGTCGGTGTAGAGCGAATTGCCGCATTCGAGGATGGCGTCGCCCTTTTCGAGCATCGGCAGCAGCTGCTCGATCATGTCGTCGACCGGCTGGCCGGCCTTGACCATGATTATGATCGAGCGCGGGCGCTTGACCGACTGGATGAACGACTTGATGTCCGCCTCGGGGACGCACTTGCCGTCCAGCCCCTGCTCCTTGGCCATCACCATGAAATCGTCGATGCGGCTTGCGGTGCGGTTGTGGACCGCAATCGTGTAGCCCTTCTCGGCGATATTGAGCGCCAGGTTGGAGCCCATCACGGCAAGACCAATAAGGCCGATATCGGCAGACGGCATAGATGCTCCTCCACGGGCAAAAGGGCTGTTTTTTGTGGGCGCCTTTTGGCACGCGAGGCATGGATTTGCCAGCCAAAACCGCTAGGGTCCGGGCCTCCCGGAGACCCTGCCGATGGACAGCCTTTCGCAATTCAGCCTCGCCGGCAAACGTGCCCTCGTGACCGGCTCGAGCCGTGGAATCGGCTTTGCCATCGCCGGCGCGCTCGCCGGCGCCGGGGCCGAGGTGGTGCTCAATGCGCGCGACACCGAGGCGCTGGGCAAAGCGGCCGCGAGCCTCGCCGATTCCGGCGCGCGGGCGCGGGCCATTGCTTTCGACGTGACCAACGGCGAAAGCGTCGGCGATGCGGTCGACTTCATCGAGCGCGAGGTCGGGCCGATCGACATCCTCGTCAACAATGCCGGCATGCAGCACCGCGCGCCGCTCGAGGATTTTCCGGAGGAGCGCTTCGAGCGCATCCTCTCGACCAATGTCAGCTCTGTCTTCGTGGTCGGCCAGACGGTCGCGCGGCGGATGATCGCGCGCGGCGCGGGCAAGATCATCAACATCTGCTCGCTGATGTCGACCGTGGCCCGACCGACGATCACGCCCTATGCCGCGAGCAAGGCGGCCGTCGCCAACCTGACGCGGGGCATGGCGGCGGAATGGGCGCGGCACGGTCTCAACGTCAACGGCATTGCCCCCGGCTATTTCCAGACCGAGCTCAATGCGGCCCTCTATTCCGACCCCGACTTCGTCGGCTGGCTCAAGACGCGCACCCCGATGGGCCGCTGGGGCGACCTTGCGGAACTCGGCGGCGCGGCGATCTTCTTAGCTTCCGATGCGTCACGGTTCGTCAACGGCCACATCCTTTATGTGGACGGGGGATTCCTCGCCACCGTGTGAGCTTTCCCGCGACGGCGCGTTGAGCTATTGCTGTGACAGCGCTGTCACCCTCCGGACGTTTGCAGAGCCGGCGCCGACGGCACCTGTCAGGCATTTTCGCACAGCCGGCCTCCGTGAGCGTCGTTCCAGCCCGTATCATCATCGCCATGGGTGTCGCCTCGAGCGGCAAGTCGGTTTCGGGCAAGGCCATCGCCCGCCGCCTGCACGCGCCCTTTCTCGACGGCGACAACTACCATCCGACCGCCAATAAGGACAAAATGCGGGCGGGCATCCCCCTCACCGACGACGACCGCTGGCCGTGGCTCGCAACCCTCGCCCACGAACTGCACGCGGCGGCCGAGACCAAGGGCGTCGCGGTGGGCGCCTGCTCGGCGCTCAAGCGCAGCTACCGCGAGTATCTGCGCAAGCAAGCCGGCGAGCCGATCCTCTTCGTGTTCCTCGAGGGCACCCAGGAGCTCATCGGCAGCCGCATCGCCGTGCGGGTGCACGAATACATGCCCTCCACCCTGCTCGCGAGCCAGTTCGCCACGCTCGAGCCGCCGGGGCCCGACGAGAACGTCCTCACGGTGCCGGTGACGCTGACGGTCGAGGCGATCGCCGACCGCGTCGTAAAGGCGCTGCCCGAGATCAAGAGTTTCAAGCGGAAGCAGTAACCTCAGTCGGGCGCGAAGAGCCAATCGAAGGCGGGCTTGGTGGCGGCGTAGAGATGCTCGGTGCCGGCCGAGTCGAGGTGGCTGTAGTCGCTGTAGTACACGTTGTCGCCTTGATACGGACGACACCACCCGCCATCACAAAATGCCGGGAGTGGATCGGCCAGGACAACGTCCCTCCTTCCCTCGGTGGCCTCTCGCAACCATTTGATGGAAACCTCACGCTGCGAGTCCGCAGTTGCCCGCGTGATTGAGCAGGCGTCGCGGCTGACGCCTTCGTGGTCCGCTCGCAACAGGCAAAGTGCAGGACTGAGCGCGTAGAGTGGTATGGGCGCCAGTATCAGGACCCTGCGAACTCCCAGCGCGTGTAGCCGGTTCAAGGTCGCTGCTATGGCGTCGACGAACCCATGGTGGTCATCGACGCTCGGGTCCGCGCCGAGGGGCCGATCGCCGACGGTGTGGAAAATCCACTGAGCCTCAATGATTGCCGAGGGGATGTCGACGCCCTGCCCGGCGATTCGTTCCAAAGCGTCGTCTTGTTTGCCAAGGCAATCCAAGTTGTCCTTCTGGTAGGGACCGATCACGTGGGTATCCAGAAATGGTGCACAGCCGTCGAAATGCGCATCGATGAGAAATCGACCGTGATCCCGCGCGGCGGCCTCAAACGTCGCTGCGGCAACTCCGGCGTGCGAGTCCCCGATCAGCAGCACTGCAGGCCGACCCTTGTTCTTGTCGAGGCAACGATCAGCTGAGAGCGCCCGCGACAGCAGGCAGTCCGGATCCGAGTTGGCGCGAGCCGGCACCATTCCTGGCGGAATGCCGG
This sequence comes from uncultured Devosia sp., assembly GCA_964428685.1. GTDB lineage: Bacteria > Pseudomonadota > Alphaproteobacteria > Rhizobiales > Devosiaceae > Devosia_A. The sequence continues at coordinate 787 of CAYRZM010000156.1, read as the reverse complement.
CGGACAGGACGGGCGACCACTGATATTCGAGCCACCAGCCAAGTGCCATGATCGCCACGCACGCGGCGACGCCTGACGCAACGATCCGCCAAGGCGCGCGCCGCGCAAGTGACCGCCTGCGCTGGCGCAGCGGTTTCTCGATCAGCCAGTAAGTCAGTGCCGCGAGCAAGAGGCTGATGACCGCACAGACTATCCGAAGAACAACGCTCTGATCGGCAAAGTTCGCGATGTAGGCGAAGCTCAGCAGTGGCCAGTGCCATAGGTACCAGGCATACGAAACTAGACCCACGGCTCTGAGCGGTCGCCATCCCAGTGCAGCCGTCAGAAAGGTGTTGCGTGCGATACCGGCGGCCAGAAGCAAGGCCGTGCCGGCCACGGGGATCACCGTCTCCAGTGAGGGAAACGAAGCAGAGGTCCCGAGGCCGAAGATACCGAACGCGAGGAGGCCCGCGCCTATGATGCCCAGCAGTTCATTCGTGCGGAGGGGAACCTTCTCCCACCAGGCCTGGGGCAAGAGCGCGGCCGCGCCGCCCGCCAAGAATTCCCACGCCCGCATTTCCGTGTGGAAGAAGAACTCCGAGTTGGGACCGGACGCGTGACTCATCGCAGACCAGAATGAGACTCCAAGAGCTACTGCAAGCGCAAAGCCGCCCGAGAGCCATCTGGGTATCCAAGAGGTCACGCGAGCGGTCAGCGCCAAGAAGCCCGCAATCGCAATGGGCGCGACGATGTAGAACTGCTCTTCAACCGCGAGCGACCAGAGGTGCAGCAACTCCTTGACGTTGCC
>CAYRZM010000155.1:0-10111 GCA_964428685.1 uncultured Devosia sp. | reverse complement strand
CCGCATGCTCGTCACCACCATCGAGCGCAACCCGTTCCTCGGCCGCGTGCTCACCGGCCGCATCAGCTCGGGCAGCGTCAAGGCGGGCGATCCCGTCCATGCGCTTTCCCGCGACGGCAAGGAAGTCGAAAAGGGCCGCGTCTCGAAGGTGCTCGCCTTCCGCGGCCTCGAGCGCACGCCGATCGAAGTGGGCGAGGCGGGCGACAGCGTCGCCATCGCCGGCCTCGAGGAATCGACGGTCGCCAACACCATCACGGTCCCCACGAACAACGTTCCAATCGCGGCCAAGCCGATCGACCCGCCGACGCTGGCCGTCACCTTCCGCATCAACGACGGGCCGCTCGCCGGCCGCGAGGGCGACAAGGTGCAGTCCCGCGTGATCCGCGACCGGCTGCTGCGCGAATCCGAGGGCAATGTCGCGATCCGCGTCACGCCGGGCACGGACTCGGATTCGTTCGAGGTCGCCGGCCGCGGCGAATTGCAGCTCGCGGTGCTGATCGAAAACATGCGCCGCGAGGGGTTCGAGCTCACCATCGGCCGCCCGCGCGTCGTGCTGCGCGAAGAGAACGGGCAGAAGCTCGAGCCGGTCGAAGAGGTCATCATCGACGTCGACGACGAGCATTCGGGCGTGGTGGTGCAGAAGCTCACCGAGCGCAAGGGCGACCTCGTCGACATGCGCCCCTCGGGCACCGGCCGCACGCGGCTCCGCTTCTATGTGCCCACGCGCTCGCTCATCGGCTACCAGCCGGAGCTGCTCTCGGACACGCGTGGCACGGCGATCTTCAACCGCCTGTTCCACGAGTACCAGCCCTACAAGGGCGCGCTGCCCGGCCGGCGCACGGGCGTGCTCATCTCCAACGCCAACGGCACCGCCGTCGCCTATGCGCTCTGGAACCTCGAGGACCGCGGCCCGATGATGATCGACCCCGGCACCGAAGTGTACGAGGGCATGATCATCGGCGAGCACACGCGCGACAACGATCTCGAAGTGAACCCGATCAAGGGCAAGCAGCTCACCAACATCCGCACGCATAGTAAGGACGAAGCGGTGCGGCTGACGACGCCCAAGAAGCTCACCCTCGAGCAGTCGCTCGGCTACATCTCCGACGACGAGTATGTCGAGGTGACGCCCAAAAGCATCCGGCTCAGGAAGATCTGGCTCGATCCCAACGAGCGCAAGAAGCAGTTCCGGGCCGTCAAGGCGGCGAGCTGATCGCTTGCCGTTGGCGGGAGATCAGGCGACCTGCGGCGCGTGGAAGGTCGACCCGTCCATCATTCCGATGCCTTGCAGCCGGTGGGTTAGCGAGATCCGGTCGATGGTGGAAAGCGGCAGGCTGATGAACGCTGAAATGCGGTTCTTCATGTAGCGCAGCGCATCCTGGAAGGCGGCGCGCCGGGCCAACTCGCTGCCCTCGACCGCTGCCGGATCCTCGATGCCCCAATGCGCGGTCATCGGCTGGCCTGGCCACAGCGGGCATGCCTCGCCGGCCGCATTGTCGCAAACAGTGAAAACAAAATCCATTTTCGGGGCGTCCGGCGTAGCAAACTCGTCCCACGATTTGGACCGCAGGCCGGCCGTCGGGAGGCCCTCGGCCGCAAGCACCGCGAGTGCCATTGGGTGCACCCGGCCCTTGGGATGGCTGCCGGCGGAAAAGCCGCGGAAGCGGCCGTTGCCCATATGGTTGAGCAGCACCTCGCCCAAGACCGAGCGCGCCGAATTGCCGGTGCAGAGAAAGAGCACGTTGTAGACCCGATCCGCCATTCATCGTCTCCTGCCGATGGATGTGCGGTGGAGCAGGTCCTTGTCGCATTCAACCCCTACTTGCCGGCGATCGCGTCGGGGGCGCGGATCACCGCCTTGAGCTTATCGATGCCGAGCACCTGCAGCGCGAGTTTTTCGTAGAAGGGCTCCGATCGGCCCGAGCGCATCTTGTGCAGGAAGTACTTTTCAAAGCCGATCTTGGCGGTGTGCACCCACTTGCCTTCGGACGCCCAATTGACGTTGCGCGGCGGAAGCTGCGGCTGCGCGACGAAGGCGATGCCACTGTCGCCGAAATCGGCGAGGCAGACGGCGTTCCAGGTCGGGACTGCCGTCGGCTGCTTGCCGGCGATGAGGCTCGCGATGTTCTGCGCACTGGCGGCGACCATCGATTCGATCATGAACCCGGTCTTGGGCACGCCCACCGGCACCGGGGTCTTGCCGAGCGGGGGAATGGCGACGCAGACACCGACCGAGAACACATCGGGGTAGGCCGGGTTGCGCTGGTATTTGTCGGCGAGGATGAAGCCGCGCGGATTGGTGAGGCCGTCGATGCCGCGCACGGCCTCGACGCCGCGGAACGCCGGCAGCATCATGGCGTAGGCGTAGGCGACCTCGTGCGCTTTGGCGACGGTGCCGTCTTCGGCGATCTCGCTGGCGAACACCGTGCCGCCCTCGAATTTGTCGACCTTGGCGTTGGTGATCCACTTGATGTGGCGGTTGCGGAGCGCGCTCTCGAGCAGGCCCTTGGTGTCGCCCACCCCGTCGAGGCCGAGATGGCCGATATAGGGCTCCGAGGTGATAAAGGTCATGGGCACTTGGTCGCGGATCCGGGCATCGCGCAGGGCCTTGTCGAGGATGAAGGCAAACTCGTAGGCCGGCCCGAAGCACGAGGCGCCCTGGACCGCGCCGATGACCACCGGGCCCGGCTTGGCGAGGAGGTGTTCGAACGCTCCCTTGGCGTCGAGGGCGTGATCGATGAAACAGATGGACTGGGTCTCGGCTTCGGGGCCGAAGCCCGGGATCTCGTCGAACGCCAGGTCGGGGCCGGTGGCGATGACGAGGTAGTCATAGCTGAGGCTCGTGCCGTCCATCAGCGCAATCGACTTGGCCTTGGGGTCGAGGCGCTTGGCGCCCTGCGGATAAAGCGCGATATCGCGCCGGCGGAACACCGGCCCGAGGTCGACGCTCACGGTGTCGCGGTCGCGCCAGCCGACGGCGACCCACGGGTTGGAGGGGACGAAGGAATATTTCGAGCCCTTGTTGACCACCGAAACCTTGTGCTCGCGGCCGAGCAGGTCCCGGAGTTCGTAAGCCATGATGGTGCCGCCAAGGCCGGCGCCCAGAACCACGACATGTGCCATGTGCTTCTCCTGCTTTCGCCCGGGGCCGAGCCCGGTCTCTCGTTTTGAGAGAGCCTACCGATCACGGCACCGGGCCGATTTGACCTGCCGCAAGTCGGGCGGGCTACGCCGCCTGCTGGGGAGGCCGGGACGCGGACTGGAGCTCGTCGAAGGCGCCGATGGCGTGGGCCGCGTACATCACGGCCGGTCCGGCGCCGAGGTAGATCGCCGTTCCCAGCGTCTCCATGATCTCGTCGCGCGATGCACCCTGCTCGGCGGCCGCCTTGGCGTGAAAGCCGATGCAGTCGTCACAACGGGTCGCCACCGAGATGGCGAGCGCGATCAGTTCCTTGGTCTTGGTGTCGAGGGCGTTGGGCTTGAGCGCCGACTGCGCGATCGCCGAGAAACCCTTCATGACGTCGGGCGCACCGGTGCGCAGCTCGCGCAGATGGGGCGACAGCGATTTGAGAAACTCGTTCCAGTTCTCTTGCATTTTGGTGAGCCTTTCAGGCGAGGGATTTGGCGGCGGCGAACAGGGAGCCGGCGCGGGCCCCGGAGCGGCAGTAGCCGAACATCGGCGTGGGAAGCGTCCGGAGTGCCTGCTCCATGCGAATGAGCTGGCCTTCGCCGATGCCGCCCGAGACCGGAATATGGACGGCCTCGAGGCCCGCTTTCTTGGCGGCGGCGGCGATGGTTGCAAAGGAGGGCTGGCCCGGTTCTTCGCCGTCGGGGCGGGCACAGACGATGGTCTTGAATCCCGCGGCAGCGACCTTGGGCACATCGGCAACGGAAATTTGCCCGGCGATGGCGAAGCGCGGATCGAGGCTCCGGTAGCGCAAGCCGGGTTCGGCGGGAGAGGAAAATGGCCACATGGCGGTTGGTCCTGTTTGAGCTGAACGTGGATGTGGGGCAGGGCGTCGGTCGCTATCGGACGTGGACGAGCCGGCCGCGCTTGCTGGAGAGGCCGAGCGCTGCGTAGATTGGGCAGAAGCTCAGCGAGGCCGTGGCCATGAGAACGACGCCCACAACGAGGCTCCCGACGACCACAGACGTCGGCCAGCCGGTCACGAAGGGAACGATGATAAGTGCGAGCCCCACAAGGGCGCGGGTGATGCGATCGAGGGTGCCGATGTTGGCCATGGATTTTCTCCGGGGTCGAAGACCGTGCTTCATTGACATAGATATTCGAATATTCTAATATGTCAAGAATGAATATCGCCGAGCTTGAGCCCCGCGCCGATGACGCGGCCGAACTGTTGACCGCCATGGCCAATCCCAAGCGGCTGCTGATCCTGTGCCATCTGCTGGACCGGGAACTGAGCGTAAACCAGCTGAGCGAGCTGGTGGGCTTGGGCCAGAGTCCGCTCAGCCAGCACCTGGGTAAGCTGCGGGCGCTCAAGCTCGTGGCGACGCGGCGCGACGGCCAGATGATCCTCTACCGCCTTGCCTCCGACGACGTGGCCCGCATCCTGACGACGCTCTACGGCATCTACTGCGCGCCGCAGAAAGGTGCCGCGCATAGGGGGCGGCGCTAGGAAAGCCGGTATCGCAACGGCAGCAGCCATCGGCCGGCTGAGCCGTTCCGTCGCTTGCAGGAACCGGTGGAGCCCCCTAGATATCCTCCGTCCAACAGGGGCCGCGCATGATCTTTGCTCTGCTGCAGACCATCAGCCTGATCCTCAGCCTGGTCTGGTGGGTGTTCCTCATCATGATCATCATGAGCTGGCTGATCAGCTTCAACGTGATCAACACGCGCAACCCCTTCGTCGCCAACGTGTGGCGCGTGCTCAATCAGATCACCGAGCCGATCCTGAGGCCGATCCGGCGTGTCATCCCGCCGATGGGCGGGCTGGACCTCAGCCCGATCGTGGTGTTCGTGATCATCTTCTTCCTGCAGCAGTTCATCGCCAACTACGCGATGACCGGCCGGATCCTCTAGCGCTGGCGGCTCAGCGCGGGCCGGTCGCGAACTGGAAGCGGAGCGCCTGCACCTCCGCTTCGTCCTCGACGAGGTTCTCGTCGCGGGCGCGCCTGCGGGCTTCCTCGAAATACGCGTTCTCGCGGATCGCCGCCTCATCGACCCCCAGGTTGATGGGGTAGGTGGCGATGACGTTGCCGGTCTTGTGGTGGATCACCTCGACGTGGCGCTGCATGGTCGTCCTCCAGGGTCTGGTGGGACAAATGCCGCGGCAGGGCGCGGCGTTCCCGGGCGATTCCTGTAGCATCGGGCCGCGCCCGGCGCGGCTCCGGGCGTCCCCTTAGGGGCCGCCCCGCTTCCGGGCGGCGTTTTCCTTGCCAAAGCCCCGGAAATCCGCGCTTTGCCCCGGAATCGGGTTGAATCGCCCGTCACATTTTGGCAGAAGCACCGCCACAATCCGCCGGGCGGGGGGAGGACAATCGTCCTTTGGTTTGCGCTTAGTCCCGGCATCCACCTCACGAGGGACTCAATGACACTCATTCTCTGGGCGATCGTGGTCGCGGGACTGCTGTCGATCGTCTACGGCGTCGTCACCACGCAGGGCCTGCTGCGCGCCGATGCGGGCAGCGCCCGCATGCAGGAAATCTCGGCCGCCGTGCGCGAAGGCGCCGCCGCCTACCTGCGCCGCCAATACACCACCATCGGCATCGTCGGCGTGGTGATCCTGATCCTCGCCTTCTTCCTCCTCGGCCCCTACGCCGCGGTGGGCTTCCTCATCGGCGCGGTGCTCTCGGGCGCCGCCGGCTTCATCGGCATGAACGTGTCGGTGCGCGCCAATGTGCGCGTCGCCCAGGCGGCCACGAAAAATCTCGCCGGCGGGCTCGACCTCGCCTTCAAGTCGGGCGCGGTCACCGGCCTTCTCGTCGCCGGCCTTGGCCTTCTCGGCGTCTCGGTCTACTTCTTCGTCCTGACCTCCGGCTTCGGCCTCGCGCCGACGAGCCGCACCGTGATCGACGCGCTGGTCGCCACCTCGTTCGGCGCCTCGCTGATCTCGATCTTCGCCCGTCTCGGCGGCGGCATCTTCACCAAGGGTGCGGATGTCGGCGGCGACATGGTGGGCAAGGTCGAAGCGGGCATTCCGGAAGACGATCCGCGCAACCCGGCGACCATCGCCGACAACGTGGGCGACAATGTCGGCGACTGCGCCGGCATGGCGGCCGACCTCTTCGAGACCTACGTCGTCACCACCGTCGCCACCATGGTGCTGGCGGCGATCGTGCTGCCCGATGCGCTCAAACTCGCGGGCATGGTGCTCCCGCTCGCCATCGGCGGCGCCTGCGTCGTCACCTCGATCATCGGCACCTACTTCGTCCGGCTGGGCGCCAACAACAACATCATGGGCGCGCTCTACAAGGGCATCATCGCCACGGGCGTGCTGTCGCTGATCGTCCTGCCGCTCGTCCTGCTCTGGGTGTTCGGCGACCTCAACACGCCGCTCGGGCAGGCCGGGGGCAAGGCGTTCACGCCGTGGAGCCTGTTCTGGTGCGGCGTCGTCGGCCTCGTCATCACGGGCCTCATCATCGTCATCACCGAATACTACACCGGCACGGGCCGGCGCCCGGTGAAGTCGATCGCCGAGGCCTCGGTCACCGGCCACGGCACCAACGTCATCCAGGGCCTCGCGGTGTCGCTCGAAGCGACCGCGCTCCCGGCGCTGGTGATCGTCATCGGCATCATCGTCACCTACAATCTTGCCGGGCTCTTCGGCATCGCCTTTGCCGTCACCACCATGCTGGCGCTCGCCGGCATGATCGTCGCGCTCGACGCCTTCGGGCCGGTCACCGACAATGCCGGCGGCATCGCCGAAATGGCGGGCCTCGACAAGGCGGTGCGCCACAACACCGACGCGCTCGATGCGGTGGGCAACACCACCAAGGCCGTCACCAAGGGCTACGCCATCGGCTCTGCCGGTCTCGGCGCGCTGGTGCTGTTCGCCGCCTACACGCAGGATCTCAACTTCTTTTCGGCCAGCGCGCCGGCGGGGTCGATCCTGGCGGGTGCCGGCGGGCTCACCTTCTCGCTCGCCGACCCCTATGTCATCGTCGGCCTCCTCTTCGGCGGCCTGCTGCCGTTCCTCTTCGGCGGCCTGTCGATGACCGCCGTGGGCCGCGCCGCGCAGTCCGTGGTGATCGAGGTGCGCCGGCAGTTCAAGGAGAACGCCGGCATCATGGCGGGCACGAGCAAGCCCGACTATGCGCGCGCCGTCGACCTTCTGACCCGCGCCGCCATCCGCGAAATGATCGTGCCGTCGCTCCTGCCGGTGCTGTCGCCCATCGTGGTGTTCGCGGTGATCTACTGGGTCGCGGGCGCCGGCTCGGCCTTCGCGGCGCTCGGCGCCATGCTGGTTGGCGTCATCGTCACCGGCCTCTTCGTCGCCATCTCGATGACGGCGGGCGGCGGTGCCTGGGACAACGCCAAGAAGTCGTTCGAAGACGGCTTCGTCGACAGCCACGGCGTCAAGCATCTCAAGGGCAGCGAGGCCCACAAGGCCTCCGTCACCGGCGATACCGTCGGCGATCCCTACAAGGACACCGCCGGCCCCGCCGTGAACCCGATGATCAAGATCACCAACATCGTCGCCCTGCTGCTGCTGGCGGTGCTGGCGCATATGAGCGGGATCGCGTGACGGTAGGAGCCGCGGCTAGGACGCGGTTCTAGCGCTGGAATGAATGAGGCCCGGGAGCGATCCCGGGCCTAACCTATTGTCGGCGGACCATCGGGCCAGGAAGTTGAGCGATGATCCGCAGCGACGGTTGGCAGGTAGCGATCCAGGACTGCCAGGTAGAGAGTCTCGAAAATGGATAGGGGGCCATGGCAGCTGATAAGGCGCACGCCCTTCTCGTCTACTTCGGATTGGTAGTAGGCAACGCCAATCAGGGTACGACTGAGGATGTCGGTTCCTTCACCCAGCATCCACAAGCCGCCTCCACTAAGCCCTTCGTAAGATTTCGGAGCTGGGAGTTTCTCGTTATGGGTGACTCGGAAGGTAATGCGGTCGATGCCACGGTCATCCAACTGGACCGCTTCGATTCTACCGATGCCGTTGAGTGAAGCATGCCGCGTGTGTGCTGAGGCACCGCGAATCCCGAGAGATTCGGATAGTTCCGCCACGATGCCAGTGAGAAAAATTGGACCCGTACTTGATCTTGTGTGACCCAATTGCTGTAGCCGCGCCCTTTGCGCAGAACTAAAATATGCGTGAGAAGCTGCCAGTCGCTCTTCAATCCTAATTGGCACTCGGACAAACGCGAGATCAGGTCCCTCTGAAGGGGACAGTGAGGCGCCGATTGTTGTCACCTCGAGGTCATCGCCCTGGCAATTTAGCGCTTCGTATTTGCCGATGCCAAACGTTGCTATGCCCAAATCCCTTATTGTCTGAACCTTGCTAGCCACGTGCGCCGCAGTTACGATGCCGCGGATGCCGTGGAAATCGATGAGGGTGCCGGCCCCTGCTGGGCGAGAAGCGAGCCCCTTCCCGGTACGGTCGTACGCGAAGAAGCAAACCGCATGAGTCCGCACCACCACGTTCATGTCGTCAGTTCGATCGATCATGCGTTCCACCGTGACACCGATGCCAATTCTAGGCTGCCTTCCCCAAAAACCGCACCTTCACCTCCACCCGCTGATCGAGCTTCGCCAACACGCCCATCAGCCGATCGATTGTGAATCGATCCAGTTTGACCCGCCGAATGCGGGAAAAATCGGCTGCCGCGGTGCCTGTGAGTTCAGCCGCAGCACGCACCGTAAGTTCTCGCGCGTCGAGCACGCGGATGATCTGAGCCGCGAGCGTCGCCTTGAGTTGCTCGGCCCCGGCGTTGGCATAGCCGAAATCGGCAAACGCATTGCCGCTGCCGCGGACCAGTTCGACGTCATCCTTCATTCAACATCTCCTTCAGCCGCTTGAGCCGCTCGCGCACTAGGTCGATCTCGTGCGCCGGCGTTGCGATCCCACTTTTCGATTTCTTCTGGAACGCGTGGATCACCCACAGGTCCGTCCCGATCTGCACCGCGTAGATCACGCGCCACGCATCGCCCCGGTGCCTGAGCGCGATTTCCAGCACGCCCGGTCCGAGTCCGTGCAACGGCTTGGCGATGTCGGCCTTCTCGCCCTCGGCGGCGATGGTCAGCGCCCGCAAGGCATCGATCTGCGCGGGTTGCGGGAAGCGCTCGAAGTCCTTGCGCGCAGCCTTGATCCACGAGATTGGACGGGTGACCCGGGCCATTGCCGGAGTGTAGTCAAATATGACAACAAACGCAACAGCTCTATCGCGCGAGCAGCTGGAGTCTCCGCACCACGCGCTCCCGCTCTCCCGTCATCCCCTTATAGGCCAGCTGCTCCTCGCTCAGCGCCTCGAGCTGGTCGACCAGCTTCCGCGCAATCTCGCCGCCATTGGGATGCCGTTCCAGTGACTCCAGCGGGTCGACGCTCACTTTGATCGCGAACAGGATATCGCCGCTCGCGGGCAGTTTCCGCATCGTCTGCCGCTCGCTGCGCAGGAACACCGGGTCGGCCGCGTCGCCGGTGCCGAAGCGCGGGGACGGCGGCGGGTGCGGATGGGCCAGCGCGGCGTCGCCGTAGAGCGACCAGTTCCAGCGCATCACGGGGCGGTCGGGCCGCAGATTGTCGAACATGCGGGCGATCAGCTCGGCCGGCCGCGAGCCCGGGCCGAAGCCGGGCACCGGCGCGTGGATGGCGTCGACCGGCTTGCCGAACTTCTCCTTCACCTGCCACGAGGACGGAAAGCACACGCAGCCCGCCGCGAGCCGCCAGCCGCTCGCGCCGCGCCGCATCAGTACGAGGTCGTCGGCGACCAACCGTGCCGCCACAAGCAGCGCCGGTGTCTCACGCAGGTCCACGCGCCGGCCGGCCACCTCCATGGCGTCGCCGTCGCGCCGATAGAGGTCGGGAAAGCGCGCCGGCAGGTGCTCCGCCAGCAGCGCCAGCACCTCCTGCTGCGCCGCCTCGGTGCTGGCCTCCGCGGCAAACACCTCGTCGCGCGCCGCCGCGATCAGCCGGTCCTTCTCGCTGAG
>CAYRZM010000154.1:0-11135 GCA_964428685.1 uncultured Devosia sp. | reverse complement strand
GCGGGTTCTCTATAGCTCCGGCGCCTTTTTCCCGATGGGACCCATGCCCGACCGCCCCGTGCCGCAGCCCGGCATCCTCGAGATCGCGCCCTATGTGCCCGGCCGCTCCGACGCGCCCCAGGGCGTGACGCTGGTCAAGCTGAGCGCCAATGAGAGCCCACTCGGCACCAGCCCGAAAGCGGTGGCGGCCTATCGCGAGCTCGCGGACGAGATTTTCCTTTATCCCGAAGGCTCGTCGCGGTTGTTGCGCGAGGCGCTGGGCGAAGTGCACGGGCTCGATCCGGCGCGGATCGTGTGCGGCTTCGGCTCGGACGACCTGCTGCACCTGCTCGCCGATATTTATCTTGGTGCGGGTGATGCGGCGTTGATGAGCCAGTACGGGTTCAACGTCTATCCGATCATCACCCGGGGCGCCTCGGCCGAGGTGATCGTCGCGCCGGAGACCGACTATTGCGCGAATGTCGACGCGCTGCTGGGCGCGGTGACGCCGCGCACCAAGGTCGTCTTCCTCGCCAACCCGAACAATCCGACTGGCACCTACCTGCCGGCGCATGAGGTGGCGCGGCTTCATGCGGGGCTGCGCAAGGACATCCTGCTGGTGCTCGACGGCGCCTATGCCGAGTACGTGACGGCCGAGGATTATTCGGTCGGGATCGAGCTCGTCGACGGTGCCGAGAACGTCGTGATGGTGCGCACCTTCTCCAAGATGGGGATTGCCGGCGAGCGGGTGGGCTGGATGTATGGGCCGGCCGCGATCATCGACGCGGTGCACCGGCTGCGCGGGCCGTTCAACGTGTCGCTGAGCGGGCAAGCGGCGGCCATCGCGGCGGCGCGGGACACCGAATTCACGGCGAAACTCCGGGATCACAACGCGCGCTGGCGCGACTGGCTGACGCGGTCGCTGCGTTCAAACTCGATCGCGGTGCCGCCGAGCCAGGGCAATTTCGTGCTGGCGCTGTTCGAGGATGCCGACACCGCGCGCGCGGCGTTTTCGGCCTTGCGCGAAAAGGGGTTGCTGGTGCGCGAGATGCACAGCTACGGGATCGCCAACGGGCTCCGCATCTCGATCGGGCTCGAACCGGCGATGCGCGCCGTGGTCGAGGTGCTGAAAAAATTCGGGGCGCGGGGGGCGGTGGAGTGATGTTTCAGAAACTGGCGCTGATCGGCATCGGCCTCATCGGCTCGTCCATCGCGCGTGGTGTGCGGCTCAAGGGGCTGGCGCAGACGATCGCGATCTCGACGCGGCGGCAGGAGACGCTCGACGAGGCGCGGGGGCTGGGACTGGGCGATTTCTACACGCGCGACGCCATCGAAGCGGTGAAGGGCGCGGACCTCGTGATCCTCTGCGTGCCGGTGCAATCGTACGGCGCGATCATGGAGCAGATCGGGCCCTATATCGCGCCCGGCGCGATCGTTTCGGACGTGGGCTCGGTCAAGCAGCATGTGATCAAGGCGATGGCGCCGCACGTGCCCAAGGGCGCCCATCTCATTCCGGCACACCCCATTGCGGGGACCGAACATTCGGGGCCGGCGGCGGGGTTTGCCGAGCTCTTCATCAACCGCTGGTGCGTGCTGACGCCGGGCAAGGACGTGCCGGCGGAGGCGGTGGCGCGGCTCAGCGCCTTCTGGTCGGCGCTGGGCAGCAATGTCGAGATCATGGACCCCGGCCACCACGACATGGTGCTGGCGATCACCAGCCACATTCCGCACCTCGTCGCTTACAATATCGTGGGCACGGTGGCCGATCTCGAGCAGGACACGCAGAGCGAGGTCATCAAGTTCTCGGCCTCCGGCTTCCGCGATTTCACGCGTATCGCAGCCAGCGACCCCGTCATGTGGCGCGACGTGTTCCTGACCAACCGCGACGCGGTGCTCGAAATGCTCGGGCGGTTCCTCGAGGACCTATCGAAGCTGCAGCGCATGGTGCGGGTGGGGGACGGGCCGGGGATGGAGCAGCTCTTCACCCGGACGCGCAAAATCCGGCGTTCGATCATCACGGCGGGGCAGGAGACGGCGGCGGCGGATTTCGGCCGGCCGCACGGCGAGGCCAAGACGATCAGCGGGCCTTCGGGCACGGCGGTGCTCGATGGCGCGCCGGCGCCGGTGGTCGAGGTCAATGTCGAGCCGCAGCGCCCGGTGCGCGAGCATGGCGGCGGGGACGACGCCTAGGCGAGCAGCGCTTCGACCTCGGCCCGCGTCGGGGCGCCGAGGCGGCCGCCGGGGCGGGTGCACTTGATCGCGGCCGCAGCTGAGGCGAAGCGCAGGGCGTGGGCGAGCGGCTTCTCTTCCGCGAGCATCAAAGCGAAGGCACCGTGGAAGACATCGCCGGCGGCGAGGGTGTCGACGGCTTTCACCGGGAAGGCCGGCAGGTGGCCGTCTTCCCAGTAGACTCCGCATTCGCCGGCGGTGATGGCGATGGCGGCGTTGCCCTGCGACAGCCCCTTGAGGGCGGCGATCATCTGCGCCGGGCTGCGTTCGCCGGGCATCACCTGCCGCGCGCCATCCTCGGAAGCGACGATGTGGGTGGCGAGCGGCATGAGCGTGATCAGGCTCTCGTAGCGCATGCGCTCGACGTCGAGGATGCCGGGAATGCCGCGTTCGCGGGCGGCGCGGAGCGCCGCGGCGGCCGCATCGGGCCAGCGCACGTCGACGCTGACGACGGAAACACCGTCCATCGGCGGCGGCCCGTCCGGCGGCGCGGCGAGCCGGGGATCGTAGAACGGCACCACAAGCCGCTCGCCCTCGCGGTCGACAAGGATGGTGGCCGTGCCGGAGCGGACGCCGGGGAGGCGGCGCACGGCGGCACAATCGATGCCTTCGGCTTCGAGCTCCGCCAGCATGCGCGTGCCGGTGTCGTCGCCGCCGAGCGAGGCCCAGAGCCGCGACCTCCCGCCGAGCCGCGCGATGGTCGCGGCCTGCGCAGTGGCCATGCCTTCGGTCACTTCGACGAAGTGGCTGGGGAGATGCTTGCCGGCGGTCGTGGGCAGCTCGTCGAACCAGGCGATGGTGTCGAACGCCAGCGCCCCGACGCAGAGCACCGTTCCGGTCATATGGCCTTGAGCGCGGCGATGACGCGGGCGCCGTCGGGGGAATCCCAGACGGCGGGACCCTGGAGCACGCCGATCTCGCAGCCCTTTTTGTCGAGCAGCAGGGTCGTGGGCAGGCCGAGCGAGACGGCGGTGGTTTTCAGCCGGTCGAGCACCGCAAAGCTCGGATCGATGTAGAGCGGCAGGTGCGACCAGTTGCCGGCGGCAAAGAACGCCTTGCCCTTGTCGGGCTGCGGCTCGCCGGTGTTGATGGGGAGAACCATGAAATTGGCGTCGTCTTCGGTCGCGGCGAGCTTGTCGAGGGCGGGCATTTCGGCGCGGCACGGGATGCACCAGCTGGCCCAGAAATTGACCAGCAGCGCCTTGCCGGCGAAATCGGCGAGGGTCAGCGCCTTGCCGCTGCCATCGGTGAAGGGCAGGTCGGCATAGCCGCGGCCGGTGCCGGTGCCGTTGAGGGCGGCGAGCTGGCCGGTGGCGGCCGCATCGATCGCCTTGGCCGCGGCGGGCTGCGGCGCGCAAGGCAGCGTGCTGCCCGGCGCCCAAGCATTGCTCCCCCAAAACGTAATCGCTATAGCTACCGCCGCGATCGCGAGGGCCACAAGAACCGCGCGGCGGGGTGAAATTCCTGGGCTTTTGCCGGGCTCTTCGGCAGCGGGTTCGGACACTCGGAACTCCAAAGGATCAGGCGATGAGCAATCGTATGTGGGGCGGCCGGTTCTCCGCCGGCCCCGATGCCATCATGGAAGAGATCAACGCCTCGATCGGCTTCGATCACCGGCTCTATAAGCAGGATATTGCCGGGTCAATCGCGCATGCCACGATGCTCGAAAAGGCCGGCATCCTGACCGCTGCCGACCGCGACGCCATCGTCAAAGGTCTAGAGGCGGTGCGGGCGGAAATCGACTCGCAGAGCTTCAACTTTTCGCGCGCGCTCGAGGACATCCACATGAACGTGGAGTCGCGCCTCAAGGAGCTGATCGGCGAGCCGGCGGGGCGGCTGCACACGGCGCGCTCGCGCAACGACCAGATCGCGACCGATTTCCGGCTCTATGTCCGCGACGCGATCGATACGCTCCTGGCGCAGATCAAGGTGCTGCAGCTGAGCCTTGCCGACCGCGCCGAGGCGGAGGCGGAGACGGTGATGCCGGGGTTCACGCACCTCCAATCGGCGCAGCCGGTGACGTTCGGGCACCATCTTCTCGCCTATGTCGAGATGCTGGGACGCGATGCCGGCCGGCTCGGCGATGCGCGCGTGCGGCTCAACGAGAGCCCGCTCGGCGCTGCGGCGCTGGCCGGCACACCCTATCCGATCGACCGCGAGATGACCGCGGCGGCGCTGGGGTTCGAGCGGCCGATGGCCAATTCGCTCGATGCGGTGAGCGACCGGGACTTCATCCTCGAGACACTGGCGGCGGGCGCGATCGTCGCGGTGCATCTTTCGCGCTTTGCCGAGGAACTGGTGATCTGGAGCTCCGCGCAGTTCGGCTTCGTCCAGCTGAGCGATCGCTTCACCACCGGCTCCTCGATCATGCCGCAGAAGCGCAACCCCGATGCGGCGGAACTGGTGCGGGCCAAGGTCGGCCGCGTGCTCGGCGCTCTGACCTCGCTGATGGTGGTGATGAAGGGGCTGCCGCTCGCCTATTCCAAGGACATGCAGGAAGACAAGGAAGTGGCGTTCGACGCGCTCGATGCGCTGTCGCTGTCGCTCGCGGCGATGACCGGCATGGTCGGCGACCTCACGGTCAACCGCGAGAGGATGCGGGCCGCCGCGTCGATGGGGTTTTCGACCGCCACCGATGTTGCCGACTGGCTGGTGCAGAAGGCCAACATCCCGTTCCGCGAGGCGCACGAGATCACCGGGCGGATCGTCAAGCTGGCGGAGCAGAAGAAGATTCCACTCGACGGGCTCACCATCGAGGACTTCAAGGAGATCGACGGCCGGATCGACAGCCGCATCCACAAGGTGGTGAGCGTCGAGAGCTCGGTGCGGTCGCGGCGCTCGTATGGCGGCACGGCGCCCGAAAATGTGCTGGCGCAGGCGGCACGCTGGAAGTCCGCGCTGACCGGGCAAGCGGTCGAACCGCGGAAGCCGAAAGTGTCACTGGGCGGGCATGGCGATGGAGGAGTGGAGTAGCCGATGTCGCGAGAAGTTCGAAAGATGCGGCTCACCGAGCGGCACGTCGCGCTCTCCAAGCGCGACATCGCGGACCCGGGGAATGCTGTCAATCTGCCCCCCGGGTTTCGGCAGGTGACCGAAGACGACTATGCCCAGAACCTTGCTCAGATACTTGCGACGAAGCCGCCCGGTCCATTCTGGCTGTTCGGCATAAGCTCGCTCATCTGGCGGCCCGAGACTGCCTTCGTCGAGAGACGTCCGGGTGTTGCCCAAGGCTGGCATCGGCGCTTTTGCCTTGGTTGGGACTATCGATTCCGCGGCAGCAAGGAAACGCCCGGCCTGATGATGGCGCTCGATCGTGGGGGCACGTGCAAGGGCATGCTCTATCGTCTGCCCGACGAAGGGCTCGAGGCGGAGCTGGATCGGCTCATCCACCGCGAGATGAGCATGGTTCCCACTGCGATGCCGTGGCGCTTCATTGACGTCGCGACAGCCGATGGCCCGGTGCGCGCCATGGCCTTCCCCATGGATCGCAAGAACGCGCGATACATTGCCGGACTAAGCGATCAGGACCTTGCCAACGTGCTCGCCACGGCCTGCGGATACCGCGGTTCGATGGCGGAGTATTTGTTCCAGACTGTTTCGATGCTCGAGTCGCTCGATATCCACGATCGCAATCTGTGGCGACTGCAGGAGCTGGTGGCAGACAGGATCGATGCCCTGCACGCGACGGAGGCGTAGGTGCATCATTTCGACTATCGCGACGGCGCGCTGTTCGCCGAGGATGTCGACGTCACAGCACTGGCGGCGCAAGTCAGAACGCCGTTCTATGTGTATTCGGCGGCGACCCTGCGCCGCCATGTGCGGGTGATGCAGGAGGCGTTTGCCGGCATCCCCACGCTGGTCGCCTATGCGATGAAGGCCAACTCAAACCAGGCGGTGCTGAAGCTGATCGGTGCGGCGGGCGCGGGCGCCGACGTGGTGTCGGGCGGCGAGCTCGAACGCGCCATCGCGGCGGGCATTCCGGCGGGCAGGATCGTGTTCTCGGGAGTCGGCAAGACCGTCGAGGAGATGCGGCGGGCGCTGACGGTCGGCATCAAGTGCTTCAACCTCGAATCGGAGCCCGAGCTCGAGCGGCTGAGCGCGGTGGCGGTGCAGATGGGAAAGGTGGCGCCCGTTTCGGTGCGCATCAACCCCGACGTCGATGCGGGGACGCACGCGAAAATCTCCACGGGCAAGAAGGGCGACAAGTTCGGCATTCCGTTCGCGCGGGCGCGCGAGGTCTATGCGCGGATCGCGGCGCTGCCCGGGGTCGAGGCGGTGGGTATCGACATGCATATCGGCAGCCAGATCACCGACATGGCGCCGTTCGACAATGCCTATGCGCTGATGGCGCAGCTGGTGCGCGAGCTGAGGGAAGCGGGCCACACGATCCGGCACGTCGACGTTGGCGGCGGGCTCGGCATCCCGTATCGGGCCGACGCCGCGGCGCCGCCGCTGCCGGCCGAGTATGCTGAGATCATCCGCAAGCACCTGGGCGGGCTCGGGGCCGAGATCGTGCTCGAGCCGGGGCGGCTGATCGTGGGCAATGCCGGCATCCTGGTGACGCGGGTCGAGTATGTGAAGGCGGCCGACAAGACCTTCGTGATCGTCGACGCCGCGATGAACGATTTGATCCGGCCAACGCTCTACGAGGCGCATCACGAAATCCAGCCGGTCAAGCACTCCAACCTGCCGCAAATCACGGCCGACGTGGTGGGGCCGGTGTGCGAGAGCGGCGACTATCTGGCGCTCGGGCGGAAGATGCCCGGCGTCAAGGAGGGCGACCTCTTGGCGGTGATGTCGGCGGGGGCTTATGGCGCGGTGATGGCCTCGACCTACAATTCGCGCCCGCTGGTGCCGGAGGTGCTGGTCGACGGCAGCCGCTGGCACGTGATCCGACCGCGGAAGTCGATCGCGGAGCTGATTGCGCTGGACGACGTGCCGGAGTGGCTGTGAGCACATAGGCGCGGTCTTGCGCTTCCCTCCCCCGTGAGGGGAGGGAATGAGGGTGAGGGTGGCCCCCACGCTCTATGCTGACTGCCCGATCCCCGCCCCCAACCCGTCCCCTCAAAGGGGGAGGGAAGCCGATGCTGACTTCTCCTGTCACCTGATTGGGGCACCCTCAGCCCATGGACATCCTCACCAATCGCGCGCTCAACCGCGCCACGCTCGCCCGGCAGATGCTGCTCGAGCGGGCGGATGTCGGGATCGTCGAAGCGGTGCGGGTCCTGGTCGGGCTGCAGGGGCAGGTGAGCGAGGGGCCGTACCAGGGGCTCTGGTCGCGGCTGCGCGGCTTCCGGCACGAGGACCTGACGGCGCTGATCGTCGACAGGACGCTGGTGCGCGCGACGAGCCTGCGGGCGACGCTGCATCTTCACACCGTCGACGATCTGATCGGGCTCCGCCCGCATGTGCAGCCGGTGCTCGACCGGATGTGGCAGGGGGCATTCGGCAACCGGCGGTTCGGCGACAACGACGTTGCGGCGGTGCGCAAGGCGGGGGTGAAGCAGCTCGATCGCGGACCGCTCACCGGCGGCGCGCTGGGCGCGGCGCTCCAGGCGCAGTTTCCGGCGGGCGAGGCGCTGGCGAAGACGACGCTGCTGCAGGTCAAGGAAATCCTCGTCCAGATCCCGCCGACCCGGCTCTGGGGCTCGGGCCACGCGCCGCTGCTGACGCGGGTGCAGAACTGGGTGCTAAAGCCGCACCGGCGGAAGCTGGGGCTGCCCGATCTGGTGCTGCGCTACCTGGCCGCCTTTGGGCCGGCGAGCGTCGCCGACATGCAGGCGTGGAGCGGCATGAGCCGGCTGGCGCCGGTGTTTGCCGGGCTCGGCGAGCGGCTGATGCGGTTCACGGATGCGGACGGGCGCGCGCTCTACGACGTGCCGGAGGCGCCGCGGCCGGACGCGGGGACGCCGGCGCCGGTGCGGTTCCTCGGCGACTACGACAATGTTCTATTGGGCTATGCCGAGCGCCGCAGGATCGTCTCCGCCGAAGACCTGAAGCGGCTCGGAGCCACCACGCGGTCGTTCCGCGCGGTGCTGGTCGACGGGTTCGTCGCGGGGAGCTGGTCGATCGTCCGGCAGAAGGCAGCGGCGCGGCTGGTGGTGACGCCGTTCCGCAGACTGCTCAAGCGCGAGATGCGTGAGGTGGAGAGGGAGGGCGCGGCGTTCCTGGCGTTCATGGACGGCGAGGCCAAGGAGGGCGTGGTTGTCGTAGAGACGGCTGGATAAGGCCTTTGCGGACTGCGACTCCCCCCACCCAGCTCCGCTGGCTGCGGCCAAGCTGCGCTACCCTCCCCGCGCGGGGGAGGGAGACGGAGAGGCTTGGTGCTACCCCGCGAGGCGGGAGAGGCTTGGGAACTCGACGGGCTTGCCGCTCAGTGCGTCGGCGACCTTTTCGAGCAGCGCCTGCAGCGTGAAGGGTTTGGGTACGACGTCGTAGATCAGCGCTTCGAGGCCGTGGGCGCGCTCGCGCTGATCGGCAAAGCCGGTCATCAGCAGGATGGTGAGCTCCGGATAGGCGGCGGCGACCGTCAGCGCCAGCGCGATGCCGTCCATCACCGGCATCTTGATGTCGGAGAGCAGGAGGTCGAAGCGGCCGGCCTGTTCGGCGCAGATTTCGGCGGCGAGGCCGCCGTCGGCGGCTTCGACCACGTCGTGGCCTGAATGGGCGAGGGCGCGGCACACGAAGCTGCGCACGTTGTCGTCGTCTTCGGCTACGAGGATGCGGGCCATCAGGAGGCTTTCGTTTCGAGCGGCGCGGTGTCGCCGCGCGGGTTGGTGAAGCTCAGCCGAACGGTGACGGCGCCCTCGGGCGGCGCGTTCACCTCGGTGGTGAAGTCGATGATGTCGCCGGGGTCCATGCTCGGGGTCTGCGGCGCCACCGTCCATTCGTAGACCGGCGCCCCCTGCGCATTGAGCAGGCTGACGAGGATCGGCGGCACATCGACGGCGCGGTTGGCGATGGAGCGGATGCGGGCGGTCACCTGCATCACGGTCTTGCCGTCGCGGAGGCTGGTCAGTGTCTTGGCATCCTCGAACTGGAGGCCGACGACGTTCACGGGCAGGCCGATGCCGGCATAGAGGCCGGCGAGCTGCGGGAACCAGGTCACGAGATCGGTGCGGAGCGAAAAGCCGAGAACCAGCACCGAGACCAGCGCGACGAAGGCGCCGAGGCGGGCGGTGCGTCGCATGCGCGCCATGGGCAGCGTCCGGGTCAGGCCCTGCTGGCGCTTGTCGAAGGCGCGCTGGGTCTGGTTGAGCGCCGCCGGATCGATGGCGTTGGCGTTGCGCGGCTTGGGCGCGAGGGCGGCGCGGATTTCGTCGAGGGTGCGCTGATGCTCGGGAGTCAGCGCCGGCTTTGCCGGCTCGGGGGGCGGGGCGGCGGCGCGGGCTTCGGCCTCGAACACGGCATCGAGGGCATCTTCCTGGCCGGGGCTGAACATCACGTCTTCGGCAGGCGCCGGCGGCGGGAGCTCGGCAGTCGCACGCCAGGATTTGCCGCACTGGGCGCATTGCACCTCGCGCCCGGCATCGCCCAGCGCCCCGGCGGGCACCTGGTAGCGCGTGCCGCAACTGGGGCAGGCGATGATGACCGTTGCGAGGTCGGGGGAGCTCATGGCCGACCCTAGGGCGCGGACGGTTAAGTTTCCTCAAACTCGCCCATGTTGCGGGCTATTGCGCGCACCCGGAAGGTGCGGCTGCTATCATCGGCGCCGCTGATTCGGAGACGCCGGTCACGTGATCGAATTCACCAATGTCGGACTGCGCTACGGGCACGG
Source organism: uncultured Devosia sp. (assembly GCA_964428685.1). Lineage (GTDB taxonomy): Bacteria > Pseudomonadota > Alphaproteobacteria > Rhizobiales > Devosiaceae > Devosia_A. The sequence continues at coordinate 1,150 of CAYRZM010000154.1, read as the reverse complement.
GCCCGAAATTCTCCGCGACCTCAATTTTTCGATCGAACCGGGCTCGTTCCACTTCCTGACCGGCCCCTCGGGTTCGGGCAAGACCTCGCTCCTCCGCCTGCTGCTGCTCTCCCTCAAGCCGACGCGCGGGACGGTGGAGATGTTCGGGCGCAATGTCGGCAATCTCGACCAGGATGCGCTGCTCGACATGCGCCGGCACATCGGCATCGTGTTCCAGGAGTTCCGGCTGCTCGACCACCTGACGACGTTCGAGAACGTGGCGCTGCCGCTGCGCGTGCTCGGCCAGCCGGAGTCGATGTACCGCGAGAACGTCACCGAGCTGCTCGAATGGGTGGGGCTGGGCGAGCGGATGGAGGCACTGCCGCCGCTGCTGTCGGGCGGCGAAAAGCAGCGCGCGGCGATCGCGCGGGCGGTGATCGGCCGGCCGGACATTCTCCTCGCCGACGAGCCGACCGGCAACGTCGATCCCGACCTGTCGCTGCGGCTGGTGCGGCTCTTTGCGGAGCTCAACAAGCTCGGCACGACGATCATTCTCGCCACGCACGAGCTGCCGCTGCTCGATGCCTTCGATTTTCCGCGCATGGCGCTCAAGGACGGCAAGGTGACCGTCGATGGCTGACGCCGCGCTCGACATGGCCGACGAGGACGCGGTGACCGGGCCGACACGCGCGGCGCCGGCCAAGCGCGCCGCGCCGATCGTGCCGGAGCGCTCGGTCGCCGGGCGCACGCTGGTGCTCCTGATCTCGATCATGACGTTCCTCTCGGCGGTGACGCTGGGGGGCGTGGTGCTGGTGCAGAAGTCGGCGATCGCCTGGTCCACGGATGTGGGGCGCGAGCTCACCATCCAGATCCAGCCTGCGGAGGGCGAGGTGATGGACAGCAACATCCGCACGGCGATCGCGCTCGCCGAGGCGGTGCCGGGGGTTTCGGAGGCGCATGCGCTTTCGCTCGCCGACAGCCAGAAGCTCCTGGAGCCGTGGCTGGGGGCGGGGCTCGATCTCAGCCAGCTCGAAATCCCGCGGCTGATCGTGGTCGAGCTGAGCGACCCCAAGGCGGTGGACCTCGGGCTCCTCTCGACGAGCCTCAAATCGGTCAAGGGCGCGACGCTCGAAACCCACGCCGCCTGGCGGCAGCAGCTCAACACGATGGC
>CAYRZM010000153.1:0-9289 GCA_964428685.1 uncultured Devosia sp. | reverse complement strand
CCGCGCGTCTCGCGCTCCTCGGCGCTCGCCAGCAAGGCCACCGGCTTTCCCATCGCCAAGGTCGCCGCCCGCCTCGCCGTCGGCTACACTCTCGACGAGCTCGAAAACGACATCACCGGCGGAGCGACGCCCGCGAGCTTTGAGCCGACCATCGACTACGTCGTCACCAAAATCCCGCGCTTCGCCTTCGAGAAATTCCCCGGCGCCGACAACCGGCTGACCACCTCGATGAAGTCGGTGGGCGAGGCCATGGCGATAGGCCGCACCTTCCAGGAGTCGCTGCAGAAGGCGCTGCGCTCGCTCGAGACCGGCCTTACCGGCCTCAACGAGATCGGCATTCCCGGCCTCGGCCTCAACGCCGACGAGAACACCAACGCCATCCGCGCCGCGGTGTCGGTCGCGACCCCCAACCGTCTGCTCTACGTCGCCGAAGCGATGCGGCTCGGCATGAGCCTCGAAGACATCTACGACGCCTGCCGCATCGACACCTGGTTCCTCGAGCAGATCGAGGGGATCGTTTCGACCGAAGCCAAGGTCCGCGAATACGGCCTGCCGACCGACGCCGCGACGCTGCGCAACCTCAAGTCCATGGGCTTTTCCGATCGCCGCCTCGCCGAGCTCTCCGGCAAGCAGGCCAGGGACGTCCGCGCGCTGCGCAAGTCCCTCGGCGTTCACCCCGCCTACAAGCGCATCGACACCTCCGCCGCCGAGTTCGCCTCGCCCACCGCCTATATGTACTCGACCTACGAAGTGCCGTTCGCCGGCGCGGTGGCCGACGAGTCGCGGCCCAGCGACAATTCCAAGATCGTCATCCTCGGCGGCGGTCCCAACCGCATCGGCCAGGGCATCGAGTTCGACTATTGCTGCTGCCACGCCGCCTTCGCGCTCTCGGATGCGGGCTACGAGACCATCATGGTCAACTGCAACCCCGAGACCGTCTCGACCGACTACGACACCTCCGACCGGCTTTATTTCGAGCCGCTGACCGAGGAAGACGTCATCGAGATCCTCGAGCGGGAAAAAGAGAACGGCACTCTGGTCGGCGTCATCGTGCAGTTCGGCGGCCAGACCCCGCTCAACCTCGCCGACGCGGTGGAGAAGGCCGGCGTCCGCATCCTCGGCACGCAGCCCGAATCGATCGACCTCGCCGAAGACCGCGATCTCTTCTCAAAGCTCATCAACCGGCTCGAGCTCACCCAGCCGCGCAACGGCATCGCCTATTCGCTCGAGCAGTCGCGGCTCGTCGCCGAGCGCCTCGGCTACCCGCTGGTCATCCGCCCGTCCTATGTGCTGGGCGGTCGCGCCATGCAGATCGTCCACTCCCCCGCGGATTTCGAGCGCTATGTGCAGGACACGCTGACCTCGCTGGTGCCGCCCGACGTCCTCATCCGCTATCCCAACGACAAGACCGGCCAGATCAACTCGGTCCTTTCCGACAACCCGCTGCTGTTCGACGCGTATCTGAGCCGCGCCATCGAGATCGACGTCGATTGCCTCGCCGACGGCAAGGACGTGTTCGTCTGCGGCATCATGGAGCACATCGAGGAGGCCGGCATCCATTCGGGCGACAGCGCCTGCTCGCTGCCCCCACAGACGCTCCGCCCCGAGATCATCGCCGAGCTCAAGCGCGAAACCGCCGAGATCGCCCTCGCCCTCAAGGTCGGCGGCCTCATGAACGTGCAGTATGCGCTCAAGGACAACACCATCTACATCCTCGAGGTGAACCCGCGCGCCTCGCGCACCGTGCCGTTCGTCGCCAAGGTCATCGGCAAGCCGATCGCCAAGATCGCCTCGCGCATCATGGCCGGCGAGAGCCTCGCCTCGTTCAACCTCACTGAAACGCCGCTCCACCACATCGCCATCAAGGAAGCGGTGTTCCCCTTCAACCGCTTCCCCGGCGTCGACACCGTGCTCGGCCCCGAGATGAAGTCGACCGGCGAGGTCATCGGCCTCGACACCGACTACGCGCTCGCCTTCGCCAAGAGCCAGATCGGCTCCGGGTCGAAGGTGCCGCGCGAAGGCACCGTGTTCGTTTCCGTCCGCGACGACGACAAGCCGCTGATCCGCAGCGCCATGCGCGACCTCGAAGCCGCCGGCTTCAAGATCGTCGCCACCCAGGGCACCTACCGCTATCTCCACGACAACGGCATCGTCGCCACCAAGGTCAACAAGGTCGCCGAGGGCCGCCCGCACATCGTCGATGCCATGAAGAACGGCGGCGTGCAGCTCGTGATCAACACCACCGAGGGCCAGAAGTCGATCAGCGACAGCCGCGACATCCGCCGCACCGCGCTGATGGGCAAGATCCCCTATTACACGACCATTCCCGGCGCGATCGCCGCCGTCGAGGGGATCATCGGGCTGCGCAGCGGCCAGCTCACGGTGCGGCCGCTGCAGGATTATTTCAGCTAGGCGACGCCGCCTCGCTTCAGTTCGCGAAGGGATCGGCCGCGCCGGCCTTCTTGAACGGATCGTTGGAGCCGTTGGCCGCGGCGTCCACCTGGGACTGGCAGTTGATCATTTCCTTGATCGCTGCCGCCGAGCCCGAAAGGTTGAGGTTGGCGATCTGGCTGCCGTTGTACTCGACCTTGATGTTCTGCTGGCTGGCGAACTCGTCGAGGAAATCGGTGTCGGTGCTGGTCACCATCAGCGCCGGCTGGTCGCCCAGCATGATGCCGTTGGCCTGCGCATCCCAGGGTGCGCGATGGCCGAGCGTCAGCACGAGGTCGTATTCCTTGTCGGCCTCGATCGAGCTCCAGTCGTCGTCGGCGAGGATCAGGTAATAGTCCGAGTTGCTCGGATCGAAGCCGATGCGGACGATGGTGTTGCCGTCGAATTCGGCAAGGATGTAGCAGCCGCCCTGCAGACTCTGGTCGACCGCGATGTCCCAGCCGGCCACCGATCCGTCGCCCCAAGGGATCGTGTCGTCGGCGGCGGCGATCGCCCCGGTCGTCGTCAATGCCACGGCAATCGCGGCGGCGGAAATGATGCGCATGATTTTGTTCCCCCTTTGCCCGGTGCGATTAGAGGATATTTGCCCCGGGCGTGCAACCGCATGAGACATCACAAGCGGCAGCGGAAGTGGGGCGCGATCGGGGAATCTCGGCGGTCGCAGGCGGGCAAATTGTGATTGGGCGGTTGAAGCCCGCCACGGCCCGCGGCTAAGGTTGGCAACCTCCGCCCGCCCCCACCGTTCCCCGCCCCATGCAGATCAAGGTCGCCTCCTACAATATCCGCAAGGCGGTCGGCCTCGATTGGCGTCGGCGGCCCTCGCGCGTGCTCGACGTGCTCAACGAGATCGGAGCCGACGTCATCGCACTGCAGGAGGTCGATCGCCGCTTCGGCTCGCGCCTCAGCGCCCTCGATCCGGCGCTCATCGAGCAGCACACCGACTATCAGGCGATCCGCTTCTCGCATCGCCCGCAAAGCCTCGGCCACCACGGCAACGTCATCCTCGCCCGGCGCGCCATCCGCGTCCTCGACGCGCGCCCGATGGTGCTGCCCCATCTCGAGCCGCGCGGCGCCGCCGTCGCCGATCTCGAATTCGATGGCCACCGCCTGCGCGTGGTCGGCATGCATCTGGGCCTCACGCGCAAGTGGCGCCAGCTCCAGACCGAAACCATCGTGCGCGAGCTGCGCGCTCTCGAAGCCAACCTCCCCACCGTGCTGATGGGAGACCTCAACGAGCCGGACCTCGCCTCGGGCGTGCTGCGCGCCTTCGAGCAGCGCCACACGATTGCCGCCTGCGGCCCGAGCTTTCACGCCAGCATGCCGGTCTTCACCCTCGACCGCATCATCGTCACCGAAGACATCCGCATCGGCGACACCGGCGTCCACCACTCCCTGCTCTCGCGCGAAGCCTCCGACCACCTGCCCATCTGGGCCGACGTGACGCTGCCGGCGCACGCGTGATCTCACCTCGTGGCTCGAGAGCCTCGCCATGAGATCCTCGCAGCCACATTGCCCCAGTAGACCTCATGGTGAGCCTGTCGAACCACGAGGGCGTGGCACCCGCTAGCCGAAAAACCGCTCCGCCGCGGCGATCGCCCGGTCCACCGCCGCCGCATCCACGTCGAGATGCGTGACCCAGCGCTGCCGCGGCGCGTCGCTCCCCGGATAGCCGCCGGTGATGCCGAATCCTTCGCGGGCGTAGAAATCGGAAAAGGCGCGCGCTTTGTCGGGCACCACCGTCACCCAGACGATGTTGGTGTTCTGCTCGACCGCCAGCGCCGGGATCTTCGCAAACCCCGCGGCCAGCCGCCGCGCGTTCGCATGGTCTTCGGCCAGCCGCGCGACATTGTGCTCGAGCGCGTAGAGCCCGGCCGCCGCCAGGATGCCCGCCTGCCGCCAGCCGCCGCCCAGCGCCTTGCGCAGGCGGCGGGCCTTGCCGATCACGTCCCGGTTGCCGACCAGCACCGTGCCCACCGGCGCGCCGAGCCCCTTGCTGAGGCAGACCGACACGGTGTCGAACGGCACCGCCATCTCGGCGACGTCGATGTTGCCCGCAACCGCTGCGTTGAACACCCGCGCGCCGTCGAGATGGGTGCCGAGGCCCCGCCCATGCGCCAGCGCGGTCGCCTCCGTCATCCAGGTCTGCGGCATGGCCCGGCCGCCGAGCGTGTTTTCGAGCGCCAGCAGCCGTGTCTCGGCCACGTGCGGATCGTCGCGGCCATGGATGGCCGCGGCGATTTCGGCGAGCGCCAGCGTGCCGTCCGGCTGGTGGGCGATCGGCTGCGGCTGCAGCCCGCCGATCCAGGCCGCACCGCCCTGCTCGTGCGCGTAGCAATGCGCATCCATGCCGGCGATGTAGCCATCGCCCCGGCCGCAATGCGCCATCAGCGCCAGAAGGTTCGACTGGGTGCCCGAGGCGACGAAGATCGCCGCGTCCTTGCCGAACCGTTCCGCTGCGGTCGCCTCGAGCCGCGCCACTGTCGGATCGTCGCCGAACACGTCGTCGCCGACCTCGGCCGCCGCCATCGCGGCGCGCATGCCGGCGCTCGGCCGGGTCACCGTGTCGGAGCGGAAATCGTCGCGGATGGGCATGGGGAGAACCTTTGGAGGAACGGAGCGGCGGGCGCGCCGAGTTTACTGGACGCTGCTTTGCGATTGACGTAAACGTCAAATCCTCTTGCCTCCGGCGCTCCGCCCCTGCGAGTGGGACCGGCGTCGGGAACGGGGCCTTCCCAGGCCCCAACGCATGCAATGCGAGCAACTTTTCCGCCTCCGCACGGCCACTGGCCAGGGCGGGTTTTGGTGCTGCCTGCGACATATTGTGTCCGTTAAGGATTCACGCTAGAACGCTCTTGTCGAATATTGCGGCCGACTGTCCGTGCCTGGCGACGCCTCAACGCGCCTGCTGACGTCACTACCGAGATTTCGATTGGCGAGACCCTCCAGCGCCCTGGAGACCGCCACGGCAGAGACTGCGAGAGGGACTTATATGGCTACCGGCACTGTAAAATGGTTCAACGGGCAGAAGGGCTACGGCTTCATTCAACCCGACGAGGGCGGGGCGGATGTGTTCGTGCACATTTCCGCGGTCCAGCGCTCGGGCCTCAACGGCCTCGATGAGGGCCAGAAGGTCAACTACGAGATCGTCAAGGACAAGCGGACCGGCAAGTCCGCCGCCGACAATCTCTCGATGGCGTCGTAACGGCGCCGCTTCGACACCGGCTTTGAAGGTTCGGGCGTGGTCCGGCAGGGCCGCGCCCGTTCGCGTCAGGGGCTCCCGCCTGCCGCCCTGGGCGTGAGGAAATCGGCAAAGCAGTCGTAATTGTGCTGCTCGACCACCTTGCCGCCGGCGAACCGGAGAAAGATTCCACTTTCGCACACCATCGCCTCTCCGGGCTGCAGCGCCCCGACGGGCACGGCAACGATCCCGGTCCATTTGACCCGCAGCGCCAGGTTTTCGCCAGCCGGAATGGCCGCCTCGATCTCGTAGCGCTCGGAGCGAAGCAGCTGCTTGCCGCGGCCGAGGTCCCGCTTCATGGCCGCAATGGAACGGCGATCTCCGTTTGGTTTCAGGCGGTTAGGGTGCTCGATTTGAACTGCGTCCTCAGCGTAGAGGTCGCCCAGCGCCGCTGTGTCACCCGCCTCGATTGCGGCAAAAAGCCGGCGCGCCGCCTTCACCGTGTCATCTTCCACCGTCAACCCTCGTCTCCGCTCCAACGTGTCCAAAACTTCAACAAAACGCTCGACTAGAACTACGCTCTAGTCCATGCTGGAAGCAAATTCCAGACAATTCTTTTCGGAAAGGGAATGGAATGGCTCGAGCCAGTGCCAAAAAAGTGAAGCCGCGCAAGCGTTTGACGGGCGATGAGCGCCGCGAATCAATCCTCGAGGCGGCGCTCGGCTGCTTCCTCGAAAAGGGCTATATCGCCACCACCATCAACGACATCCGCGAGGCCTCGGGCGCCACGACGGGGTCGATTTACCACTTCTTCGACGGCAAGGGCGCCCTCGCCATGGCCCTGCTCGACGATGCCATCGCCGGCTGGTCGGGCGAATCCACCTCCGCGAGCGAGGCTCCGGAGGCCGTCATCAAGGCCAGCGCCGCCGGCCTCGTCAGCTGGGGCCTCAAGAATCCCGAGCTGTTCCGCTTCATGGACGAAATCCGCACCCTTTCGGCCACCGCGCCGGAATTCGCGGCCGTCGCCGACACGCTGGCCGAAGGCCAAGGCTCGGCTTCGGCGAGCTACGCCAAATTCGTCAAGTCGCGGAAGGTCAAGGACCTGCCCTGGCCGGTCGCCCATTCGCTGATCCTCGGCCCCGCCTACAACTACCTGCGCCTCGCCGCGACCGGTCGTGCCCGTGTCGCCGCCAAGCGCGCCGGCGAAATGATCGCCGATGCCGCCTGGGCCGCGGTCAAGGCCTGATTCCTTTCGGCCGGCGGGCCCGTCCTGCCGGCCGCTCTTGACCCAAGGCCCCTCAGGGCGCATTTTTGGGTTGTTCCCCCAAAGCACGAAGCGCTGGCGCCTCCGAGCGGCGCGAGCGGGCTTTTGCTTTGCCGGATGTGGAGACGTTCGATGGACAAGATTCCGATGACGCCGCAGGGCCATGCGGCCCTCAGCGAGGAATATCGCCGCCGCACCGCCGAGGATCGGCCCCGCATCATCGCGGCCATCGCCGAAGCGCGCGCCCATGGCGATCTCAGCGAGAACGCCGAATATCACGCCGCCAAGGAGCAGCAGAGCCTCAACGAGGGCCGCATCAAGGAGCTCGAAGGCATCCTGGCGCTCGCCGACATCATCGACGTGATGAAGCTCTCGGGCTCGACCGTGAAATTCGGGGCGACCGTCAAGATCATCGACGAGGACACCGAGGAAACCCGCAAATACACCATCGTCGGCGACCCCGAAGCCGATGCCAGCAAGGGCCGCATTTCGATCTCCTCCCCCATCGCCCGCGCCATGATCGGCAAGCAGAAGGGCGACAGCTTCGAGGTCCCCGCCCCCGGCGGCACGCGCACCTTCGAGATCAGCGAGATCAAGTTCGTCTAGGCGCGATGCGCGCATAGCTCGGCCCCGCTTTGGGGCCGCCTGCCGCGAGCGTCCTTCGCTCGCCTGCCCAAACCTTGGGCAAACGCCCTTGCGGTTGTGACTTTTCGGTGAGTTGGCCCGCAAGCCGGGGCGTTGCGCGATGCCTTTGCTTGAAAGCGACACTCCGGCGCGCCTATCTTAGCGGCTCAGGAGAGGGACCTTCCCATGCATTCCAAGGTCATCATCGTCGGGTCGGGACCGGCCGGATACACGGCGGCTATCTATGCAGCCCGCGCAATGCTCGAGCCGGTCATGATCAACGGCATCCAGCCGGGCGGCCAGCTGACCATCACCACCGATGTCGAGAACTATCCCGGCTTCGCCGACGTGATCCAGGGGCCGTGGCTCATGGAGCAGATGAAGGCGCAGGCCGAGCATGTCGGCACGAAAATCGTCAACGACCTCATCGTCGATGTCGATCTTGACCATCGGCCGTTCACCCTCAAGGGCGACAGCGGCAAGACCTACACCGCCGACGCGCTGATCATTGCCACCGGCGCCCAGGCGCGCTGGCTGGGCCTGCCGTCCGAGTCGAAGTTCCAGGGCTTTGGCGTCTCCGCCTGCGCCACCTGCGATGGCTTCTTCTACCGCGACCGGCATGTGCTGGTGGTCGGCGGCGGCAACACGGCGGTCGAGGAAGCGCTGTTCCTCACCAATTTCGCCTCCAAGGTCACCGTCGTCCACCGCCGCAGCGAGTTTCGGGCCGAGCGCATCCTCCAGGAGCGGCTGTTCAAGCATCCCAAGGTCGAGGTGCTGTGGAACACCGAGCTGGTGGACATCGGCGGCACCGACGGTCCCCTGTCCGTCAACGCCGCAATGCTCCGCAACAGCAGCACCGGCACGACGCAGACCCTGCCCGTCGACGGCATCTTCATCGCCATCGGCCACACCCCGGCGACCGCCATGTTCGCCGGCAAGCTCGACATGAAGCCGGGCGGCTATCTCGAAGTGAAGCCGGGCACCACCCAGACGAAGATCCCGGGCGTCTATGACGCCGGCGACGTCACCGACGACGTCTTCCGGCAGGCCGTGACTGCCGCCGGCATGGGCTGCATGGCGGCGCTCGAAGCGGAGCGGTTCCTCGCCGAGGAATCGCTCGCCGAAGCGGCGGAGTAGCCATGCTCGACTGGGACAAGCTCAGGATCTTCCACACCGCTGCGGAATCCGGGAGCTTCACCCACGCCGCCGAGAAGCTGAACATGAGCCAGTCTGCCGTCTCCCGGCAGATTTCGGCGCTCGAAGAAGATCTGAGCCTGAAACTCTTCATCCGCCATGCGCGCGGGCTGGTGCTGACCGAGGTGGGCGAGCAGCTGTTCCGCACCGCCCACCGGATGCACTGGGAGCTGCAGCAGGTCGAAACCCAGATGTCCGACAGCCAGGACGTCCCGACCGGCCAGCTGATCATCACCACCACGGTGGGCATCGGCTCGACCTGGCTCAGCTCGCGCATCCACGAATTCCTGCTGCTTTATCCCGACATCACCATCGAGATTAAGCTCAACGACGCCGAGCTCGACCTCGCCATGCGCGAAGCCGACGTCGCCATCCGCCTGCACCGGCCGAACCAGTCCGAGATGATCCAGCGCAAGCTGTTCACGGTGCACAACCATTTCTACATGTCGCTCGACTACCTCGCGCGGCAGGGCGAGCCCAAGAGCGTCGAGGACCTCGACAACCACCGGATCATCACTTTCGGCGAGCCGGTGCCGCAGCACCTGGGCGACATCAACTACATTGAGCGGCTTGGCCGG
>CAYRZM010000152.1:0-16654 GCA_964428685.1 uncultured Devosia sp. | reverse complement strand
CTTGCGGTCGATCTTGTCCAGCGCCATGTCGCCCCCGTTGAAATCGATTTGCGGAAAAGCAATGCGCGCCGCGATGGCGCGCAAAGGTCCGAGCCGCAAGGCGGCAGTGAACGCAAAACGGTTCTCAGAGTCAACTATGGGAACCAGCTGCGAACCCAGTCGAAGAAGCTGCCAAGTCCCTGCCCGTGGTCGCGGCGCCAGTCGGCGGGGGCGACGAACGTTCCGGACCAGATGCCGAAACGCGCCGCGCGCGCCTGCGCCTCAACCGGGGCATAGGGGAGCTCGGCGACGGCCCATCCCGCGGCGACGATCCCCGCCGCAAGATCGGTGCCCCCCACATCGCATTTGGCGAGCGACCGACCGTAGCGGTCGCGGCCCGTCGAGGTGCAGACAACCACGCTGCGGCCGACGAGGCTCACGGCGAAGTCGCGGGCTGCAACTCCGCAGTCCCACACCGTTCCATCGGCGCGCGTGCAGGGCTGGTCGCGCTCGGGCGCGTCGATGCCGAGCAGGCGAATGCGCGTCCCGCCGATCCGCAGCGTATCGCCATCGACGACTTCGGCCATGCCGCGAATGGTCGTGGGAGGGGTCGCAAACAGCACCGTCATCACCCCCACCAGCCCGGCGAGCACAAGGGCCACGGCGGCCGCATAGGGCGGCCGGAAACGTCGGGTCGGCGACCACGGCGAGATACGCATTTCACGCCCCCTTAACCACGTTCGGCTTAGGCTCCCACCGGTCAGCGTAGCCAATGCGTAGCTGCCGCGCAGCAGCAGTTGAGTCCGAGTACCGCGTTATGCCGTTCGAGCCGGCGCACCAGGCCGACGTCCGCTCCCAAATGGGGCGCGAGCTGCGCCGCAATTCGCAGCGCGCGGTCTTTGACGCGCGCCAGCGGCTGACCTCGTCTTCGGGCACCCGCGCCAGCTTCGATTTCGAGCTGCTGGACGAATATGCCGACAGCCGCATTTCGGGCGCGCTGGTGCTGCCGGCCGTTTTCGCGATCCTTGCGCTGTTTTCGAGCCTCTGGGTCGAACCGCTCGTCGCTTTCGTCTGGGCCGTCCTCGTCGCGGCTGCAAACCTCGCGGTGGTCTTTGCCTGCCGCCGGTTCAAGCGGATTTCGCCCGCGCAGTTCAACGCCGGCCGCTGGACGGCGACCTTCATCACGGTCGAGACGATTTACGGCATCGCCTGGTCGCTGCTGGCGCTCTTCACGCTCGCGAGCCACGATCCGCAGACGCTGGCCGTCGTCATGTTCGCCCTCGCGCTCGTGGGCATCGCGACCAATGCCGTGTCGACCCGCACCCTGCCCTCGGCGACGGTGATGAGCACGATGCCCGTGGCGCTCACCGTCGCGATCAACCTCTGCGTCATCGGCGGAACGCTCGACTGGTCGCTCGCGGCCGTCACGGTGGGCGGCGAGATGTTCTTCGTCTACCTCGCGCGGCAGCTCCACTCCTCCAAGCTCGAGGAGATCGTGCACCAGGCCGAAAAGGACTCGCTGATCAACGAGCTCGAGGAAGCGCGCGAGATGTCGGACGAAGCTCGGCGCCATGCCGAGCAGGCCAACATCGCCAAGTCGCAGTTCCTCGCCACCATGAGCCACGAGCTCCGCACGCCGCTCAACGCCATCATCGGCTTTTCCGAAGTTCTGCAGTCGGAGCTGCTCGGCCCCCACCAGGTGCCGCAGTACAAGGAATATGCCGGCGACATCCATCGCTCGGGCCAGCACCTCCTCAACCTCATCAACGAGCTCCTCGACCTCAGCCGCATCGAGGCCGGCAAGTACGAGCTCAACGAGGAAGCGGTCTCGCTGATCGACATCGCCGAAGACTGCCGGCGGATGGTAGAAATCCGCGCCAAGGCTAAGGGAATCGAGCTCAGCTGCAGCTATGGCAGCAACCTTCCCAAGCTCTGGGGCGATGAGCGGGCTATCCGGCAGGTGGTGCTCAATCTCTTGAGCAACGCGGTGAAGTTCACGCCGCAATCGGGCAAGGTGCAGCTGATGGTCGGCCGCTCGCCGGATGGCGGGCAATACATTTCGGTACGCGACAACGGGCCGGGCATTCCGGAAGAAGAGATCGCCACCGTGCTCTCCTCGTTCGGGCAGGGCTCGCTGGCGCAGAAGACGGCGGAACAGGGCGCGGGCCTCGGCCTGCCAATCGTGCAGAAGATCATGGAGCTGCACCAGGGGCGGTTCGACCTGTTCTCGAAGCTGCGCTTCGGCACCGAGGTCATCGCGACCTTCCCGCGGGCGCGGGTGATGGATGCGCTCGCCCCGGTGGTCGAGAAGCGCGAGAAGCTGCGCATCTTCTCGGAGGCCGAAGGCCAGCCGCGGATGAGCAGCTAATCCTTGTTGCTGACGCCGGCGCTCGAGAAGGTCGCCATGTGGGTGTGAAGCCGCAGGGCGGTCTTCACCATGACCATGCCGAGCGCGGCACCACTCCCCTCCCCGAGCCGCATGCCCAGATCGAGCAACGGCGTCACCCCCATGCGGGCGAGCACTTTGGCGTGCGCACTTTCGGCCGACACGTGCGCGAAGACGCAGTGGTCGATCGCCGCGGGATTGACCGCGTGGGCGATCGCCGCGGCGGAAGTGGCGACGAACCCATCGACGATCACCGGCGTGTTCTGGTGCCGCGCCGCCACCAGCGCTCCGAGCATCGCCGCGATCTCGCGGCCGCCGAGCCGGGCGAGGATGGCGAGGGGATCGCCGAGCGCATCGTGATGGCGGGCGAGACCGCGATCGATGGCGTCGGCCTTGCGGCGAAGCCCCGCGTCATCGACGCCGGTGCCGCGGCCGACCCAGTCGGCACCGGTGCCGCCGTAGAGCGCGGCATAGATCGCCGCGGCCACGGTGGTGTTACCGATCCCCATCTCGCCGATGGCGAGGCAGTCCGGCTTGCCGGCGATCGCCTCCATCCCATAGGCGACGGTCGCCGCCGTGGTCTTGTCGTCCATTGCCGGACCCTTCGTGAAGTCGCCGGTCGGCACTTCGAGCGCCAGCTCGAAGACGCGCAGGTTGAGTTCGTGCAGGGCGCAGATCTGGCTGATCGCAGCGCCGCCCTCGGTGAAGTTGGCGACCATCTGCGCCGTCACCTCGCGCGGGAAGGCGCTCACGCCCTGGTCGGTGACGCCGTGATTGCCGGCAAAGATCGCGACCATCGGGTTGTCTAGCGTCGGCTTGCTGCGGCCCTGCCATCGGGCGAGCCACTCGACTAGACTCTCGAGCCGGCCGAGCGAGCCGAGCGGCTTGGTGAGCTGTGCGTCGTGGCGGCGCACCGCATCGACGGCTTCTTCGTTGCCTTCGGGCACAAGGGTCAGAAGGTCGGTGATTTCGGCAAAAGGGTTGGGCACGGGGACGACGCTCAGTGGGCGGTCTTCTTGAGCCGAGTCTTCAAATCCTCATAGCCCCAGCCCAGCACCACGTTGTGGTTCCAGGCGAAGACCGGCCGCAGGACCGGCGCCAGAGCCACCTGCCATGGCTTGGTGACGTCGACGATCCACTGGTAGCGCACGTGCGTCCCCGCGCCCTCGCGCTCGAGGGTCCAGCGGCCGATCCCGTTGAGCTCGCCCCGCGCTTCGCCCTCGATGAGGGTCATCGGCTCGACCCTGGTCGCGGTCATGTTGAAACTCAGCGTATAGGGCAGTGCCGTGCCCCAGCTGAACCGGCGGACGGCGCCGATGCCGTTGCGTTCGCCGGACGAGATCAGTTCGACCTTCTTGACGGCCCGCCACCAGTCCGGCCACTCGTCGGGCCGCGTCAGCTCGTCCCAGATGCGCTCGACCGGGGTGTCGAAATGCCAGTCGCTCACAAGATCGAAACGTGTGGCGGCCACGGCTTGCCTGCTCCGGCGCTTGGTGGAACAACGCGGGGACACTAGCCAACCGCCCCGGAATTGCAATTGACCGACCAGCCGCCGGGCCGTCCCGATCCGTCCCAGAGCCATCCGGCCAACGAGAACCGACTCTTGCCGGTCGATTCCCACCTCGCGGGCGACCTGATCATGGCGCTCCGCTTCTATTCGCGGCTGCCGGTCGTCGGCGGCCCGCACCAGCGGCCCGATCTCAACCGGATCGCGCTGGCCCTGCCGTTCGCGAGCCTCGTGATCGGCCTGCCGCCGGCGGCCGTGCTGCTCGGCCTCGAGTGGGTGGGGGCCAACCACCTCTTTGCCGCGACGCTGGCGATGTCGGTGCTGGCGATCGTCACCGGCGCGATGAGCGAGGACGCCGTCGCCGACGCCGCAGACGGCCTTTTCGGCGGACACACTGCCGAGGACCGGCTGGCGATCATGCGCGACAGCCGGCACGGCACCTACGGCGTGTGCGCCATCGTGGTGCTGTTCGCGCTGCGGATCGCCGCCATCGGTAGCCTCACCAATCCGCTGGCGGCGGCCGGCGTGCTGCTGGCAACGCAGGTGATGGCCCGGTCGGGCGCGCTGTGGCTCACGGTCTCGCTGCCGCCGGCCCGCAGCACCGGGGTTTCGGCCAGCGCCGGCCGCGTCGGCACGCGCGTCTTCGCCATTGGTGCTGTGTTCACGGTGTTCCTCAGCTTCTGCCTCGCGGCCTTCGCGGTCGGCGTCCTCGGACTCGTGGCCGCCTACGCGCTCGGCGCGCTGGTGGTGTGGGGCTGGATGGAGGTCTGCCGCCGGCTGGTGGGCGGGCAGACGGGTGACCTCATCGGGGCCCTGCAGGCCCTTCTCGAAGTCACCGCTCTCACCGCCTTCATGATCTTCGCCTGAGGACGCCCATGGACCGTAACGCCGCCGACTTCATCGGTTCGATCCCCGAACTCTACGATCGCGGGCTCGGACCGGTCATCTTCGCCGACTACGCGCGCATCATGGCCGAGAGCGTCGCGGCGCGTTCACCCCGCAACGTCCTCGAGACCGCCGCCGGTACCGGCATCGTGACGCGAGCGCTCCGCGACCTCCTGCCCAGGCACGCCGCCGTCACCGCGACCGATCTCAATCCGCCGATGCTCGATATCGCCAACGCGCGCTTCGCCCAGGGCGAAGCCGATTTCGCCATCGCCGATGCGCAGGCGCTGCAGTTTGCCGACGCCAGCTTCGATGCCATGATCTGCCAGTTCGGAATCATGTTCTATCCGGACCGTCCCGAGTCGTATCGTGAGGCGCTGCGCGTGCTGCGGCCCGGCGGACGCTACTTCTTCTCCGTCTGGGACGCGCATCGCTACAACGGGTTCGCGCGCGTGACGCATGGGCTGATCCGCGAGGTCTTTCCGGTCGATCCGCCGGGCTTCTATGTCGTGCCCTTCTCCTGCGCCGCCATCGATCCCATCAAGCAGGATCTGATCGATGCCGGCTTCACCAACATCACGGTGCGCGTCCTGCCCATCGACAAGCCGGTCGCCGAGGTCGAGCTCTTCGCCCGCGGCCTCATCTTCGGCAATCCGGTCATCGACCAGGTGCGGGCGCGCGGCGGCGTCTCGCCGGAGGCGCTTCATGCGCGATTGACCGAAAGGCTTTATGCCGAATTCGGCCGGTCCCCGACCGTTGTGCCGCTGCAGGCCATCTTCTACGAAGCCGACCGCCCGGCCGCCTGAACGAAGCTTAACGTTTCGCGTCTCCTCCGCCGCTTGATTTCGCCCCAATCGCCCCCATTATCAGGGCATGCTGTTCGTGGGCGTTGCATTGCTGGTGGCGGCCGGAATCGGGCTGCTCGTGAGCGTCGATGCCGCGAGCCTGCTCGGTATCACGCAGACGCAATTCGGCCAGGTCCTGGTCCTTGTGATCCTCGCGGTGATCTTTGCCGCGGGCGCCTTCTCGCGCCGCCAGAAGTTCAGCGCAATCGCCGCCAATCTGGCCGTGTGGCTCGGCATCTTCGCGGTGGCGCTGGTGGGCTACACCTACCGCGAGGACCTCAAGGCGGTCGCGGCGCGCGTCTTCGGCGAGCTCTCGCCAACCAGCGCCATCGTCGATTCCAAGAACGGTACGGCGAGCTTCCGCCGCGGCTTCGACGGCCACTTCCTCGTGGCGTCAACCGTCAATGGTGCGGGGATGCCGCTCCTCTTCGACACCGGGGCGAGCGCGGTGGTGCTCTCCTACAGCGACGCCAAGCGCGCCGGCATCGACGTGGCCGGCCTCACCTTCGACACGCCGGTGACCACCGCGAACGGCACCGGACGCGCGGCCGTCGTCACGCTCGATTCGATCGAGATCGGTGGCATCAGGCGCAGCCACGTGACGGCGTTCGTCGCCGAAAAGGGCGCGCTCGACGGCAGCCTCCTCGGCATGACGTTCCTCGAGACCCTCAGCCGCTACACCGTGGCGGGAGATACGCTCGAGCTCGCCGACTAGCCGCGGCCTTTACGCGCGCGGGCGAAGGCGACACAAAGACCCGACAACGTCCGGCGAGGATCGCATGCCCCAACGAGATTTTGACGAGCGGCTGCTGCGCCGATCCTTCGCGGTCGCGCAGCGCTCACGCGAGGGGGGCGACCATCCTTTCGGGTCGGTGCTCGCCGACCGCAACGGCAAGGTCCTCCGCGAGCAGGGCAATGGCTACACCAGCGAGGGCGGCGACCGCACGGCGCATGCCGAGCGGCTGCTCGCGTCATGGGCGGCGAAGAACCTGAGCCTCGACGAGCTCGCCGGCTGCACGCTCTACACCTCCGCCGAACCCTGCGCGATGTGCGCCGGCGCGATCTACTGGGCGGGGATCGGACGCGTCGTCTTCGGCCAGACCGAGCGCGACCTCAAAGCGCAGACGGGTGCGCATGAGGAAAATCCGACGCTCGATCTTCCCTGCGGCATCGTCTTCGCCGCAGGCCAGCGGCCCACCGAGGTTGTGGGTCCGATGCTCGAGGACGAGGCGGCAAAACTGCAGGCCGACTTCTGGACCAATAAGCGGTAGGCTAAGCGGCAACCGTCTCCGGCTCCACAGCCGCCAGCGCCCGCAGCATCACCTCCGGCCCGGCGCCGCGGCGCGCCGCATCGACGCTGAGGATCTGGCGAAACGCCCGCGCGCCCGGCCGGCCGTTGGCAAGGCCCAGCATGTGGCGCGTGATCTGGTGGAGACGCGCGCCGCGGCCCAGTTCCTGCTCGGCATACGCGGCCATCGATTCGACGATCAAGCGGAGGTCAAAGGGCCGGGGCGGATCGCCGAAGAAGCGGTGGTCGATGTCGGCCAGCAGCCGCGGCTCGTGATAGGCGGCACGGCCGAGCATCACGCCCGAAACGTGCCGCAGGTGGTCTTCAGCCGCGGCCAGCGTTTCGATGCCGCCGTTGACCGACACCGGAAACGGCGCCAGCCGCGCGGCAAGGCGATAGACCCGCGGATAGTCGAGCGGCGGGATGGTGCGGTTCTCTTTCGGCGACAGTCCCCGGAGCCAGGCTTTTCGCGCGTGGACATAGAGATGGTCGGCACCGGCGGTGATCATCAAGTCCGCGAAGCGGTCGAGGCTTTGTTCCGTGTCCTGGTCGTCGATGCCGAGCCGGCATTTTACCGTCACCGGACGGTCCGTGGCGTCGCGCATCGCGCGCACGCACTCCGCCACCAGGTCCGGCTCGGCCATCAGGCAGGCGCCGAAGCGGCCCGACTGAACGCGGTCGGACGGGCAGCCCACGTTGAGGTTGATCTCGTCGTAGCCGAACTCGGTGGCGATGCGCACCGCCTCGGCCAGTTCGCGCGGATCGGACCCGCCGAGCTGTACCGCAACCGGATGCTCGTCGGACGCAAAGCCCAGGAGACGCTCGCGGTCGCCGTGAACGATCGCCGCGCTCGTCACCATCTCGGTGAACAGCAGCACCCGGCGCGTCAGACGCCGGTGCAGCGCCCGACAATGCCGGTCGGTCCAGTCCATCATAGGTGCCACAGAGAAGCGGCGGGCCGCGGCGAGGTCGGTCATGGCGCGGAAATAAGCGGTTCGCGGCGAAAAGTGAACCCGGGCTGACCTCTGGGGCCCCGGAATGCATGGCTCGCATGCCGCCGGGCATCGCTCCATGCCTTGCGACAACCTGCCGCAGGGCCTATGTCGCGGGCGTGGGGCGCTTCGCATGGTGAAGCCAATGGACGAGATGACGAAAAGGCCGCGCGTGGTGGTCGTGGGTGGGGGCTTTGGCGGCCTCGCCGCGATCAAGGAACTGAAGGGCGCCAGGGTGGACATCACCCTGATCGACAGGCGCAACCACCACCTGTTCCAGCCTTTGCTCTACCAGGTGGCGACGACCTCGCTCGGCCCCTCGGAGATCGCCTGGCCGATCCGGCAGCTCGTGCACAGGCGCGAGGAGGTGACCACGCTGTTCGGGGCCGTGGAGTCGATCGACACCGCCGGCCGGCAGGTGCGCCTCAGCGACGGCACCGCGGTTCCCTACGACTGGCTCGTCCTCGCGACCGGCGCACGGCATGCCTATTTCGGCCACGACGATTGGGAGCCCTTCGCACCCGGCCTCAAGACGCTGGAGGACGCGACGGCGATGCGGCGGCGCCTGCTGCTCGCATTCGAGAAGGCCGAGCTCGAGCACAATGCGGACAAGCGCAAGGCGCTCCTCACCTTCGTCATCATCGGGGGCGGCCCGACCGGGGTCGAGCTCGCCGGCGCTATCATCGAACTCGCGCGGATCACGCTGGTGCACGACTTCCGCAACATCCATCCGGAGGAAGCGCGCGTCGTGCTGATCGAGGCGGGGCCACGTGTGCTCGCCAACTTCAAGCCGGAGATGTCGGCCTATGCCGAGAAGGCCTTGCGGCAACTGGGTGTCGAGGTGTCGCTCGGCAAGGCGGTGACGGCGGTCGATGCGCATGGAGTCGTCTATGCCGGCGAGCGGATCGCGGCGGAGACGATCATCTGGGCCGCGGGGGTGCTGGCGTCACCCGCGGCGAAGTGGCTCGGTGCCGAAGCCGATCGAGCGGGCCGCGTGAAGGTCGAGGCGGACGAGACGGTGCCCAGCCATCCCGAAGTTTTCGCGATCGGCGACACGGCGGCGCTGCCCAAGCCGATCCCCGGCATCGGCGATGCCGCCAAGCAGGGCGGCCGCCACGCCGCCAAGGTCATCAAGGCGCGGCTGAGCGGCGACACGTCTGCGATGCCGTTCCACTACAGGCATCTCGGCGACATCGCCACCATCGGGCGCAGCCGGGCTTTGATCGATTTCGGCTGGATCAAGCTCACCGGCTGGATCGGCTGGTGGGTGTGGGGGCTCGCCCACATCTACTTCCTGATCGGCCTCAAGAACCGGATCTTCATCGCCCTCAACTGGCTCTGGATCTATCTCACCGGCTATCGGAGCGCCCGGCTCATCACCCAGGACGAGCCCGCCCTCGCCGAGCCTAGCGCATCGCCAACAGGCGCTGGGGCGCCAGGAGGAACGGCGGATAGGCCGCGGCGAGATTCGAAAGCGGCATGACCTCCGGCTTGAGCCGGATGCCGAGCACGTCCTGCATGAAGGTGCGCCGGGCGACCATCCGCTCGGCCACGTCGGGGAAGCTGTCGCGCAGCTCGGCGCGACCTTCCGTATCGAGGAGCGCAATGCCGTCCTCGATGTTGGCGCCGTGGTAGGGCGGCCCGACTGCCGGGATGATGTCGCACTGGATGGCCTGACCCGACTGTAGCGTTTCGCGGCTGCCCGGATAGACCGGCGTGTTCAGCCACTCGTCGAGATGAATGAGGTGGCCGGGGTTGAGCACGAGATTGAAGAAGCTGTCCCCGAGGTGCTTTCGGGCCACGGCATCGAGCGCGCCGCCGGCGACGCCGATGCCGATCGTGGCGTACCACTCGGCCGCACAGGCGAAGTAAGGCATTGCCACCCGCTCGAGCCAGTCCGGCGCTTCGGCCGGCAGCTCCCCGCGGTCGGCGACGACCCAGCCGACGCGGCTCGACAGGCCCCCGGGATAGCCGACGGCGGTGGTCAGCGGATCGCCGCGCGCGATGATTTTTCCGCCCGGACTTTCGAGCCCCGAGAGCCGTGCGCCCGTCGAGAGCATGGTGTGGCAGGTGTGCGGCAGGACACCCAGGCCCATCGTCTGCACCGCGGCGAACTCGCTCATTCCCGGCTTGAGGTTGCGAAAGAGCGCCTTGAGCGCCTCCGAGGCCATCACGGCGCCGAACTCGAACTGCGCGATCTGCGCGATCTCGTTGACGGCGCGAAGGCCGCTGCTGGCGTCCATAAGCAGCGCATTGGCATTGACCACCCTGCCCTCGCCGCCGGTCAGCCGGCGCAGCGTGTCGATGATGAAGGACGGGGTCTCGAACCACGCGTCGGGACGCGCGGCTTCGGCGGTGCCGTAGTACTTCCAGCCGAGCACGCCGACGCGCTGGCCGCGGCCGATGCCGGCGCTGGCCAAGACCTCTTCGAGGTCGGGCGACTGGCTGCGATCCTGGCCGAGCAATCCGAAGGGCGGGTAGAGCCGTGCCTCGACTTCGATCATCGCGTGGCCCGCGCGTCCAAGATTCTCGGGGCCGGCAAGCAGCGTCGGCGTCGCTCCGGCCGGCAGGATCAGCAGGGCTTCCTCGAAGCGCGGATCAAAGCCCGTCAGCCAGGCGAGATTGGCCGAGTGCTCGCGGTCGGCGTAGATCACCAGCGCGTCGCAGCTCGCGGCGCGCCGAGCCTTTGCCAGCGCCGCCAGGCGCTCGGCATAGATGTCGCGCGGCAGTTCGGGACGCGTCGCCGGCACCCCGAAGTCGGGCAGCCGGGCGTCGATCAGCTGCACCGGCATATGGTCCGCCCTCTTCTCAACCCCGCACGGAATCTAGGGCCGATTGCCCGAAGCGCGCAACCCGCCGCCGATCACAAACGCCGGGCTAGTCGTCGGCGGCAACTTCCGTGACCGTGGCTTTGCTGAGCTGGCGCTCCCGCAGCCAGATGTAGAGACCCGAACCGATGACGATCGGCGCGCCCAGATAGATCCAGATGTCGGGCGGCTGGCCGAAGACGAGCCAGCTCGACGCCGTCATGAACACGATCTGGAAATAGCCGAAGGGCGCCAGCACGGAGGCGGGCGCGAAGCGATGGCCGGCGGTCAGGAACATGTGGCCGACGAACGCCGCCGCGCCGATAAGCACGAAGACGAGCCAGCCGAGGGTGTCGTTCGGCCACGTCCAGCCGCCCAGCGCGAAGGGCGCTACGCACGCCGTCGCCACCAGCGACGCATAGAACTGCTGGGTGCCGGTCGAGTCGACGCCGGCCAGCTTGCGGTTGAGCAGCATGTAGCTGGCGGTGAACAGGACGTTGACCACCGAAAGGAGCGATGCCGGGTGGAACGCCTGGGTTCCCGGCCGGACGACGATCAGCACGCCGACGAAGCCGATCGCGATGGCGAGCCATCGACGCCAGCCGACGCGCTCGCCGAGGATCGGGATCGACAGCGCGCAGAGCACCAGCGGCATCGAGAAGTTGATCGAGCTGGTGACGGTGAGCGGCAGGAATTTCAGCGCGAGGAAATTGGCGGCCGTGGAGCCCAGGAGGCAGAGTCCGCGGATGACCTCCAGCCAGGGCCGGCGCGTCCGCACCAGCGCCGCCTGCTGGGTCGGGCCGAGCAGCGCCAGGACCAGCACGAGCTGGCCCGCATAGCGGACGAACACGACCTCGCCCGTCGGCAGCCCGCCGAGCGTCAGCCACTTGGCGCAGCTGTCGATGACGGTGAAGGAGAAATAGCCGATGACGACGAAGAGGATGCCGGTGAGCCGTCGATCCTCCAGCGGGGCGACGCCCCCTACCTGAGCCACGTGGCGTAGTCGCTGACCAGAAGGTGCCACGGCTCCTCGTCTTCCTCGATGCCCGAGAAGCGCGCGATCCGGGGGTCTTCGAAGGTGTTGTCGGTGTTGTCGTCGTTGACGGTCGAGACTTCGCCCACGAACACGTCGCCACCCTCGCCCCAGAACGCGTGCCAGTGCTCGTTGGGCATGAGGGTCACGCTCTCGCCCGGCGCAAGTTTCAGGTGCGCCCCGGCCGGCAGCTCACGGCGGATGCCGTCGGTGTAGACGGTGACGCCCTTGTTGCGATCGCACTTGCCGCCGGTGTCGCCGAAGAGCTCGATGACCAGCGTCGCGCCGCCGCGGTTGATGATGTCCTCGGCCTTGAGGCTGTGCCGATGCATCGGCGAATACTGGTCCTGCCGCGAGATCATGGCCTTCTCGGCGTAGAGCATCCCCCGCCCCTTGCCGAGGTCGGCGTTGTTGCCGTTGCGGACAGTGAAGAGGAACAGGCCGGTCTTGGCGAAGTCGCCGAGGCCGTAGTCGGTGATGTCCCAGCCGCAGTTGCGCGAGATGATCATCTGCGCCTCGGCCCTGCGGGCCTTGAACTCGGCCGGCGACCAGTAGGCGAACGGCGGCATCACGTAGCCGAACGAGCGGATGAAATTGTCGCTCTCCCGCATGATGCGGTTGACGTCGCTGCGCTTGATCGAGGCGGTCATGCTTGAACCTTTACGCTGGGGATCGCCCTGGTCAGGGCGAGGTAAATGGCGAAGACGAGCGCCGTGGAGGTGAAATCCGCGATGAGGCTGTTCTGCCAGAAGGGCAGCGCCGCGACGTAGCAGGCGACGAGGCCGTCGAATGTGTATCCGTAGTAGCCACTGACAAAGACGCCGAGGTTGGAGAGGATGAAGAAGACGAGGCTCGCGGCGAATGTCGTGCCGATCAGTCGGACCGGCGTGAGCGGATGCAGCAGGCCGCGGGCGAGGAGCACGCCGGCCGCCATCCCCACATAGGTGAAGACGATCTCGGGGTACCAGCCCAGCACGACGTCGGCGAGCGCCATCGCCGCGATCGGCACCGCGAGTGCCAGCCAGATGTTGCGGATGGCAAAGCCGGCGAAGATGGTGACGCCGGTGACCGCGGCGATGTTGGGCGGCAAATGCAGCAGGCGGCTGCCGGCGCCCACCAGCACCAGCACGATCGCGAGCCGTTCCGAATTCAGCATGGGTTGATCCTCAGTAGGTCTGGCGAAGATGCCGGACCTTCAGGCCTGCCGCCAGCGCTTTTTGTGACGCTTTGGTCCCGGGCCGCGGCGTGAAGGCCAGCCGGGTTTCCCGGCCGGGAAGCACCGTCACGGCGTTGTCGGAGAAGCGGCCGGGCAGGTCGGTCGTGGCGGTGACGAACAGCGCCGGGCGGTCCGCGGCGAGCACAAGCTCCGGTCCGGTTTCCCCCGACTGCCAGCGGGCGCTGACTTTGACCTGCGGCAGGTCATAGGCCTTGTAGGCCTGCGAGAAATAGTCGTTTTCGCCGAGCGCTGCGCCGGTCGATGCGTCGGTCCAGCTGAAGAACAGGAACTCGCCCGGCCGGAGGTCGCCGAGCGAAAGTCGCGCCACCTCCCTTGCCGCATCGGGCGACACCCGGCTCCGCCCGGTGAAGACGATCCGCGAGGGGCCCGCGACATCGACGGCCAGTACCTCGAGATCGATGTCGACGCGCCCGGCCGTGTCGTTGAGGCCTCTGAGCACGAGGTCACCGGTGGCCGCATCCGGGACAGCGACGACGTTCACCGGCAAATAGAAGCGCCGTGCCATGTAGTGGAGCAGCTTCCAGCTCCCGCCGTAATTGAGGGACGCCCAGCTCGCCACCGGGTAGGTGTCGTTGAGCTGCCAGAACAGCGTTCCCATGCAGCGCGGCTTGGTCGAGCGCCAGTATTCGATGGCGGTCTTTATCGCGAGCCCCTGCTGAATCTGGCTCAGGAACACCATCTGGTCGAAGTCGCGTGGAAACCGGAAGTAGCGCGTCATGGTTTCGAGGATGCGCGCATTGCCGCCGGTGTTGCGCTGGTGACTCTCCATCACCGGCGACGACGGGTTGCGATCGTCGGGACCGGTGAAGGTTTCGATCACCTCCATCGAGGGAAAGCTCTGGAAGCCGAACTCGGAGGCAAAGCGCGGGTTGACCTGGCGCGCGCGCTCGAACGGCGCCGCCTCGTGCCAGACCTGCCAGAAGTGCATGTCGCCGCGCGTGTCGGTGTGCCAGCCATCGGAAAAATCCATGTAGCCGAGCGAGGGCGACGACGGCCAGAAGCGGCGGCCCGGGTCTTCGTCCTCCACCAGCCGCTGCAGCAGCGAATTGAGCCGGGTGTAGTTGGCGACGTAGCGCTCGCGGTTCGCCTTCGTTTCAGGATACCAGCCGATCGAGCCGATAACCTCGTTGTCGCCGCACCAGAGCGCGATCGAGGCATGATGCTGCAGCCGCCGCAGCTGCTGGGTGATCTCGGTGGCGACGTCGTCAAGGAATTCGCGGTTCGAGGGATAGCTCATGCACGAGAACATGACGTCCTGCCAGACGAGCAGGCCGAGCTCATCGCAGAGCTCATAGAAATAGTCGGGCTCGTACTGCCCGCCGCCCCAGACCCGGATCATGTTCATGTTCGCGGCCTTGGCGCTTTCGAGGAGATCGCGCACGGCTTCGGGCGTGATGCGCGAGGGGATGGCGTCGGCGGGGATCCAGTTGGCGCCCATCGCGGTGACGTCGCGTCCGTTCACCCGCACCTTGAACGAATGGTCGATCGCGTCCTTCTCGACGATCCATTCGAGCTTGCGAAGACCGATGCGGCGCGTGGTGCGTTCGCCGTCGAGGGTGGTCCACAGTTCATAGAGCGGCTGCTCCCCCTGCCCGGCCGGCCACCACAGCTTTGGGTTGCGGATGGTGAGGTTGTGAACGAAGACGTTCTCGCCTGGCCGCACGGCGAGCTTGTCGGCGATCTTCTGGCCCGCGATCTCGTGCGTCAGCTCGATACTGCCCGCGGCGAAGGCGAAGACGCGGGTGGTGATCGCGAGCTCGACGCTTGAGCGGCCATGCGCCTGCTCCACCGTCACGCTCTCCTGCCGCGCAAGGCGCGAGCGGCGCAGCGCCATGCGGCCATAGACGCCGATCGGCATGAGGCAGATGCCCCAGTCCCAGCCGGCGTGGCAGGCGGCCTTGCGCACGAAGTTCATGTGGTAGCCGGGCAGGCCGTTCGACTGGTAGTTCGTCGTGAACGGAATGGGGAACGGGTGGGCATCGGCGCGCGCCCTGGCGATGTCCTTGGTCACCGCGAAGTCGAGCCGCAGCGTGTTGGCGCCGGCCCGGACCTTGCCGCTCACATCGATGTCGTAGCGGACGAACTGGTTCTGGGTGCGCGCGATCTCCTCGCCATTGAGGAAGATCGTGGCGCTGCAGTCGACGTTCTCGAGCGTCAGCGTGAGGTAGCCCTCAATGTCGGCCGCGTTCGCGGTAAAACGCCGCTCCATCGTCCACGGTGTCTCGTGGACCCACCTCACCGCCTTTTCGTTGTCGCCGAAATAGGGGTCGGCAATCTCGCCGGCGGCCAGCAGCGCCGTGTGCACGTCGCCGGGCAAGGTGATCGGGACGCGTGTCTCTACGGCCGGCGAAGACAGGGCATACTCGCCGCCGAGATCAATTTCCGAAAAACCCGCCCCCAAGCCCACTGCGGCAGCTGCACTCCTGACCATCCGTCCTCCCCGCCCGCGGTGACGCGGCGCACGTGCGGCGCGACCGGATCATGAGTCCGATCCAATCGTTTGCAGTCGCCGCGGCGGACTCCTTAGCGGCCGATTCCTGAGCCGCCAAGTCCCGACAGGAATGTCCGGGGCGGGTCGCCCCGGACTCTATTCCGCGGCCTCGGTCTGCTTGGCGGACTCGCCCAGATCGAGGAAGCCGCCCGACTGCCGCTCCCAGAGCTGAGCGTAATGCCCGCCGCTCGCGAGGAGCTGCGCGTGCGTGCCCTCTTCGACGATGCGCCCGGCTTCAAGAACCACCAGGCGGTCCATCGCGGCGATGGTCGAGAGCCGGTGGGCGATGGCGATCACGGTCTTGCCCTTCATCAGCGTCGCGAGCTGTTCCTGGATGGCGGCCTCGACTTCGGAATCGAGGGCCGACGTCGCCTCGTCGAGGATCAGGATCGGGGCGTTCTTGAGCAGCACGCGGGCGATGGCGACACGCTGCCGCTGCCCGCCCGAGAGCTTCACGCCCCGCTCGCCCACATGGGCATCGTAGCCGCGATTGCCCTTCTGGTCCGCGAGACCGACGATGACCTCGTCGACCCGCGCCTGGCGGGCCGCCTCGATCATCGCCTCTTCGCTCGCCTCGCGCCGGCCGAACATGATGTTCTCGCGGACGGAGCGGTGCAGTAGCGAGGTGTCCTGGCTGACGAGGCCGATCGCCGCGCGCAGGCTCTCCTGCGTCACGGTCTTGATGTCCTGGCCGTCGATGCGGATCGCCCCGCTTTCGACATCGAACATCCGGAGCGTCAGGTTGGCGAGCGTCGATTTGCCCGCGCCCGAGCGGCCGACGAGACCGATCTTTTCGCCCGGCGCGATGCGCAGGTTGAAGTGCTCGATCACCGTGCCGGTCTCGCCGCGCCAGTAGTTGAAGGTCACGTCGTCGAAGACGATCTCGCCGGCTGTGACCTTGAGGTCGGCCGCCCCTGGCCCATCGACCAGCGCGATCGGCTGGGCGATGGTCTCCATGGAGTCCCGCACCGTGCCCAGCTGCCGGAAGATGTTGGAACCGACATCGAGGATCCAGCCCGACATGTTCATGATCTGGAGGGCGAACGGGATGGCGGTTGCAACGGCAGCGGCGGTCAGCACGCCATTGTTCCAGCCGGCGAGCGCGAGCCAGGTGATCGACACCACCAGCGCGGCGTTGAGGACGAACAGGGTCGACCACATGTAGGTGAAGACCCGGAACAGCCGGTGGAACTGGGCCGTGTGG